>RECO01000163.1 GCA_007694015.1 Geminicoccaceae bacterium
AGACCGAAACCGCCGCACAACCGCAGGGAGGGGTCGAATTCGGACGCCGATTACCCCGCGAACGGGGTCACTTTTGCGCGCCGATCTACAGCCCAGACCTCGCTCGGCCACGCCCGCCCCACCCCGGACGGCAGCTTCGCCGGCTGACGCGGCAATCCTAGGATTTCAGCCCTTTTCGGGCTACCTTGACAGCCGCTTTTTGGAAATGGTCAATCCCCCACCGACCGCCTCCAGCCCAGCCCTGGGGCGGCCCCAAAAAAACGATTTTACAAAACGAACTGTCCCACCCAACGTTCCTTTTCAAACAAATGTTTAGCCTGGGGATAACGGGTATTATGACAAATCGCCTGCGGGCGCTGTCGGGCGGCCCTGGGCAACCTCGAGGTGCCCGTCCGGTTTTCGGCAGGCTGCGCGCCCCACAGATCGCCCAGGCCGCACACGGCGCGGTTCACACCAGTGCGGCGGCGGGGCCTTCGAGGCCGTAGGCGGTGGCGTTGAAGTCGGCGGCGGCGGCGGCGTCGCTCGCTTCGATGCCCTTTTTCTCCGGGTCCTTCAGCACGTAGCCGCGGCCCCAGACGGTTTCGATGTAGTGTTGGCCCATGTTGATTTCGGCGATCTTTTTGCGCAGCTTGCAAATGAAGACGTCGATGATTTTGAGTTCGGGTTCGTCCATGCCGCCATAGAGGTGGTCGAGGAACATTTCCTTGGTAAGGGTCGTGCCTTTGCGCAGCGACAGCAACTCCAAGATGCCGTATTCCTTGCCGGTGACGTGGAGCCGCTTGCCTTTGACGTCGACGGTGCGCGTGTCGAAATTGACCGTGAGATTGCCGGTGCGGATGACCGATTCCGAGTGCCCCTTGGAGCGGCGCACCACGGCGTGGATGCGTGCGGTCAGTTCGTCCTTGTGGAAGGGCTTGGTGACGTAGTCGTCGGCCCCCACCGAGAGGCCTTTCACCTTGTCGTCGATTTCGAGACGCCCCGACAGGATCAAGACCGGCGTTTTGATGCGGGCGCTGCGGATGCGCCGCACCACCTCGTAGCCGTCGATGTCCGGCAGGGTGAGATCCAACAGGATGATGTCGAAGTCGTAGAGCTTCGCCAACTCGATGGCATCCTCCCCGTAGCCGGTCGGCTCGTGGAGGATGCCATCGTGCTGGAGCGCAATCTCGATCATCTTCTGCGAGATGGGATCGTCTTCGACCACCAGTGCGCGCATGGACGTCTCCCCAAGGGCTGCCCAGGGCAGGCAGCATGGCTGCATGGGAAGTGGTTATGCCCGCATAAGGTTTATGATTTGTAAAGAATACTCGTGTTGCCTGTGCGTACCGTTTCGGAGGCACGCCTTGCCCGACTTCGCCGCCGCCCTGTCGACCTTGCAACCCTGGCAGATCTCCGGCCGGATCGTGGCCGCGCGGGCCAGTTCGCTGCGTTGTGCCGGCCTCGGCGGCCTCGCCGCCGTCGGCGACACCTGCCGGATCGACCGCGGTCGCCAAGCGCCCGAGCTGTTGGCGGAAGTGGCCGCCTTTCAGGGCGATAGCACCGTACTCCTGCCCTATGGCGAGCCGCAAAACGTTGCCTTGGGGGCGACCGTGACGCTGACGCCCTCGCTCGCCGTGGTCCGACCGACGATGGCCTGGCTCGGGCGGGTGTTGGACGCCATGGCGCAGCCGCTCGACGACGGACCGCCGCCGACACCGGGCCCGGTGCCCCGCCCCCTCTTCGGGCATCCACCCGCCGCCACCAAGCGGCAGAGCCTGGGCGAGCGGATGCTCCTCGGCGTGCGCGCACTCGACCTGTTCGTGCCCTGCAAACGCGGCCAACGGCTCGGTATTTTTGCGGGCTCCGGCGTCGGCAAGTCGACGCTGCTCTCGATGATCGCCAGCCACTGCACGGCCGACTGCCTCGTCATCGGGCTGATCGGCGAGCGGGGACGCGAGGTCAACGAGTTCCTCCGCGAGACGCTCGACGAGGAGGCGCGCCAGCGCGCCGTGGTCGTGGTGGCCACCTCCGATCAGCCGGCGATGCTGCGCCGACGCGCGGCCTGGTTGACGCTGACCATCGCCGAAGCGCTGCGCGACGAGGGCAAATCGGTCGTCTGCCTGGTCGACAGCCTGACGCGCTTTGCGACCGCGCTCCGGGAAGTCTATCTCGCCGCCGGCGAGCCACCGGCCACCCGCGGCTATCCGCCGAGCGTGTTCGCGGAGCTGCCGCATCTGTTGGAGCGGGCGGGACCGGGCACGGCGGCCGGCGAAATCACCGGGCTCTTTACCGTGTTGACCGAAGGTGACGACACCGAGGAGCCGGTCGCGGACCAAGTGCGCTCGATCCTGGACGGGCACGTCGTGCTCGACCGGAGGATCGCGGAGGCCGGCCGCTACCCGGCGATCGACGTGCTGCGCAGCCTCTCGCGCACCGCGGGCGACGCCTACGGCCCGGACGAGCTGGCGCTCACGCGCCACGCCCGGCAGTTGTTGCAGGCGCATAGCGAAAGCGCCGATTTGATCCGGCTCGGGGCCTACGCCCAGGGCGCCGATCCCCTGGTCGACGAAGCCCTGGTGCGGCTGCCGGCACTCGAAGCCCTGTTGAACCAGGCCCCGCACGATGCCTTGGATACCGCACCCTTTGCCGCGCTCGCCCGAGCACTCGGGGTGGGCGGATGACCCGCGCCTCCAGCCTTCGAACCTTGCAGCAATGGCGCGAGCGGCAGCGGGACGCCGCGCATGCGGCCCTGGGCAACGCCCAGCGCACCCTCGCCGCGTTCGAAGCCAAGCGCAAGGCTTGGCGGCAACAGATCGGGGCGGAAGCGGCACCTCGGGATGGCGACGCCCCCGGCCTGGCGTTGCTCGGCTGGGTGGAGGCGGCACGCACGCGGGAATGGCGGGGCGAGGCCGAAGCCGCGCAGCTGCGCCTCGCCGTCCGCGAGGCCGACGCGGCCTTCCGCGCCGCCGACTTGGCACTCGAACAACTGACCCAACTGCAACAGCGCCAAGCGGCCCGCGACCGACAAGACGCGGCACGACGGTTGCAAAAGCGCGTCGATGACCTGCAGCGTGGCGGAATGCTCGACGATGCGGGAGCCCTGAGCTGACCGAGAGCGGGACGTCTCTGCCATAGCTGGAGACGTCGACCGTGCGCCATGTCGAGCTATCGGGGCCCTGCCAGCATCAGTGCTGCTGCAGCCGTGCCGACGGGGGACGCGACACGCCGCGAGCCAGGGGACGGCAGCCCCCGACACCGCCGCGGCGTTGAGCCCCCTCGATGAGCGCTACCGGCACGTAGGTTGGACAACGAGGGTATCGCCGTCCATGATCTGCACGCCTCACCCTGAGGTTGAACATCAGCCAGGCTACGACTCGCCAAACTCGCGCAGCGGCGCATCCGGCGCGCTCGGACAGCGCCGCAGGTTCCGTTCCGGCACCCAGCCGGTGCGCCCATCCTCGGCCCGGCAACGGACCCAGCCATGGGTCGCTTCGAGTTCGACCACGGTCTCGCCCGCGCGGCAGGTGAGTTCCCGCGCGCTGTAGCCGGCCTTGGCCCGCACGGTCCCGGCCGCGCCGTCGACCAGGCTCGCCGGAACCCAGCCCTCCAAGCCGTTGGCCGACCTCGCCCAAAGCCAGCGATGACCGTCCCAGTCCTCCGCCCGACCCGTGAGGTCCAGCCGCTCGCCCGCCACCAGCTCGATCGGGTTCGCGTAAGCGGCGGTCCAGTCCTCGATGACGAGGTAGTGCATCGGCGAAGCTCCCTGCGCCACGGCCACGACAGGATAGCAAGCCCGGCGCCGGCCGCGTAGCCCGGCGCGCCGAGGAACCGCCTGGCCGACCGCGCGTTGGCTGTGTAGCGCGCGTGATCCGTTCGAAAGGCCTGCCGTGACCGTCGCCGACGTGTTCGTCGCCCTGCTCTTGATCGGGGCCCTGCTCGTTTTGGGTCTGGTGATCCGCAGCCGCATCGCCCTCCTCCGCCGACTGTTCCTGCCCAGCGCCATCGTGGCGGGCGTGGTCGCACTTGCCCTCGGCCCGGAGGGGCTGGGCCGCCTCGTCGAGGCCGAGGGGTGGCTCGCGGGCGGGCTCTTTCCGGCGGCGACCCAGGAGGTGTGGCGGGCCTTGCCGGGGCTGCTCATCAGCGTGGTGTTCGCCTGCCTCTTTCTCGGCAAGGCCATCCCGCATCCCCGCACCATCTGGGCCAAGGCGGGGCCGATGGTGGCGCACGGTCAAACCCTCGCCTGGGGCCAATATGCCGTCGGCTTGACGCTCGCGGTGTTCGTGCTGGTGCCCGTCTTCGCGGTCGATCCCATGGCCGGGGCGTTGATCGAGATCGGCTTCGAGGGGGGGCACGGTACGGCGGCGGGGCTGGCCTCGACCTTCCGTGAACTCGGCTTCGAAAACGGCGCCGATCTGGCGCTGGGGCTTGCCACCATCGGCGTGGTGATGGGCGTCCTGCTCGGCACGGTCTTGGTGAACTGGGGGGTGCGCACCGGCCGCATCGACCCCGCGAGCGCCGATGCCGACGACGATGTGGCCGATCACGACGACCGGGAGGCGGTGCCGACCACGGCCGGCGGCGCGGTCGACCCGCTCGCCGTCCATCTCGGCTACGTCGCCATCGCCATCGCCCTCGGCTGGCTGATGCTGGAGGGCCTCGTCCGGTTGGAGCGCCTCACCTGGGGTGCCGGGCCGGACGGGCTCGAGCTGTTGGTGCACGTCCCGCTTTTTCCGCTGGCGATGATCGGTGGGGTGCTGGTGCAACTCGCCCTGATGCGCACCCGCCACGACCGCGCGGTCGATCGCCGGCTGATCAACCGCGTCTCCGGGGCGGCCTTGGACGTGCTGATCGTGGCGGCCCTCGCCACCTTGTCGCTCGCTGCGCTGGGCGACTTGCTCCTTCCCCTCCTGCTCCTCGCCGTCGCCGGTATCGCCTGGAACCTGATCGGCTTCGTCGTCCTGGCGCCCCGGATGCTGGGTGAGCAGTGGGTGCCGATGGGGCTCGCCAATTTCGGTCAGGGCATGGGCATGACGGTGATCGGCCTCTTGTTGATCCGCATGAGCGACCCGGGCGGCCAGTCGGATGCGATGGAAGCCTTCGGCTACAAGCAGCTGTTGTTCGAACCGGTGGTGGGCGGCGGTCTCTTCACCGCGGCGTCGCTGCCCTTGATCTACAATTTCGGCCCCGTGCCGGTGCTGATCGCCACCACCGCACTGATGCTCGCCTGGCTCGCCTTCGGCCTCCTCGCCTTCGGCCGGCAGCGCCGCACGGCGGCCTGAACCCGTCGTCGCCCATCCAGGCCTGGGAACCTCGCCCAGCCGCGCGCCTGCATCAGGGCATGGGTAGCACCCCGCCTCAACCGTCCTCGAGCCGCGCCCGCACCTCGCGGATCGCTGCGGCCAACGCCACCCCGTCGAGCCGTTCGGCTTGGTCGAGCCAGGCGGTGGCGCGGGCGGTACGCTCGCGGCCGGCGGCATTGCGCGCGGCCCTGAGGTAGAAGTCGGCGGCAACGGGACCCGCACCCATCGCCGCAGCGGCGCGGCCGGAAAGCGCCAGCGCCTCCCCGAGGCCATCGAGGTCGGCCTGATCGCGACGGGCCGCACGCACCTCGGCCAAGCGCTCCAGGGCCTGGGCCGGGCGCCCCTGCACGAGATCGAGCCGCGCTTCGAGTTCGAGGCGGTCGGCCCCCGCCGTCTCGGCGACCGCCGTCTGCAGTGCCGGCACGTCGCCGCGCCCATCGGCGACGAGGCCCAGGAGATACCAGGCACGGCCGCGCGCCGCAGGATCGCCCGCGGCGGTCACCGGGCGGAGCCGGGCCTCGGCGGTGACGAGATCGCCTTGGGCGAGCGCCGCGGCACCGGCGACCAGCGGCAAGAGCGGTGGCACGGGCGCCGGCCGCAGCGCCAGTTCATCAGCCAGCGCCTCGGCCGCGGCGAAGGCCTCCTCCGGGCGGTCGGCACGAAGCAGGCTCAAGGCGCGCTCGCTCCCCGCCTGCCCAATCGCGGCCGCGTCGTCCAACTGCCGGGCCAGCCACAGCGCTCGCTCGAACTGGTCGGCGGCAAGGTCGTAGCGCCCGGCTTGGAAATCGACACGGGCCACCCGCAGCGCGTTTTCGACCTCGCGCTCGGCGAAGGGCGGTGGCGCCGGCCGGCTGCAGCCTGCCAGCAACGCCAGCCCCAGAACGGCGAGCACGCACCACCTCAAGGACGCACGTCCTGCGGCCCAGGGGCCGGCGTCGGCTGCCCGCCCAACAGCCAGCTGCGGCGCAAGCTGTCGAGAAACTCCTCCAGCTGGGCCAGCGTCTGGCCGAGGCGCACCAGCACCAACGGCAGATCGTCGGCAGCCTGGCCGGCGCTCGCGGCCGCCCCGCCCACCGCATCGGCTGCCCGCCCCACCGCCCGGATCGCCTCGTCGAGGGCGTCGAGCGTGCGGTCCACCCCGGCCACGAGTTCGGGCAGCTCGCCCCCGGCCTCGCCGACGCTGCCCGTGATGCGCTCGACATTGGCGAGCACCGGCTGCAACTCGGCAATCCGCTGGTTCACCAGCTCGACCGAGTCCTCCAGCCCCAAGAGCAGCGTGTCGTCGGTCAACAAGCGGCCGATGGTGCCGCGCCCCGCCTGCACGTCGGCCGTGATCTCCCGCATTTGGTCCAGCGCGGTTTGCAACGACGCGCGCGGATCGAGCAGGTCGCGCATCAAGTCGCCGGCGACCCGCACCGTCAGCGTCGCCTCGTCGATCAACGGAAAGATGCGCACCTGGAACTCGTCGAGCAACTCACCCAGGCTGTCCGTCGGCGCCCGCTCCGCCTCCGCCTGGAGCACGGCGAACTCCCAGTCCAGCTCCGCTCCGGTGCCGCGGCTGATGTCGAGAAACGCCGCCCCGGCGATGCCGAACTGGCGGCGGATGACGACCCGGCTGTCGGCGCGGATGAAGGGCGTCACCTCCTCGTCGATGCGGATTTCGGCATAGAACGGTTGCTCGGGCCGGATCACGAGTTCGCGCACCTGGCCGATTTGGGTGCCGAAGAGCTGCACCGGCGAGCCGCGGTCGAGCCCCGCCAGCGCGAATTCGGGCAACAGCACGCGGGCGGTGACGGTGCGGCGGAAGAGCGGCTCCAGGATGCCCGCTTGCAGCACCGCCACCACGAACAGCGTGGCGACGACGATGACGAACAGGCCGGTGCGGCCGCGCGCCAGACCGATCCGGGTCGGATCGCGTCTCATGCCGAGGTCCCGGCGCGGACGACGCCTTGGCCGCGCAGCTGCCACCGGCGGTTCGCGGGTAGGCTCGGCAGCTCGAACAGCGCGTCGTCGGTGAGAAACCAGAGCACGGCGGCACCTTGGTCGCGTACCGCGTGCATCGCGCGGACCAAGGGCGTCAACAACGAGCCCCAAACGATGGCCGGCGTTTCGACCACGACCAGGCGTGGTGCCCCCAGAAAGCCGCGCACGCAGGCGGCGCGCAGCCGGTCGCGCGGGTGCATCCGATCGATCGGGTCCAACGGCACGCCCGGCAGCGCGAAGCGGTTGGCCAAATCCTCGGCTTCGGCGAGCAGGGCCATGGCGTCGGTGCGGCGATGATAGCGCGCCTGCACCAGGACGTTCGCCATGGTCGAGAGGTCCTCCAGCCAGCCGCCACTTCGTGGCACCAGCCCGATCCGGCCGCGCAGCGCCGCCGCGAGCTCGGCCGGCGTCTCCTGCCAATCATGGCCGCCAAAGCGCACCGAGCCCGAAAGCGGCGGGCAGAGACCGAACAAGGTGTCGACCAGCGCCGCTTCCTGCTCCTGCACCTCGGCATCGATGATGACGAGTTCGCCCGGCCACAGCCTTTCGTGCATCACCGCGCCGCCCTCCATCCAGGCGAGCGCGGTCAATTCCAAGGTCGGCGTTCGGGCCAGCGGATCGGACGTGGTCATAGCATCAAGGTCAACGTGCCACTCACGATGAACAACACGATCAAGCAGCGAAAGAACCCGCGCGGCAGCACCATGCGTCGTTCCAGTTGCGCCGGCTGCAGCACCGTTGCCGAGACCACGGCACCGATCAACAGGCCGATGAGGATCGACTTCAGGGGCAGGACGAAGATGCCCGTGGCACCCAGATCGCGCGTGAGGGCGAACACGAACTCGGCCCACGGGGCGACGTTCAAGCCGATCAACACGGCGGTGACATAGCCGATCACCATGGCCAGTAGGATGAACACCACCGCATTGCAGAAGGTTGCCACGGCGAGAGCCAAAACGAAGGGCATCGCCAAGAACAGGCACGGATCCAGCCCGCCCGCCTCGAGCACACGGAGCGTTCCGTCCTCGCGCAGGCGGGCAAGCGCTTCGAGCTGCATCAAGCCGCTGCGCCCGAGCATCACCAAGCCCACGGTGATCGGGGCGAGTTCGCGGATCAGCACCCGCATCAGCGTCGAGCGGACGACCTCGTCCTCGCCGAACTCCTCCAGCCAGAACAGGGCTTGGGCGACGACGCCGATGCCGACCACCCCCGCCGCCACGGCAACGGCGACGAGCGAGCCGAGGGTGGCAAAGCCCAAATGGCGCCAAAAGGCGTCGCTGACCGGCCGCCGCCAGCTCCGCGGGCGCAGCGCCAAGACGAGGCTGGTCGCCAGCAAGCCCGCGCTGAGCGCCGGCCAACTGCCCTCGACCCAGCCGCGCCAGGGCCCCGCCGCGCGGTCCCCCGCCGCCGCTCGGGGGACGCTCAAAGCGCGCCCACCAGAACGTAGGTTTCGGTGGCGCCGACGTCGGCGAGGAAAAACGCGCCGCGGCGGCGCATCAGATAGTCGCTTGCCAGCTGTTCGTAGGCACTCTCGCTGACCTGGATGGCGGTCGCGGGAGCACTCGCCGAGAGGGCTTCGGCAACCCGCACGGCGTCGCCCCACAAATCGAAATTCGCCGCCTCGAAGCCGGCCGCAGCGCCCATCGCCGTCGCCAGGTCGATGCCCAGACGGTAGTTCGGTTGGGCGGCCACGGGTGCCAGGATTTCCCGGCAAATCCGCTGCAGGTCGAGCGCCAGATCGGCGATGCGGCGGACCGCGGCGTCGGCGTCGCCGTCGAAACCTGCGGCCGCGACCACCTCGTCGCCCAGGAGCTTCAAGTAGGGGACGTCGTGGCGTTCGCCGGCCGCCTCGATCTCTTCGACGAGGCGCTGCAGCACGCTCCCGCCCTCCGCATCGCGCGCCGCCAACGCCACGTCGTCGCCGAAGCGGAGGCTCAGGGCGGCGAGGCGCGGGAACACGGCAGCCCCGATCCGGTCGTCCTCCCCCACTCGAGTGCGAACCTGCTCCAACAGCCCCTGCTCACGGCGGGCGGCGAGGCTGACCTGGCGCAGCGCTCCCGGCGCCAGGTCGTCGATGCCACCCAACTGGGGCACGACACTCGGCGCGGCGGCCCGGCGCAGCCCCGTCTCGCCTGCGGCATCAGAGGGAGCGAGCCGCGCTGCCGCCAGTGCGGCGACCACGGCCGCCACCCCCTCCTGGAGCATGGGCATTGCGCCCGCGTCGGGTGGATCCTCCAACCAAAGCGCCCCCAACGGCCCGTCCCGCCCGTGGATCGGTATCGAGACGAGACGCTGGCTACCGCCGGGGCGGAGGTAATAGCGCACGATCCCGGTATCGGGACTGCCGCTCGCATCGACCGCGAACGCGGCGCCCTCCACCAGGGCCTGCCAATGGCCGCCGAGGTGCTCCGCCGGCAGTGCCGCCGCCGCGGTGTGCCCGCGTGCCTCGCGGTCGTAGACTTCGAGGCTGGTCAAGCGGTTGCGCTCGGGCTCCAAGCGCCAGATGCCGAGCCGGCGGGCGCCCACGGCTTCGGCGGCCAGCCGAACGAGCATCTGCAGACCGGCATCGTCCTGGTCGTCGGCGATCAGGGGAACGCGGCCCAAAGCGGTGAGCAGGCGCCCCTGGTCCGCCAGCATCCGTTCCGCCCGGCGCACCTGCGCCAAGCGCCGATCGGCCCGCATCGCCTGGTAGGTAAAGACCACCGCCGCCAGCACCGCGAGCACGACGATCACCAAGGACAAACGCAGCGTTTCGCGCGTATTGACCTCGACGAAGCCGACGAACTGCCGCTCCGGCACCACCAAAAGCAGCCACCAGTCGCGCCCCACCACGGCGGCGAGCGAACTGGCCGAGACGATGTAGCGGCTGTCGCCGATGTTCACCACCTCGCGCAACTGACCGTCGACGCGAAAGCGCTGATAAAGGTGGTGCAGGGCCGGGTCGGCCAAATCGTCCAGGTGCAGGAGCGTCGTTGCCGCAACCTCCGCCGGTGCGGCCCAGTCCTGGCCGCCGGGCACGGCGATCAGCCGCCCGTCGCTCTGGATCACCGCGAGCCGGCCGGCCTCGCCGAGATCGACCCGGTCGAGAAAGCGCCCCATCGCCGTCAGCTCGATGTCGGCACCGGCGACCGTCAGCGGCACCTCGTCCGCGGCGTTCGCCCTGGCCGAAGCGGTGACGCCCAAGGCCCCGGTGGTGAAAAAACGATAGACGTCGCTCCAAACCACACCGCGCGTCTCGCGGGCGCGCTGGAACCACGGCCGCGTGCGCGGGTCGAAGCGGTCGTCGGGATCGAAGCGGTCGTCGACCACGCGGTCGGCCTCGTCGCGGGTCACGAGCCGCACCCGCCGCGCACCGGGCGTGTCGTCGACGAACTTCGACAACAGCCGATCGTCGGCCGCCCGCTGCACCATGACGAAGTGGCCCCGCTCGTCGCCCGCATAAACCGCACCGAGCGTCGTCGCCCGGCGCATCAAGGTCCGCATGACCTGCTCGAGCGGCGCATCCGCCACCGCATCGCCCTGGATGCCGTCGTCGATCATGTCCGCCAAAAAGCGCACGACGACGCGCGGTGCGGCCAGATAGGCCTGCACCTCCCGCTGCACCGAGGTCTCCAAGGCCCGGATCAGATCGTCCGTCAGCCGCAGCGCGTCGGCCCGATTGACCCGCGCATTGTGCAACGTGATCGTCACCACCGCGGCGACCAGCACGAGCCCCATCAGCACCGGTAGAGCGAGCCGCAACCAACGCCACCGCGCCCGCCCCATCGGCTCACCCGGCGGCCCCGACGTATCGACGATCTCCTCGGCGGAACCCACTGCCATGACGTCGCCCGCTGCAAGAACGGCCCCAAACTAGCCCACAGCGGCAGCCGCGCCACGGCCTTTTCGCCAGCACGGGATCAAGCCAAGGCAGGGGGGGGTTTTAGCCCCCTGCCCCCCCACCGCCGGCTGTCGCCGTCGGCGTTTCGGACTATGGACCTGATGGGGATTTGAAGGGGCATTGGCAGCGCGGCTTGGCGATGCGCCCCCCGCCTTCCCCGACGCACCCAAAACTGCGTCTTCGGCGTGACCTCGAGCTCCTTGCGGCCTCGTCGCGCGGCTCCGAAACCGGCTCAGGGACCCGCTGGCTCAATCCCCCGTTTCGTGGACCGGCGTGCCGTCCGTCACCGCATCGAGGCCTTCGACCACGACGCGGTCGCCCGGCTGGAGCGCTCCGGTAATTTCGACGCCGACATCGCTCGAAGCGCCGGTCTGGACCGGAACGCGGCGGGCGATCCCGTCGACGACGCGATAGACGACGGCACCGGTCGGACCTGCGGCGAGCGCTTCGGCCGGGATCACCGGACGCGGATCGACCCGCTCCACGGGTAGTCGGACGGCGACGACGTCGTCAACGGCAAAGCCCCGGGCCTCTTCGTCGAGGCTTGCTTCGATGGTGAGTTGGGTGGCGACTTGAGCTTGTTGGCCACCGGCTTCGGCTTCGATCACCGCCTCGGCCGTGGCGCCGTCGGCCCCCACCACCTCGACGGTGGTGCCTGGCGTTGCAGCCGGCATCAATTCGCGTGGCAGCTCGAAGCGGGCGAGCAAGCGCTCCTCGGCGGAGAGGGTCGCCAGCGGCTGCCCGCGCATCACCAGGGCGCCGATGCCCAAATCCTCCATCAGCCGGACCTCGCCCGCAAAGGGGGCCCGGACGGTGCGCAACTCGAGGGCTTCGCGCGCCGTCTCCAGCCGTTCCTTGACACGTTCGACATCGGCTTCGAGCGTGGCAATGTCCTGCGTGAGGCCGATGTCGGTTTCGTCCATCTCCCGGGCGCGGGCCAACACGTCTTCCGCCTGCTCGACCCGCGCTTCGGCCGACATCACGGCCGCCGCCTCCGCGGTTTGCTGCAGGCGCACGATCACGTCGCCCGCCTCGACCCGATCACCGTCGGCCACTTCGATGGTGCCGATCGCACTGTCCAGGGGACTGGGGATCGGCATGTCCTCCGCGGCAACGATGGTGCCGTCCGTTCGATGGTGCATGAGGCGATCGCCGAGGCGCACCTCGGCCAGCGTCACCGGCACCGCATCCGCCTCGCCGACCGCCGTCCTCGCCGTTGTCGGGTCCGCAGGCGGCCGCAGCAGGGTGGCGAGACCGATCCCGACGAGGGCGATCGCCGCCACACCGATGATCGCCGTCCGTAGGGTCAACCGCTTCGCTGCCACCTGCAACCTCCGCTTCGTACGTTGTGTTACCCAAGACATGGGCTGAGTGTCGACGAACGCAACGCTCGACAGCGACCGAAGTTCCCCAACGCCCTTGTCGGCTGGCAAAATCCGGCATCCGCGCCGCACGTTCCGGCGGCCGCGAACCTATGAGGTTGACCTGCGGCCGCTTCGGTCCATGCTTTGGGTCCGTAGGGACACGACGATGGAAGGGTGATGACGTCTTTCGCGACACGGCTCGAAGAGGCGGTGCCATCGCTCCGGCGGTTCGCCTTGTCTTTGACCCAGATGGAGGCCGATGCCGACGATCTCGTCCAGGATTGTCTGGAACGCGCCCTGACGCATCGGGAAAAGTTCGAGCCGGGCACCAATTTGGACGCATGGCTTTTCACCATCATGCGCAACCGCTTCGTCAGCGACCGCCGCAAGCGCCGCGAAGTGACCACGCCGGTCGACGCCATGCAGGACCGTCTGGTCGTCGGGCCGGCGCAGCAGGAACGCTTGAACGTCGAGGATTTCCTGAAGTCGTTCCGCCGCCTGCCCGACCGCGATCAGGCGGTGCTGGCGATGATCGGCGGGGCCGGGCTGTCCTACGAAGAAACGGCAGCGCGGCTGGAGGTCGAACTCGGCACCGTCAAGTCACGCCTGTCGCGCGCCCGCGCCCGCCTCCAGGAACTCTACCAGGACGCCACGTCAATACCCCCGCTGGAGCCAGGCGACGACGAGGCCGTGCACTGACGGCGGCACGGCGTCAAACGCGCAACAGCGGCAGGGCCTTCGGCCAAACGTCGACCGTCAAGGTGCCCTCGAACCGGTAGGGTTCGCCGTCGAGATTGATGGTCTCGAACGGTACGCCCAACGGCTCGATCCGAAAGCGTGCGGCCCGGTAGCGCCACAGATGCTTGGCCGCCGCCGCCTCGCCGCTGGCGAATTCCTGCAGCGCGGCGAGGAGGCTCCCGGGTTCCGCCGGATCGATGTCGACCACAGCGAAGAGATCGAGTGCTCCATCCTCGAGCGACGCCGCCGGCACGAGGTCGGTGCCGCCGATCCGGCCGGAATTGCAGATCGAGAGCAACGCGAGGTCGACCCTTTGCGTCGCCGACCCCGCGGTGATGTGGCTGCGGTGCACTTGCAGGTTGCCGAGTTCGGCGAGGCCCCGCAGCAGGTAGGCAACCGCGCCGAGCGCGGACTTCAGGTCGGGCGAGGCCTTGCGGGTCGCCACAGCACCGAGGCCGGCCGACAGTCCGTTGACGAAGGCCTCGCCGTTGCACCGCCCCACGTCCACCCAAAGGGGTTCGGCCTCGAGTGCCGCGTGCAAGGCCTGGACCGGGTCACGCGGCAGCCCGATCGCCGTCGCCAGATCGTTCGCCGTGCCCAAGGGCACGATACCCAAGGGCGGCCGCCCGTCCGGTGGTCGCTGGAGCAAGGCGCGGGCCGCATGGTGGACCGTGCCGTCGCCGCCGGCGACGACGACGCGTTCGGCGCCCGCCGCCACGGCATTGGCAACGGCATCGGCCATCTCGGCTTCGACCACGACCGGCACGGCCAACGCCCGCGCCTCGGCGAGCAAGGGCGCGCACGTGGTCCCCGGTCGCAGGAGGAGCTGGACGTTCAAGGGGCTTCGAGCCTGCGGCGCGGACGCCGTTGCGGCGCGCCGCGCGCCACGTCAGGCCGCCCGCGCATCGGCCAGGATCATGTCGGCCGCCTTCTCGCCGATCATGATGCAGGGCGCGTTGGTGTTGCCCGACACCACCGCGGGCATGATCGACGCGTCCGCCACCCGCAAGCCCCCAACCCCCTGGACCTTGAGGGTCGGATCGCACACCACCTCCGGATCGCCCACGGGCCCCATCCGGCAGGTGCTGGTGGGGTGGAAGATGGTGCTGCCGGTGCGGCGGACGTGGGCCAACAGGTCGTCTGCGGTGGCGTGGTCCGAGCCCGGCAGCACCTCGCGGCGGGTGACGGCGCGCAAGGGGTCCTGCGTCTGGATGCGGCGCGCCAATTGCAGGCCCTCGACCATGGTGCGGCGGTCGGTTTCGGTGGCCAGGTAGTTGGGGTGGATCGCCGGAGGCACGGTGGGATCGGGGCTCTGCAATGCCAGATGCCCGCGGCTCTCCGGCCGCAACTGGCAAATCGAGACCGTGTAGCCGGAGAAGGGATGCAAGGGCTCGCCCGGCTTGTCGGCCGAGAACATGATGACGTGGAACTGGACGTCGGGCGTGGCCAATTCGGGCCGCGTCCTGGCGAACACGAACACCTGCCCGGCGCCGACGGTGAGCGGCCCTTTCTTCGCCAAGGCCCATTGCAGCCCGCACCAAGCCTTGCGCCAGAGGCTGCGCTGCAGGTCGTTCATGGTCGGCATGGTGGCTTCGTAGATCAACCGCGTCTGCAAATGATCCTGCAAATGCCGGCCCACGGCCGGCAAGGCGTGGCGCACCTCGATGCCGTGCGCCTGGAGGGCTTCGGGCTCGCCGATCCCGGACAGCATCAAGAGGTGCGGCGAGCCGATGGCACCGGCCGACAGCACCACCTCCCGGCCCGCATGCACCAAGTGCTCGCCGCCGCCGCGGCGATAGCGCACCCCGACCACCCGCCGCCCCTCCATGACCAGGCCGGTGGTCAGGGCGTCGGTGACGATGCGCAGATTGGATCGCGTCTTGACGGGCCGGAGATAGGCGGCGGCCGACGAGCAGCGCCAGCGGCCGCGGACGGTCAGCTGGTAGTGGCCAACACCTTCCTGCGACACGCCGTTGTAGTCCGGGTTCTCCGGCAGGCCCTCCGCCTTGGCGGCCTCGATATAGGCGCGGCAAAGCGGGTGTTCGTAGGTCATCTCGCGGACCGCGAGCGGGCCCTCGGTGCCGTGAAAGCCCGCTTCGTCCGCGCGGTCCTTGGCCTCGGCGCGGCGAAAATACGGCAGCACGTCCTCGTAGGACCAGCCGGTGCAGCCGAGCTGGCGCCAGGTGTCGTAGTCCTCGGCCTGGCCGCGCACGTAGACGAGCCCGTTGATCGAGCTGGAGCCGCCGAGCACCTTGCCGCGCGGCCAGTTGATGCGCCGCCCCTCCAGGTTGGGCTCGGGCTCGGTGACGAAGCGCCAATCGTGGGCGGGATTGCCGATGGTGCGGTAGTAGCCGATCGGCAGGTGAATCCAGGGATTACGATCCTCGGCCCCAGCCTCCAGCAACAGCACCCGGTTATGGGGATCGGCGCTCAGCCGATTGGCCAGCACCGACCCGGCCGAGCCGGCCCCCACCACGACGTAGTCGAACGTCTCCACCGTCATCCGCCCCCTCCCCGATGCGGCACCACACAAAAAAAAGGCCGTGGCGCCTGCCACGGCCCGGGCGGTTCCAGGGGGCCGAAAGCCCCCCGGCTCACCTTCGTTCTTGGCCGCCCTGGTCAGGCGAACGCAGCGACCAGCGCTTCGGCTACCTTCACCGCGTGTTCGGCGCGATCCTTGACCGGGCCTTCTTCGGTCACGTCGGCGAGGTCGCGCTTCGCCATGTCGAGCCGGCGCTCGGCTTCGGCCTTGGCAAAGCCGTCCAGCGGGATGCCCTCTTCGGCCAAGAGGATGCAGCCCTTCGGGTTGACCTCGGCGAAGCCTCCGGAGACGAACAGGCGTTTCTCGATCTTGTCGCCCTGGTAGATTTCGACCACGCCGGGACGGAGCAGCGCCACCAAGGGCGAGTGCTCGACCAGGATGCCGAGGTCACCTTCCTCGCCCGGCATCACCACCATGTCGCAGTCGTCGCTGGCGAGCACGCGCTCGGGCGAGACCAGCTCGAAGCGCAACTTGTCGGCCACGTGCCTCTCCCCGGATCAGGCCTTCGCCGCCATCGCCTTGGCCTTGGCGACGGCCTCGTCGATGTTGCCCACCATGTAGAAGGCCGCTTCCGGCAGGTGGTCGTACTCGCCTTCGACGATGCCCTTGAAGCCCTTGATGGTGTCTTCGATGGAGACGAGCTTGCCCGGCGAGCCGGTGAACACCTCGGCGACGAAGAAGGGCTGCGAGAGGAAACGCTGCACCTTGCGGGCGCGCGCCACCACCAGCTTGTCGTCTTCCGACAGCTCGTCCATGCCGAGAATGGCGATGATGTCCTGCAGGGCCTTGTACTTCTGCAGGGTTTCCTGGACGCGGCGGGCGACCCGGTAGTGCTCCTCGCCGACGACGCCGGGCTCCAGGATGCGCGAGGTCGAATCGAGCGGGTCCACCGCCGGATAGATGCCGAGCTCGGCGATCGAGCGCGAGAGCACCGTGGTGGCATCCAAGTGCGAGAAGGTCGTGGCAGGCGCCGGGTCGGTGAGGTCGTCGGCCGGCACGTACACCGCCTGCACCGAGGTGATCGAGCCGCGCTGGGTCGAGGTGATCCGCTCCTGCAAAGCCCCCATGTCGGTGCCGAGGGTCGGCTGGTAGCCCACCGCCGAGGGGATGCGGCCCAACAGCGCCGACACTTCGGCGCCCGCCTGGGTGAAGCGGAAGATGTTGTCGACGAAGAACAGCACGTCGGCGCCTTCGTTGTCGCGGAAGTACTCGGCGACCGTCAGGCCGGTGAGGCCGACGCGCATGCGCGCACCCGGCGGCTCGTTCATCTGGCCGTAGATCAGCGCCACCTTCGACTTGGTCATGTCGTCGAGGTCGATGACCTTCGATTCCACCATTTCGTGGAAGAGGTCGTTGCCCTCGCGGGTCCGCTCACCGACGCCGGCGAAGACGGAGAGACCGCCATGTGCCTTCGCGATGTTGTTGATGAGCTCCATGATGAGCACGGTCTTGCCCACACCCGCACCGCCGAAGAGGCCGATCTTGCCGCCCTTCGGATAGGGGGTGAGCAGGTCGACCACCTTGATGCCGGTGGCGAGCACCTCGGCCTCGGTCGACTGGTCGATGAAGAGCGGGGCCGGCTGGTGGATCGGCATGGTGGTGTCGGCGTTGACCGGGCCACGCTCGTCGACCGGCTCGCCCACCACGTTGAGGATGCGCCCGAGCGTCGACCGGCCGACCGGCACGGCGATCGGCTCGCCCGTGTTGATCACGTCCTGGCCGCGGGTCAGGCCGTCGGTGCCGTCCATGGCGATCGTGCGCACGGTCGACTGGCCGAGGTGCTGGGCCACCTCCAAGACCAGGCGGCGGCCGTTCACCTCGGTGTGCAGTGCGGTCAGAATACCCGGCATCTCGCCTTCGAACCGCACGTCGACGACGGCACCCATGACCTGGGTGATCTTGCCGGTCGAAACGTTCGTGCTGGTGCCAAGCTCGTCCATGATCCCTCTCCCAATGCCCTCAGACGGCTTCCGCGCCGGACACGATTTCGATGAGTTCCTTGGTGATCGCAGCCTGCCGCTGGCGGTTGTAGCTCAGCGTCAGCTTCTTGATCATTTCGCCTGCGTTGCGGGTGGCGCTGTCCATGGCGGCCATGCGGGCACCCTGTTCGGAGGCGGCGTTTTCGAGCAGCGCCCGATAGATCTGCACCGCCAGATTGGTCGGCAAGAGGCGCTGCAAGATGACCTCTTCCTCCGGCTCGAAGGTGTAGAGGGCCTTGGCCTCGTTGTCCTCGACCGCGGCCTCGGTGGCCTCGGGCAGGTCAACGGGCACCAGCGGCTTGAAGGTCAGCTCCGAGCTGATCACCGACTTGAAGCGGTTGTAGACGATGCTGCAGCTGTCGATCGTGCCGGCTTCGAAGCGATCGGTGACCATGGTCGCGATCTTCTCGGCGTCGGCGTATTCGAGCTTCTTCTTCGAGACCACGTCGCCGACATAGGCCTCGATCAGGTCGCCCAGGTCGCGCCGGAGCAGATCGCGCCCCTTGCGGCCGACGCAGATGATCTTGACCTGCTTGCCGTCGGCCCGCAGCGCCTGCACGCGGCGGCGGGCGCCGCGGGCAATCGAGCTGTTGAAGCCGCCGCAGAGGCCCTTGTCGGCGGTGGCGACGATCAGGAGGTGCACCTCGTCCTTGCCGGTGCCCGCGAGCAGCGGCGGTGCTTCGGGCATGTCGCGCACGGCGGCACCCAGATTGGCCAGCATGGCCGACATGCGCTCGGCGAAGGGCCGCGCCTGCTCGGCCTGCTCCTGCGCCCGCTTCAGCTTCGACGAGGCCACGAGCTTCATCGCACTCGTGATCTTGCGGGTCTGCTTGACCGAGTTGATGCGGTTGCGGAGGTCCTTGAGGCTAGGCATCGCCAGCCCTCACGCGAACGCGTTGGCGTAGGCGTCGAGCAGCTCCTTGAGCTTCGCTTCGGTGCCGCTGTCGAGTTGGCCGGTGGTGCGAATGGCGTCGAGCACGTCCTGGCCCTTCGCCTCCAGCTCGTGCATCAGCCCGGTCTCGAAGCGCCGCACCTCGGACACGGGCAGCGGGTCGAGAAAGCCGTTCACGCCGGCGTAGATGACGCAAACCTGCACCTCGTTCGGCATCGGCTGGTACTGCGGCTGCTTCAAGAGCTCGGTCAGCCGGGCACCGCGGTTCAACAGACGCTGGGTCGCGGCGTCGAGGTCCGAGGCGAACTGGGCGAAGGCGGCCATCTCGCGGTACTGCGCGAGGTCGAGCTTGATGGTGCCGGCGACCTTCTTCATCGCCTTGGTCTGGGCGGCCGAACCCACCCGGCTCACCGAGAGACCGACGTTCACCGCCGGACGGATGCCCTGGTAGAAGAGGTCCGTCTCGAGGAAGATCTGGCCGTCGGTGATGGAAATCACGTTGGTCGGGATGTAGGCCGACACGTCGTTGGCCTGGGTTTCGACCACCGGCAACGCCGTCAGCGAGCCCGAGCCGTGCGCCTCGCCGAGCTTGGCCGCACGCTCCAACAGCCGCGAATGCAGGTAGAAGACGTCGCCCGGAAACGCCTCGCGGCCGGGCGGACGGCGCAGCAGCAGCGACATCTGGCGGTAGGCGGTCGCCTGCTTGGAGAGATCGTCATAGACGATCAGGGCGTGCATGCCGTTGTCGCGGAAATACTCGCCCATGGCGCAGCCGCTATAGGGGGCGAGGAACTGCATCGGTGCCGCGTCCGACGCGGTGGCGGCGACGACGATGGTGTACTCCATCGCGCCGTTTTCCTGCAGCGTCTTGACCAGCTGGGCGACCGAGGAGCGCTTCTGGCCGACGGCGACGTAGATGCAGAAGAGCTTCTTGGTGTCGTCGCTGCCGGCCGCCTCGTTGTAGGGCTTCTGGTTGATGAAGGTGTCGAGCGCGATGGCCGTCTTGCCGGTCTGGCGGTCGCCGATGATCAGCTCGCGCTGCCCGCGGCCCACGGGGATCAGGCTGTCGATCGCCTTGAGGCCCGTCATCATCGGCTCGTGCACCGACTTTCGGGGCATGATGCCGGGCGCCTTGACGTCGACCAGGCGGCGCTCGGCGGCGTCGATCGGCCCCTTGCCGTCGATCGGGTTGCCGAGCGCGTCGACGACGCGGCCCAAGAGCCCCTTGCCGACCGGCACGTCCACGATCGACTTGGTGCGCTTGACGACGTCGCCTTCCTTGATGTTGCGGTCGTCGCCGAAGATCACCACGCCGACGTTGTCGGTCTCGAGGTTCTGCGCCATGCCGCGGGTGCCGTCGGCGAACTCGACCATTTCGCCGGCCTGCACCTCGTCGAGGCCGTAGACGCGGGCGATGCCGTCACCGACGGCCAGCACGCGGCCGACTTCCGCGACCTGGGCCTCGGCGCCGAAGTTGGCGATCTGGTCTTTGAGGATGGCGGAAATTTCTGCCGCACGGATGTCCATCAGCCGGCCCCTCTCATGGCGAGCTCGAGATTGCGAAGCTTGGTTTTCAACGAGGCATCGACCATGCGCGAGCCGACGCGCACGATCATGCCGGCGAGCAGGGACGGGTCGACCGACGCCTCCAGCCGCACCTTCTTGCCGACCGCACCGGCGATCATCTCCTGCACGGCCGCGAGTTCGGCGTCGTCCAGGGCCGCGGCCGACATCACTTCGGCCTGCACCTCGCCCTTGAAGGTGGCCACCTGCTGCAAATAGGCGTCGATGATCACGGCGACGTGGTCGAGCCGGTTCTGCGTGGCGACGACGCCCAGGAACTGCACGGTCAGCGGCTGAAAGCCGGCCTTCTCCGCCAACGCCTTGATGGTCCCGATCTTGACCTCGGTCGGCACCATCGGGCTCGGCAGGGTGCGCGCCAGCTCCGGGGATGCGCGCAGAAAGCCGGTGAAGCTGCGCAAGTCGGCTGCCACCTGGTCGAGGCTACCTCCAGCCTCTGCGAGATCGAACAAGGCCTTGGCGTAGCGATCTGCCAAGCCGGCGTCGCTGGCGGCGGAATCTGACACGTCGTTCCCGTCCCGAAGGTTTGCGAATTGGCGACGAGCGCAACCGGCGTCGCCGGGGCGTCCCCCACGCGGCGCTTCGACTAGCACACGGGTTCTGGCCGTTCAAGCGACAGCCCCGGCGCTTTGGCTCGAGCTATTCGGCTAGGCGGGGGGCACCACCCATGGTCGGAGTGCTGTTTGACCTGGGTCATTTCATGCCGTCCGCGATCCGGCGCATGTTGCGAAAATGCCTTCGCTCGCTGGGTGAACGACCTTGCCACCTGCTCACGGCCCCATACCACCGCTGAGCCCGGTGCTCTTTGCCGGCTTCGCACTCCGCCCGATCCCGCCCTGGCTGCTGCAGCCGGCGCTCGATCGCGGGCTTCGTCACGTGCTCGACCGGCACCCCGATCTGTTCGAGCGGTTGGCCGACCTCGATCGGCCGCGCTACCGCATCGACGTGACCGACCTGCCCTTCGGCTTCGTGCTCGACGTTGCCCCAGAACGGCTGACCCTCGTGCGGCGCCCTGAGCTGGTCGATGTTGCGGCGACCGCGACCATCCGCGCGCCCTTGCTGACGCTTTTGGAGCTGATGCAGGGCCGGCTCGACGGCGACGCACTGTTCTTCAGCCGCGACCTCGTGGTCGAGGGCGACACCGAGGCGGTGGTGGCCTTGCGCAACGCCATCGACGGCGCGGGCATCGACCTGATCGAGGAGGCCATGGGCGTGCTCGGCCTCTTGGCCGGTCCGTTGCGCGCCGTGCTGGAGCGCGCCCAGCGGGTGTTCGACGCGGCGGCGAGCGACTTGGAAACGGTGCGGCAGGCCGCACTGGCGCCCCTGGCCCGCCGCCGGGAGGCCGACCGGGCGCGGCTGGAAGACCTGGAACGCAAGGTGGCCGAACTGAGCCGCCGCCGAAAGAGGGAGGAACGCGCGTGAATGCCATCGACCGCAAGGTCCAGCCGATGGAGCTGGTCTGCCCCGCCGGTACGCCCGCGGCGCTGCGCACCGCCGTCGATGCCGGCGCCGACAGCGTCTATGTCGGCTTCCGCGACGAGACCAATGCGCGCAATTTTCCGGGCCTGAACTTCAGCCGCCCGGAGCTGGAGGCCGGCATCGCCTACGCCCACGCCAAGGGGGCGAAGGTCCTGGTGGCGATCAACACCTATCCCCGCGCCGGCGACATGGGCCCCTGGCACCGCGCCGTGGCCGATGCCGCAGCCCTTGGCGCCGACGCCGTCATCCTCGCCGACATGGGGCTCTGCGCGCACACGGCCGAACACCACCCCGAACTGCGCCGCCACCTCTCGGTCCAGGCCTCGGCCTCCAACCCGGCCGCGATCCGGTTCTATCAAGCAGCCTTCGGGGTGAAGCGGGTGGTGCTGCCGCGGGTGCTCACGGTGGATCAGATCCGCGCCCTCAACCGCGAGATCGAGGTCGAGACCGAAGTCTTCGTCTTCGGCGGCCTCTGCACCATGGCCGAGGGACGCTGCGTGCTGTCGGGCTACGTCACCGGCATCTCGCCCAACAAGGACGGCGCCTGCTCGCCGGCCAGCCACGTGCGCTACGAAGACCAGGGCGACAAGCTGGTGGCGCGGCTCGGCGGGATGTGCGTCGACCAGTTCCCGACGGGCTCCCCCGCCGGCTACCCGACCCTGTGCAAGGGCCGCTACGTCACGGGCAACGACGACAAGGCGGCTTATCTGTTCGAGGAGCCCACGAGCCTCTCCATGATCGAACACCTGCCGGCGCTGCAGGCCGCGGGCGTGCGCGCCCTCAAGATCGAGGGGCGTCAGCGCGGCCGCGCCTATGTCGGCCGGGTGGTCCAAGCCTTCCGCGAAGCCGTGGACGACGTCGCCGCCGGGCTGCCGCCCAACGCCCGCGACCTCATGGCGCTGGCCGAAGGCGGGCGCGGCACCGAGGGCGCTTATCGAAAGGCCTGGCAATGAACGCCGCCCTGCCGGAGCGCACCGCGCTCACCCTCGGCCCCGTTCTGTTCAACTGGGCGCCCGAGACCTGGCGCGACTTCTACCTGCGCATCGCCGACGAGGCCGCGGTGGATACGGTGGTGCTCGGCGAGGTGGTCTGCAGCAAACGCGCCCCGCTCTACGGCGTGCACCTGCCGGCCGTGGCCTCACGGCTGAAGGCGGCCGGCAAGGAGGTCGTCTTCGCCACGCTGGCCCTGGTCATCGGACCGCGCGACCTGGAACTGGTCGAAGCGCTCTGCGGCGCCGACGCCCTGATCGAGGCCAACGACGTCTCGGCCCTCGGCCATCTCCGCGGCCGCCCGCACGCCATCGGCCCGATGATCAACGTCTACAACGAGGGCACCCTCGCCTGGCTCGCGAGCAACGGTGCGCGGCGCATCTGCCTGCCACCGGAGCTTTCGGCCGATTCCATCGAACAACTGGGCAGCGTCGCCATCGACCGCGAGGTCCTCGCCTTCGGCCGCCTGCCGCTCGCCGTTTCGGCCCGCTGCTACCACGCCCGCAGCCGCGGCCTCACCAAGAACACCTGCCAATATGCCTGCGACGCCGACGCCGACGGCATGGCGGTCGAAACGATGGAGGGCGAAAGCTTCGTCGCCGTCAACGGCATGCAAACCCTCTCCCACGCCTGCGCCAACCTGCTCGGCGACGTCGACGACCTCCAGCGCCGCGGCGTCCGCCGCTTGCGCCTCTCGCCGCAGAAGGTCGACATGGTCGCCGTCGCCCAGGTGTTCCGCGATCGCCTCGACGGCACCCTCGCCGCCGACGAAAGCCTCGAACGGCTCGAAGACCTGGCCCCGGACCTGCCGTTCACCAACGGCTTCTACCACCACGCCGAAGGCTCGGCCTGGGTGCCGGCGCGGGGCTGACGGGAAGCGCGATCAAGGAAGGGATCGGGGGGCTTTTGGCCCCCCGCGCCCCCCGACGCGACGGCTGACGCCGCCGCGACCTGGGTAGGGGCTTCGACCAAGGTCGCGTCCACGACCCCGAAAATCCGCCACAACCGATTGAAATAAAAGCCTAATTTCGATTCTGGGTTCGTTTTGACCAGGCGTTTTCTGGGGCGGCCGCCATACCTTCCCGACACCACCCCTTATACCGTATCCAGGCCAAAATTCCTACAGTCCGACGGCGTCAGCCGTCGGTCGGGGGTCCGAGGGGGCCAAAAGCCCCCTCGCCTTCCCTTCACTTCCCCTTACCCAACCGGACGTCGATGACGAGGTTGCCGTCGGTGTCGAGGGTGGCGCGGTCGCCGGGTTCGATGGCGACGGGGGAGGTCGGGTGGTCGAGGATGGCGGGGCCGCGGAGGATGGCGTCGGGCGGCAGTTGGGCGCGGTCGTAGAGGGCGGTGTCGCGGGGGCGGTCGTCGAACCAGACGGGGCGGCGGCCGGTGGTGGCGGCTTCCTGGTGCGGCGCCGGTGCGGTGGGGGCGAGGGCCGGGACGACGACGCGGCGGGTGCCGAGGCGGCGGGCGATGGCGGTCGCGTAGAGACCGGCTTGGTGGTGCGGGATCAGGGCGAGTTCGGCGGGATCGAGGCTCTGCTCGCGGCAGAGGGCGCGGCTGGCATCGACGATGGTGTCGAGTTGCAGGGCCAGGGTCGCGGCGGCTTCGGCTGGGGCGAGGTCCGCTGCGGGACCCAGGGCCGGCAGCCGGCCGAGGGCTCGGGCGAGTTCTTCCAAGGGCGGCGGGTGGCCGAGTTGGACGGCAGCGCCCGAATCGCCGAGTTGCAGCCGCACGGCACCATCGCCGACGTCGATCACCAACGGGGTCAAACGCTCAGCCATTGCTGCCTCGCGGCTTGATTGGCCCAAAGGTCGGCCGTCGTTCCCGACCAGCGGATGTGGCCGCTTTCGATCACGTAGGCGCGGTCGGCGACGGCCCGGGCGAAGGGCAGATTCTGCTCGGAGAGGAGCACGGTCAGGCCCTCGCCTTTCAGGGTGCGGATGGCCTTGGCCATCTGCTCGACGATGACGGGGGCGAGACCTTCCGACGGCTCGTCGAGAAGGACCAGGCGCGGGTTGCCCATGAGGGTGCGGGCGATGGTGAGCATTTGCTGCTCGCCGCCGGACATGAAGCCGCCGCGGCGGGTGCGCATGGTGGCGAGGTTGGGGAAGAGGTCGAACAGCCGTTCGGGCGTCCAGGGGCGCTGGCCGGGTGGGGCCGGGCGGCGGCCCACTTCCAGGTTTTCGGCGACGGTGAGTTCGCTGAAGATGCGGCGCTCTTCCGGCACGTAGCCGAGGCCCGCGCGGACGATCGCGTGGGTGGGGGTGCCGTTGAGCGCCTGGCCCTGGAAGCGGACCGTGCCGGAACTGGGCGGCACGAGGCCGACGATGGCCTTGAGGGTGGTGGATTTGCCAGCACCGTTGCGCCCGAGGAGCACGACGACTTCGCCGTCCTGGACTTCCAGGGAGACGTCGAACAGCACGTCGGCCTGGCCGTAGCGGGTGCAGAGCGCTTCGACCTGGAGCAAGGGCGTCATGGCGCCGCCCCCTCGAAGCCCTGGCCGAGATAGATCGCCTGCACCTCGGGGTCGGCGCGGATCGCAGCTGGCGGGCCTTCGGCGACCACGGCGCCGCGGGCGAGCACGAGGATGCGGTCGGCGTGGCGAAAGACCACGTCCATGTCGTGCTCGGTGAAGAGGAGGGCCGCACCCTGCTCCTGGACGATGCGGCTGGTGAGGTCCATCAGGGCAAGGCGTTCGGCCGTGGCCATGCCGGCGGTGGGCTCGTCCATCAAGAGGAGCTTCGGCTCGTTGGCGAGGGCTATGGCCAACTCTACCCGCTTGACGTCGCCATAGGCGAGCACGCCCATGGTGCGGTCGGCCTGGGCCGCCATGCCCACGCGGTCGAGCAGCGCCAGCGCCTCGTCGCGGTAGAGGCGGCGTGCCAGCGGCCACAGCGCCCGGCTGCTGCCGTGGTGGTTGATCAGCGCCATCTGCACGTTCTCGGCGACCGTCATCGAGGCGAAGCTGGCGGCCACCTGAAAGGTGCGGCCGACGCCCTTGGCCCAGATGCGGTCGGGGCCGAGCCCGGTCACGTCCTCGCCGTCGAGCAGCACGCGGCCGGCATCGGGCCGGCGCTGGCCGCCGACCATGTCGAAGCAGGTCGACTTGCCGGCACCGTTGGGGCCGATGATGGCGAGCCGCTCGCCGCGCTCCAGGCGGAAGTCGACCGAGCGGACGGCGTGGACGCCGCCGAAGGACTTGGTGAGGTCCTGGACGACGAGCAGGCTCACTGGTGCACCTTCGGGCTGGCGGATGCGGAGCGGCGTAGCGGCGTAGCA
>RECO01000104.1 GCA_007694015.1 Geminicoccaceae bacterium
CTGGGCCCGCCGCTTCGAACCCCAACGCGCGCGCAAACTCGGCTTCAAACCCGACCCCGACTTCCGCAGCATCGTCGAAGCCCACATCGAAGACGAACTCGCCGGCCGCATCGCCTGAAGCCGTGGCATTAGAAGAAAAGGCTAGGGGGCTTTTGGCCCCCTAGGACCCCCGGCAGTGGCTGACGCCACTGCAAGTGGCAAAGTTGCGAAAACGATCAGCGGCCGTGCTTGCACGGCCGCTGATCGTTTTCGCCGGGGGTTTCCAAGGGGGGCCAAAAGCCCCCTTGGCCTTCCGCTTCCCTTTTCTTGGGGCGCCAAAAGCCCCCTTTCGCTTCCCTTCGCGCCGTTCAGTCCACGCTTCTGGCGCGCTCGACGGCCGCGTTCAGGATGCGGCCGGCGGCGGCGGTGCCGGAGAGGAAGGCGGCTTCGATGCGGCCGCCGAGGCACCAGTCGCCGCAGGCAAGCAGGCCGCTTGGGTCGTAGAGGCAGGCTTGGCCGACGGGCTGGGCAGCGAGGGCGTAGCGCCAGCGGTGGGCGGTGGCGTAGGTGGGGGTGGGGAGGCTTTGGCCGAGGGCGCCCTCGAAGGCGTTGAGGAGGTCGGGGAGGACGTCGGCTGCGGTGCGTTCGAGGTGGGTGCGCGACCAGTCGGGGGAGGCGTGGAGGACCCAGGTTTCCGCCTTGAGGCGGCCGGGTTTGCTGGCGTCGCGGGCGGCCCAGGCGAGGGGGCTTCCTACCGGGCGCAGCGTGTCCGGGGCGTCGAAGCGCTGGGGGAAGGCGACGAGGGCTGCCCAGCAGGGGTGCATGACCGCACCTTTTGCGGCGGCAGCGAGGGTCGGGGCGGCTTCGAGCAGCGGCACGGCTTGGGGGGCGGGGGTGGCGACGACGACGGCGTCGTAGGGGCCGAAGGTGGCGTCGCCGGCGGTGATCTGCCAGCCGGCGTCGGTTCGGGTGACGGCGGTGGCGGTGAGTTCGGTTTTGACGTCGAGCTCGGCGCCGAGGTGGCGGGCGAGGGCGGTCATCCGGGGGGTGGCGACCCACCAAGGCTCAGCCTCGTCGCCGCGGCCTTGGGGCTGCCAGCGGGCGACCAGGCCCTGTTCGGCCCAGGCCTCGACGTGGCGGCGGAAGGTCGTGTCGCGGGCGGTGAAGAACTGCGCACCGTGGTCGAAGGCAAGGCCATCGACCCGGCGGGTGGCCATGCGGCCGCCGAGGCCGCGCGACTTGTCGAACACCGTGACCTCGATCTGGTGGTCGGCGAGGGTGCGGGCGCAGGCGAGGCCAGCGAGGCCGGCGCCGATGACGGCAACCTTGGGGGCGGGCTCGGCGGTGGGACGGTTCACGGCGTCTTCGTACATGGCGAGGTCCAAACGGCGGGCGTGGCCTTCCGTCGGCCGGGGGCGGACGGTGCCGAGGATGGGCGAGGGCGGCTCGAAGGGGCGGTCGAACAGGCCGAGGCACCAGAGGAGGCCACCGTAGGAATTGGCGTCGCGGCCGTCGAGCGCGTAGCGGTGGTTGAGTTCGATGAGGCGGCAGAGCGCTGCTGCCGGTGTCGGCGACCAGCCGACCAGCGCCTTGCCCCAGGTCATGCGCAGGTTGTTGTGCAACTCGCCGTGGACGCGGAGCGAGGCTTGGGCCGCATCCCAAAGGGCGTCGCCGGTGCGGCCGCGGGCGAGGGTTTCGGTGTCGAACAGGGCCGGACGTGGGTCCTTGTTGTGGGCTTCGAGCGTGGTACGTGCCCAGTCGGGTAGGGCCTCCAAGCTTTCGGGGTCTTGGCTGTGGTGGCACCAGGCGTGGGCCAGTTCGCGCCAGACGAGGAACTCGTCGAGCCATTTGTCGGCACCGGGGCCGCCATGGGCCATCGCCTCGCGGGCGACGGTGAAGGGCGAGACTTGGCCGTGGTGCAGGTAGGCCGACATGCGGCTGACGCCCGAGCGGTCGGCAGCGTCGTTGCGGCGACGGGCGTAAGTGCCCAAGTGCTGGTCGCGGAAGGTGGTCCAGCGGGCATAGCCGGCGACGCTGCCGCCCTTGGTGTCGGCGACCGGCCCGATGCCGTGGTCGATCAGAGCACTGGCGACGAGGGCGGAGAGGTCGGCGGTCTCGAGGTTCAGGGGCGTGAAGGGCAAAGCGGCGGGAAGGGCGCTGGCCATGCGGCCGGCGAAGGCGGGCCAAGGGAAGGTGAGCCGTTCGGCCCGCGCCCGTTCGGTGTCCTTGCGGAAGCGAAAGGCGCGCTCGGGGCGCTTGGCAACGAGGCGCATCGGCAGGATGCAGGCGGCGTCCACCAGGACGACCGGCGCCCTGCCGAGGCTGCGCGCGTCCTGGCGCCAGGGGTTCACCGGCACGTCTTCGGTGACGACGACGGCGGCGCGGGCGGCGAGGTCGCGCACGACTTCCAGCTCGCGCTCGGCGTCCTTCGGCTCGAAGTGGAAGGCGGCGGCGATGCCTTGGGCTTGGAGTTCGCGGTGCAGATCGACGGCACCTTCCAGGACGAAGCGGACGAGCCGGTCGGAGGCGTAAGGGTAGGCGGGGCTGAGGCTCTGGTGGACGTAGAGCGGGCGGTCGAGGCGCTCGGCCAGGTGCAGGGCCACGTCGAGCGCCGGGTTTTCGTGGCCGCGCTGGGCTTGGCGCAGCCAGTAGAGGACGAAGGCGCCGCTGTGGGGCGCTGCGCCGCCGAGGACGCGGCAGCGCTCGGCGAGGTGGTCGGGGAGGGGGTGGAGGAGCGGGTTCATGGCGGCGTGAGCTAGGCCGCAGACGCCGTGCGCCAAGGTTTTGGGGACGCACCCCGCGACAGATCGTTCGCCTTCGGCTACATCATGCTGCAACTGCGTAGGCCAACGAGGAGGCAGCTTTGGAACGCGAGGTGATGGAGTACGACGTCGTCATCGTCGGTGCCGGGCCTTCGGGGCTGTGCGCGGCGATCCGGCTGAAGCAACTCGCGGAAGAAGCCGGCCAGGAATTGAGCGTGTGCGTGCTGGAGAAGGGCTCCGAGGTGGGGGCGCACATCCTCTCCGGGGCCGTGATCGAGCCGCGCGCGCTCGACGAACTCCTGCCCGACTGGAAGGAGCGGGGTGCGCCGCTGCACACGCCCGCCGGCGACGACAAGTTCCTGTTCCTCACCGAGAAGCGCGCGTTCCGGCTGCCGACGCCGCCGCAGATGAACAACCACGGCAACTACATCGTGTCGTTGGGCAATGTTTGCCGCTGGTTGGGCGAGCAGGCCGAGGCGATGGGGGTGGAGATCTACCCCGGCTTTGCCGCCGCCGAGGTGCTCTACGGCGAGGACGGGGCCATCGTCGGCGTCGCCACGGGCGACATGGGCATCGGCCGCGACGGCGAGAAGAAGGCCGACTACCAGCCGGGGATGGAGCTGCGCGCCAAGGTGACGCTCTTGGGCGAGGGCTGCCGCGGCTCGTTGACCAAGGGGCTGTTCGAGCGCCACGACCTCAGGCAAGGCGTCGACCCGCAGACCTATGCCATCGGCATCAAGGAGCTGTGGGAGGTGAAGCCCGAGGCGCACCAGCCGGGGCTGATCGTCCACACCGTCGGCTGGCCTCTGGATACCAAGACCTATGGCGGCTCCTTTATCTACCACCTGGAGAACCACCAGGTGGCGATCGGCTACGTCATCGCGCTGGATTACCAAAACCCCTACCTCTCGCCTTACGACGAGTTCCAGCGCTTCAAGCACCACCCGGCGATCCGGCCGACCTTCGAGGGCGGCAGGCGCATCGCCTATGGGGCGCGGGCGTTGAACGAGGGCGGCCTGCAGTCGATCCCGGAGGTGGGGCTGCCGGGGCTCGGCATCATGGGTTGTGCCGCCGGTTTCTTGAACGTGCCGAAGATCAAGGGCACGCACACGGCGATGAAGTCGGGGCTGGTTGCCGCCGAACTCGCCTTCGAGGCGGTCAAGGCCGATGATCCGAAGTTGATGACCGGCTATCGAACGAAGCTGGAGCAGAGCTGGATTTGGCCGGAGCTGCACCAGGTGCGCAACATCCGGCCTTCGTTCCGCTGGGGGCTGTGGGGCGGCATCGCCTATTCGGCGCTGGACACCTACGTGCTGCGCGGCAAGGCGCCCTGGACGCTGCACCACCATGCCGACCACGAGAGCCTGAAGCTCGCCAAGGACAGCAAGAAGATCGACTACCCGAAGCCCGACGGCGTCATCAGCTTCGACAAGCTCTCCTCGGTGTTCCTCTCCAACACCAATCACGAGGAAGACCAGCCGGTCCACTTGACCCTGAAGGACCAGCGCATCGCCATCGACGTGAACTACGACCTCTACGCCTCGCCGGAGACGCGCTATTGCCCGGCCGGCGTCTACGAGATCGTGCATGAGGAGGGCCAGCCGCGGCTGCAGATCAACGCCCAGAACTGCGTCCACTGCAAAACCTGCGACATCAAGGACCCGAAGCAGAACATCCACTGGGTGGTGCCCGAGGGCTCCGGCGGGCCGAACTATCCGGGGATGTGAGGGACGGTCGGATCGAGGATCGCGAGGCCTTCGAAGTCTCTGGCGTTGGCGGTCACGACCACGCAGTCGTTGGCGCCGGCCACGGCGGCGATGATCATGTCGAGGGCGCTGCGGGGCCGGCCGGCTCGGCGGCCCTCGGCCATGAGCCGTGCCCAGATCAGCGCAGCCCGCTCGTCGAAGGGCAGGATGCGGCCCTGGAACAACGCGCGTGGTCCTGCGGCGCCGTTGAACCACGCTTCCAAGGCTGTGCGTTTCTTGCCGCGGGGCTTTTCCAGAATGCCGCGCCAAAGCTCGGCGAGGGTGAGCGAGGCGATGAACAGCTCCTCGTCGCGCTGCGCCGCCATCCAGGCGAGCACGGCCGGCGAGGGGGCGGGCTTGACCACCTCGCTGATGACGTTGGTGTCGAGCAGGTAGCGGGTCAAAGCTCCACGCGGCGGCCTGTTTCGCGCGAACGGCTGAGGTCGAGTTCGGCACCGACCAGCGGTGAGCGCCGCAGTGCGGCGAGGATGCCGCCGGCCGGGGCAGGTTCGCCCGCGACGGCCACTTTCACGGCGTTACGGACGGCTTCCGCTTCGGGACCCTCTTCGGCCAGACGTTTGGCGAGAAGACGGATCAAGTCACGATCGTTGGCGCGCGCCTTGACCTCGAAGCGCTCGAAGCCGCGCTGCGTCAGGCGTGCGCGGTAGGTTCTCACGGCTTTTCTGCGGGCAGCGCCACTCATCCGCGTCTCCTGCATTATCACTGGTAATATATCCGGAATGCGCCGACCGGACAAGCCATCGACCTTCGCAGGTGACGCGGCGCCGGGCGTTCCGATCGGGACCATGGCCGTGGTCAGGCCTGGCGTCTTGCCGCTCCGATCCGTGTCGCCTAGCGTCGGGGGCGCTAGGGAGGTTGCGTTCATGGCCCAATCGTTGATCGATCTCGTCGGCAACACGCCGCTTCTGCGCCTGCGCCGGGCGTCGGAGGAGACGGGGTGTGAGATTCTCGGCAAGTGCGAGTTCTTGAACCCTGGCGGCAGCATCAAGGACCGGGCGGCGTTGGCGATCATCGAGGACGCCGAGGCTAGGGGGCTGTTGCAGCCGGGCGGCACGATCGTCGAGGGGACGGCGGGCAATACCGGCATTGGGCTCGCCGTGGTCGGCAATGCCAAGGGCTACAAGACCGTCATCGTCATTCCCGACACCCAGAGCCAGGAGAAGAAGGACATGCTCCGGCTCTGCGGTGCGGAGCTGATCGAGGTGCCGGCTGTGCCCTACAAGGACCCGAACAACTACGTGAAGTGGTCGGGGCGGCTGGCCGAGGAGCGGGCGCAGCGCGAACCGAACGGGGCGATCTGGGCCAACCAGTTCGACAACGTGGCGAACCGCGACGGCCATTACCGCCATCTGGGGCCGGAGATTTGGCGCGATACCGACGGCAAGGTGGATGCCTTCACCTGTGCGGTCGGCACCGGCGGCACGCTCGCGGGCGTGGCGATGGCGCTCAGGGAGCGCAAGCGTGACGTCAAGATCTTCCTCGCCGATCCGATGGGGGCAGCACTCTACCACTACTATGCCGATGGCGAGCTGAAGGCCCTGGGCACCTCGATCACCGAGGGCATCGGCCAGGGGCGGATCACGGCAAATTTGGCGGGCTTCACGCCCGACGGGCAGTTTCAGATCAGCGACGAGGAGGCGCTGCCGATCGTGTTTCGGCTGGTGCGGGAAGAAGGGTTGATCCTCGGCGGCTCGTCCGGGATCAACA
>RECO01000312.1 GCA_007694015.1 Geminicoccaceae bacterium
GATGCCGGGCGCGACACGATCGCCAAGTGGGATGCGCGCGGCCTCGGAAACGTCGGAAACGCGATGTTCACCCTGTGACCCCGGCGCATGCGCCGGGGGTTGAACCATGAACATTTGCGGCAATCCGCCATTCCTAGGGGCTTGACAAACGCCATAACAGAACTGTGAAATCCCTCGGATCGACGTCGGCATTGATGACGGGGCAACACGATCGCCAGGTGAGGTGCGCGCGGCCTCGGCGCCACCGAACAACGCGATGCTCACGTTCAGCGTCGGTGCCGGCACCGACCGTTCAAGCGGCAGGATGTGAAGAGGCCCCCGCTCGCAGGGGGCTTGGTCAAAGCCACGGCCGGTTGGTGAAAGCGCGCATCCGCACAGGGGGAGGCGTCGAAGGCCGCGGCGTAAGGCCTGCTTGCGCGCAGGACGGGCCGATGCCGACGGGGCACCTTGTCGAGAACCGCCACGGAGAGCCCCGATGCAACGCTTCGCACGATCGATCGCCAGCCTTGCCTGCGTCCTCGCCCTTGGGGCCTGCGCCGCGTCGCGCGAGCCGGTGCCGCCGCCCGTCCCGACAACGTCGCCGGCCCCGGCCGCGCTGATGCTCGGCACCCCGGCCGCGCGCGACATCGCCGATCGGCCCACCGGGGCCGCATGGCGGCGCTTCGGGCCGACCCAGGTGCTCGTGCCGACCGGTCCGCGCCGGATGCTGGACGACGATCCAGGCGCACCGCGCGTGGTGCCTTTCACGAACGCGGAGGTTGAGGCAAGGTGAACTTTATTGCGGCGCAGCATCACGAACGTCGCCGCTAACCAACAACATTTTTTGTCTCTCTCGCGACGGGTCAATTTCTATCCAACCAGCGAGGATTGACGATGTTCAACGGCGATTTGACGGAGGATCAGCACCAGCAACTCGTGGACATGGCGTCGATCGACGTGCCGGAAGGGCTCGTTGCCGGAGCTTGGAACCGAAGCGAGTTTCGGGTGCTGCTGGCGATGATCGCGTTTGCGGCGATCGGTCATCATCCCGACCGGAGTGACCTCGCGGACCTGACGCGCCTCGCCAAGACCACCACGGCCGAGGCGCTCGGACGCCTATGCGACGGAGGGGTTCTCCCATCCTGGATCGAGGCGACCGACGACTATCGCGTACCGGCCCGGCCACGGCACAATGGTCTTCGCGGCGGTGGAAGGCGACGGCAACGCTACGTCGTCCGCCCTTGGAAGGAGAAGGGCCGCGCCATCGTGCTCCTCGCCTCCGGCACCATCCAGGTGGATCTCGGCCGTTGGGCGCGACGCATCCTCATCACCCTCGGCGAGGTGACCGGGACCGACGTCGTGATCAGCGGCACGGGCGTGCGGGTCGTGGAAATCGCGGAAGCGGTGGCACGCCGACGGCTGTTCGAACTGGGAATGGTCCACCCAGGCCAGGGGGAACTCCAGGCGGCCTTCAAGGAGCTGCAGGAGAAGAGCTTGATCGGACGGTGCGACGAACGACGTGTTCGGACCGACCCAACCACCGGCGCCAGCTGCGTCTACCGGCGGGTGGAACTTCGCCACCCGCGACTGATCTGGAACCGCGGCGGGGATGACGACCGGAGCACGGGAGCGTCTTCGACGGTGCTTGCGCGAAGGACTTAGGCGATCCGATGAGCCAGTGGTGAAGGCCAACAGCCTTCACCTTGGCCGCAACCATGCCGCGACAACGCTCGACCGAAGACCCGGAACTCCTGCTTCGCCAACTCTGGAACGACCAGGCCGATGAGCACCAGGTGATCCACGCCATCACCCGCTGTCTCGAACACGGCCGCGCCGAACTCCTCGCCCGAGCCGCCTTGCCCGAACCGGAGGCAGGAACGCAGCTGGAGCAGGCGATCCGGGAGATGGCCCAGGGTTGGGCCAGCCCCCGCTGGGGCAGCATCCGCCCCTTCGCCGTGCCGATCCTGTTCGTCAGTCACGTCGACTGGCATTGGGGCGAAAACCGACTGCCACACCCGGACATGCCGGACTTGGAACGCTACGTCGCCGAAGCGATGGGCGAAGCGCCGAGCGCCATCACCTTGGGGGCGCGGTTGTGGCGCCCCAAACCCACCGCGTCCGGTCCCTTGCACCTCGTACCGCTGCTCATGGGTGCCGTCGACGACAGCGACCGCGGCGGCGGCGAACGTCCCGCGCGGCCTGCACGCACCTGGATCGCCTATCTCCGCGGCCGGTTCATCGTCCCCGATCCGGCACCGGTTCGAGACGGCGGATCAGGCATGTTGCGCGATTGCCTGATGGCGCTCATCGGACAACGCGGCCTGCTCGACGTCGAACCCGGTGCGCCACTGATCGGCAGGCGCATGTTCGAACGGGTCGAGCGGCCACTGCTCCGCCAATACCTCGCGCACCAGGTAGGTTGGGAGCCGACCAAAGGGCCGCGTGCCGATCTCGTCGGCCGCACCCGGCGCTGGGGCCTCGCCTGGCCCGCCGGCAATAGCAGGGTGGAGCCGATCGCCGTCGATCTGCGTGGGCTCCCCGGCCACCCGGATTGGACCGCAACGCTGTTCCACCCAGCCACGGCAGAAGCCCTGACGGAGCGTCATTCGGCGCAAGGGACGAGCGATGACGACGCGGGCGGCGGATGAGTGCGCGGCGCCAGCAGCGGCCGGTTTTTCTCGAACAGGGAAGGGAACGATAGGTTGAAAAGCAGGCAACCGGAGAGGAAACGATGGCCGGCAGCGTGAACAAGGTGATCGTGATGGGCAATCTCGGGCGCGATCCCGAAGTCCGTCAAACGCAGAACGGGCAGAAGATCGTCCAACTCAGCATCGCCACTTCCGAACGCTGGCGCGATCGCCACAGCGGCGAGACGCAGGAGCGGACCGAGTGGCATCGGGTGGTAATCTTCAACGAGAACCTGGCGGAGGTCGCCGAGAGATACCTCAAGAAAGGGCGATCGGTGTACGTCGAAGGCCAGCTGCAAACCCGCAAGTGGACCGATCAGAGCGGCCAGGAACGCTACACGACCGAGATCGTCCTCAGCCGCTTCCGGGGGGAGTTGGTCCTCTTGGGTGGCGGCCGCGAGGATGGCGGTGATGCCGCCGGCAGTGGCAGCGGGCGGCGAAACCAGCCGGCGATGGCCGGAGCCGAAGAACGCGGCGGGGGCGGCGGTATGCCTGCCGGCTTCGACGACGACATTCCGTTCGCGCCAGAGCATCGCTGACCGGAACGCCGAGGGCCGCAGCAATGCGGCCCTCTTGAGATAAGCCCGTCCTCGGGAGCCGCGGTGGCGGGTCAGGCTGACACGGAAGGCCGATGACGTTGCCGACGATCTTCGGGATCATACTCTCGAGTGCCACCGGTACGATCTTCTGTGCATATGGCGGCCTGGTAAAAGGGGGCGGCCCACGGCGATTTGCCTGCGCCCGAGAGTGGGTGGGACGACCACGAGCAGTTCAAGCTGAGTTGAAGAGTAATTTGGTGGGAGGGTGAGGTGATTGACAATGGTCGTCGGCAGCGTTTGTCCAAGCCCACGACGGCGCGGGCCGTCCCGACGCCCACCCGATCCGCGGTCCGGGCGCCGTCGCCCTCGGAGCCGCCTGCTGCCCTGCAGGCGACGGCGGACCGTAGCGGGCCCGTGCAGCGGTTGCATGCGATACAGGCCATGGCCGATCGCGCGGCGGCGCTGCGGCCGGCTACGTCCAGCGTTGTGCAGCGGCTCGTGCTGATCGACGAGAAGTCGGCGCCGCGTGATCACCGCGTCGCTACCGATGTGCGGGCGCGGATGGAAGCCGACGGCACCTGGGGGGCCTTCCTCCTCCTCCATAACAACCGAACGCGGGCCTACCATTTCCTGAGCGTCGAGCACCTGGTGGGCTATCTGCGAGGCGAGCCGATGGAGGCTCCGAAGGAGACGGAGATCGATCAGGGTCGAATGGCAGAGGCGCACGGGCGGGTGCAGGATAGCCGGTTCTGCCGCCTCCACGAGCGCTCGGCAGAACAGATTCCAAGCCATGGCGAGGGGGCGCACCAAACGCCAGAGAACATGCTGCCGCCACTCGGCGAAGGGCAACTCTGGCACGTGTCGACGACGGCGAGCGGGCAGCATCTCGGCGCATTCTCCACGCTGAACCCGAACAAGCGGCCGGCGATGGAGAGCGAGATCCTCACGTTCGGCGAGCCCTCCGAACCGTCCGTCGTCGTCAGTCGCGGCGGGCTGAACCTCGGCATGCATATTCGGCCGACGACGCAAGGATCCACCAAGCGGCGAAAGCTGGAGCGGTCGAAAGCAAAGTACGGAGGTCTGACGAGCGTGAGCGGTCGCGTACGCGGCCATCCGTTTACCCTGCACGACAATCAAGCGAGCACCGACCCGACCTCTTCACTGAGCTTCGACACCGAGCCGCGCGCCTACACCGACGAATCCGACTCCACCGGCGCCACGGGTGGTACCTCCAGCTACCGATACAACAAGATCGAGAAGCGGGCGCTCGTTTCGGGGCTCCCTTTCACCCAGGTCAACATCGATCCGACGCCCAGCACGATGAACATCGCCCGGCCATCGGAGATCGCATTCCGTAGCCAAACGGCGTCGGGCAGTGTCGTCGACCGCCGCATCGACAATACCGGCACCACCGACTATCGGAACGCGCCGCGACCGAAGGGCGTGAAGGGCGGCAAGCAGGCGATCCAGGACGAGATGGCGCTAGACGCCGCGAAAAGGACGCCGTTTCCCGAGGCCCCCACCCGCCACTTCGGTGAGGCCTTTGAGCCCGACTGGCGGGATGACGTCTCCGGCTATGAATCGCCACCCCCGACGCCGTACTTCGCCTACGAGGAGCCAACCCCGAAAACTTTCACGCTGCCGGCGGAGGTGAAGCCGGGCGAGCGCGTCGAGATCGGTGGCGAGCCCTATATCGTTCAGGCCATCACCGCCCGAACGACCACCGGCACGACCTTCACCGCCGTGCCGGATCCCAATGCCGACACGGCGCTGTCCCGCTATCCGGGCGATGCCGGCAGGGAGGAGCAGAGCACGTAGGCCCACTCTTATTGCGGGGTGGAGATGAACGTGTCCGGCCCGGCCTGTTCGACGAGCTCGCCCTGGGCCGTGAAGATGACCGGGTCGGCGACCATCGGAGCGAAGCCCATCACGTGGGTGAGCACGAGCATGGTCATGCGTTCCTTGGCGACGATCCGCAGCCCGCCGGCCGAGCGTGTGTCCAACATGGCTCAGCGCTCGGTCACCACCACGCGTCGATTGTACGCCGTCATGATCAGCGATACTCAAAGGCTCACCGCGCAAGAAAACGCCGTGGTTGTCTCTACGATTGAAATGGCCTGCCCCGGCTGGTCGAGAGAGGTATGAATATACACGCCGTTAGGCTGAGAGGGCGATGAGCGGAGGGTAGGATACGGGTGTGAACGTCGAGGACTTCCACTTCTTCGCCACCGACATCCTCGGCTCCGAGACGAACTGGGTCGAAGGGATCGCCCGCAAGCTCGGCGTCGATGCAACGACCGTCCAAGGCTGGCTGGAGGAGGACAGGCTGCCGGACTGGATCGAGCGCCGCTTGGCCGACCTGATCATCGGACGGCGGGAAAGGCCGGAGCTGCCCGACGATGCCTGGATCGTCGGCACCAGCCCGACGGAGCCTGAGCGACGCTACCTCGTCCACCTGCACCCGCCGCGCTTCGTCGCCCGCATCGTCAGCGGCAGCGAGCCACGCCCCGCGGGTGCCCGCCGTCACGGCCAAAGCTGGCGCATCGACGACGGCCGGGTCCTGGACGACGTCGTCTGGATCGATCCGCCGCCGGGCAACGACACCGACCGCCTGATGATGCGCGCGGTCGAGGTCGCGCGGAACGTCGGCACGGACACGGGGCAGCGGAAAACCTAGGGTGTGGAGAGCGTCCCGCAGGCGTCGTCCTTGCGTAGCACTGAATTCCGACTAGAATTCCGACCCTTGGGAGAGCCGTTCGATGTCGCTGGCCGACCGCGTCAAGTCGATCACCACGGTCAAGGCCACCGCGCCGGAGATCGTCCGCGACCTCAGCGAGGGCGGTGATCCGGTGATCGTCACGGTGAACGGCGAGGCCAAGGCCGTCATCCAGAGCATCACC
>RECO01000186.1 GCA_007694015.1 Geminicoccaceae bacterium
CGGTACTGCACCAGCGTCGACATCTCCTGCATGTTCATCACCCACGACGCCTCGCCGGCGATGTCGATGACGAGGCTGTCGGGGTGCGCCATCTGCACGCCCATCGCCGCCGGCAGGCCGTAGCCCATCGTGCCGAGGCCACCCGAAGTCATCCAGCGGAACGGCTCCTCGAAGTGGTAGTGCTGCGCCGCCCACATCTGGTGCTGGCCCACCTCGGTGGTGATGTAGGTGTCCTGGTCCTTGGTCAGCTGATAGAGCCGCTCGATGGCGTATTGCGGCTTGATCGTGGTGGCCGACTTGACGTAGCCGAGCGAATTTTTGGCTTGCCAAGCCTTGATCTGCTCCCACCAGGCGGCGGTGCGCAAGGGGTCAGCCTGATGGCCCTTCTGGCGCCAGCAGGCGAGCATCGCCTTCAAGGCCTCGCCGCAATCGGCGACGATCGGCAGTTGGACCTGGATGTTCTTGTTGATCGAGGAGGGATCGATGTCGACGTGGATCTTGACCGAGCCCGGCGAGAAGCCGTCCAGGCGGCCGGTCACCCGGTCGTCGAAGCGCGCGCCGATGCAGATCATCAGGTCGCAGCCGTGCATCGCCATGTTGGCTTCATAGGTGCCGTGCATGCCTAGCATGCCGATGAACTGCGGGTCGCTCGCCGGAAAGGCGCCGAGGCCCATCAGCGTCTGGGTGATGGGGTAGCCCGTGGCGCGGACCAGCTCGCGGAGCACCATGCAGGCCTCGCGGCCGGCGTTGATCACACCGCCGCCGACGTAGAAGATCGGCCGGCGGGCGCGGGCGATGAGGTCGACCGCCTCCTCGATGCGATCCGGGGCGGGCAGGCGCCGCGGCTGGTAGGTCTTGTGCTGGACCTCGTCCTTGGCGACGTAGGGGGCTTTCGCCAGGACGACGTCCTTCGGCAGGTCGATGACGACCGGGCCGGGGCGGCCGGAGCGGGCCACGTGGAACGCCTCGTGGACGATGCGCGCGAGGTCGTTTGGGTCCTTCACCAGATAGTTGTGCTTGGTGCAGGGCCGGGTGATGCCGACGGTGTCGGCCTCCTGGAAGGCGTCGTTGCCGATCATGTGCGTCGGCACCTGGCCGGTCAGGACGACGATCGGCACGCTGTCCATCAGCGCGTCGGTCAGGCCGGTGACGGTGTTGGTGGCACCGGGACCAGAGGTAACGAGGACGACGCCGACCTTGCCGGTCGAGCGGGCATAGCCCTCGGCCGCATGCACCGCCCCCTGCTCGTGGCGGACCAGGATGTGGCGCAGGTGGTTCTGCTTGAAGATGGCATCGTAGATGGGGAGGACGGCCCCGCCCGGATAGCCGAAGACGTGCTCCACGCCCTGGTCTACCAGCGCCTGCAGCAATACCTCGGCGCCGTTCTTCATCGGCGTGGTCTCTGCGGGCATGGTAATCGCAGGCGCGTCGGTCATAACGCTCTCCGAGCTACGGGTTCTGGGACGTAAAAAGGCATCCGGCCGTATACTTACGGGTCGGGGGCCGGCAAGCTAGTCGCGCCGACGCGGCCGGTCAACGACGATCCACCGCCGCATTGCCACGGCGCCTTGCGGCCGCCCGTCTCAGCGTGGATGCCAGCGGCCACCGCGGCAGACGAAGGCGCCGACCACGGCCCCTTCGGGGTAGACGATGCCATTCATCACGCAGCTCGCGGCAGCCGGGCTGCCGGCCAGCACGCTGAGCAGCACGGCGAGAACCAAGGGCCGGATCATGGCAGCGGTCCCCGGTTGGCATAGAGATGGGCGAGGTGGACGGTGCCGATCTGCACCGGATTGAACCAAGCGCCGACGACCTCCGGTGTCGCCGCATCGAAACCGAGACGTTCCCATTCGGCCGTGCCGAGATAGACCGTTTCGGGTGTGGTGCAGGCATCGAAACCGACGAACAGATGGCCGACCATCGCACTGGTACCGGCCGGTGCCTCCACCAGCACCATGCCTTCCACCAGGGTCCGAAAGGCGCTCTCGCGGCAGACCCGGATGGTGAAGTCGGCGAGGCCCGGGCCCAGCGCGAGGGCGACCTCGAAGCCCGGCGGCTGGAAGATGTCGCTGCGGATCAGGCTGTCTTGCATCAAGCGCTTGGCGATGGCGTGCTCCGGTCCGAGCACGTAGATCGCATCGTTGACGAAATGCTCGCGGGCGTCCGCCAACACGAGCGTGCTTTCGAACGGTCCCTTGAGTTCGTGCAGCACCGCGCGCACGCGGCTCGCCACCGTGTCGTGGGCGTCGAGCCGCACCAGCACGTCCGCCAGCCGGTCGTCGCCTTCGCGCACGAAGCCGCGGGCGTGCAGCACCTCCAACACGTAGCGCTGCCGGGCGAGGGTTGGCGCATCGTCTGCCGGCTGGTCGAGCACGTCCAAGAACGTCCGCAACACCTCGTCGGCGGACGTCTCGGCGCTCAGTTCCAGGACGAACTCGCCGCCGGCGAAGGGCACCGAAGCGCGCATCGGCCCTACCTGGTTCTGCGCGATCGACCACACCACCGCCAAGGCCGCGAGCGCAACCACCGTGGCGCAAATCGCCGCGATCCAAGCCCGCGACCCCGCCGACACCGGCCCTTTCGCATCCGCCATCGCAGCACGCCTCAACGCGTCAGAAGTATCATGGATGCAGGATAAATCACCTGGACCGACAAGGCGAGTTGGCCATTTGCGCGTTCAGGTGGCGGCCGGGCGCCGTGGCCGGTCGTCAGCTCGTCCAGCGGATGAGGCGGATGGGCGTCGGCAGCCAGGCGTTGCAGGGATTGTAGCGCTGGGGGCAGTTGGAGATGACCACCAGCACGTCGCGCTCGGCCCTGAGGTCGACGTAGTCGCCCGCAGCCGAGCGGCCGTCGACGATGGCGGTGGCGCCGTCGGGCTCGACCGGGACGTACATGAACCAGTTGACGTTGGCGACCAGATGCTGCGGCCCGAGACCGTGGCCCGCGAAGGCATGGAGAAAATTACCCCGGCAACTGGGCGTGCCCTCGATCCCGTAGCGCACACGGTTGGCCTCGGCGCTGCAGCAGCCGGCGATGGTGTCGTGCAGGCCGACGGTGTCGGCGACCACGGTCATCAGCGCATCGGCGCGGTCGGAATAAAGCGTCGTCCCCTGCCCCACATAGACGTTGCCGCTGAACTTGATGGTATTGCCGGCATTGTAGCGATTGTCTGGGTCGGTCTGGTCGAAGCAGAGAAAATCGACCGCCTGGCAACCCTCCAGATCGATGATCCGGAGATACTCCCCGGCCTTCACCCGACCGGACCAAGGTGCCCCAGCGGCGACGACCTCGTCGTGCACGACGGTCCCTGGCACCCGCGCCGCCGCCGCCAGCTCGGCGCTCCGATCCGGCTTCGGCGCTGCCAGCCTCGCCGCCCGCCCGGCTTCGGCCAACCGCTCCGCCGCGGCCGCCCGCTCTTCGTCACCCGCCCCCGGCAGGACGATCCCCGTCATATTCCCACTCCCCCCATGCCTCATGGCCCGAGCGATCATCGCGTGGCGATGATCGCTCGGGTTCGGGGGTTGCCAAGGGGGCCAAAAGCCCCCTTGGACCTTCCCTCCCTCAACCCAGCCGATCCGCCACCGCGCGGCCGCAGATTGCGGTCGAGGCCGGCCCCGCCAAGTCGGCGGTGCGGAGGGAGGGCTCGCGCAGGACGTCCTCGATCGCTTGGAGGATCGCCGCCGCGGCCGCGTCTTCGCCCAGGTGCTCCAGCATCATCGCGGCCGACCAGATTTGGCCGATGGGGTTGGCGATGCCCTGGCCCGCGATGTCGGGGGCGGAGCCGTGGACCGGCTCGAACAGCGAGGGGAAGGTGCGCTCGGGGTTGATGTTGCCGGAAGGGGCGATGCCGATGGTGCCGGTGCAGGCGGGGCCGAGATCCGAGAGGATGTCGCCGAAGAGGTTGGAGGCCACCACCACGTTGAAGTGGTCCGGCCGGCGCACGAAGTGGGCGGTCAGGATGTCGATGTGGAACTTGTCCCAGGCGACGTCTGGATAGTCCTTGGCGATCGCCTCCACCCGCTCGTCCCAATAGGGCATGGTGATCGAGATGCCGTTCGACTTGGTGGCCGAGGTCAAATGCCGCCGCGGGGTCTTTTGCGCCAGCTCGAAGGCGAAGCGGAGGATGCGGTCGACGCCCTTGCGGGTCATCACCGTTTCCTGGATGACCAGCTCGCGCTCGGTGCCCTCGAACATCCGCCCGCCGATCGACGAATACTCGCCCTCGGTGTTCTCCCGCACGACGTAGAAGTCGATCTCGCCCGGCTGGCGGTTGGCGAGCGGGCTCGGCACCCCCGGCATCAGCCGCACCGGCCTCAGGTTCACGTATTGGTCAAAGGCGCGGCGGAACTGGAGGAGCGAGCCCCAGAGCGAGACGTGATCCGGCACCGTCGCCGGCCAGCCCACCGCGCCAAAGAAGATCGCATCCATCCCCACCAGCTGGTCGTGCCAATCCTCCGGCATCATGCGGCCGTGGCGGGCGTAGTAGTCGCACGACGCAAAGTCCTTCTCGTGCAGCTCCAGCTCGAAGCGAAAGCGCTTGGCTGCCGCCTCCAGGGCGCGCAGCCCCTCCGGCATCACCTCGTTGCCGATGCCGTCACCCGCGATGACGGCGATGCGATAGCGCCGATTGGTCGTCATGGCCTCCCCTCCCTGCAGCCCGCGCCTCAGAGCACGGCGCGGGCCCGGGCACAAGCGCCGGCGTCAAGCGAGCTTGTGGGCGCGCGCCTGCCAGGCGGGGCCGGCCTCCACGCTGAGGCCTCGCCTATCGGCGTCGACCGCCTCCAGGCGCAGGTGCAACCGCTCGGGAAAGCTGCCTCGAGGCAGCCGGTCGGGCCATTCGATGAGGAGGACCCCAAAGGCGGCCTCGTCGAGGCCCAGCTCATCCACCTCGGCCGGCTCGCCCAGGCGATAGAGATCGACGTGCCAAAGGGCGAAGGCGGGGAGGTCGTAGACCTGGACGAGGGTGAAGGTTGGGCTCGGCACCTCGATGGGGGCACCGGCGAGCGCTTGGATGCAGGCGCGCGCCAGGGTCGACTTGCCCGCACCCAGATCGCCCTCGAGGGTGACGACGTCACCCGGCCGCAAGAGCGAAGCGAGCCTCTGGCCAAAGGCTGCCGTCGCCGCCTCGCCCAGGAGGATCAAGGGCTCAGTAACGGTAGGCCTCGGGCTTGAACGGGCCTTCGACCTCGACGCCGATGTAGCTGGCCTGGTCCGGCCGCAGCTTGGTGAGCTTCACGCCGAGCTTCTCCAGGTGCAGCGTCGCCACCTTCTCGTCCAAGTGCTTCGGCAGCACGTAGACCTTGCGCTCGTAGCGCTCCGGGTGGTTCCAAAGCTCGATCTGCGCCAGCACCTGGTTGGTGAAGCTGGCACTCATGACGAAGCTCGGATGCCCGGTGGCGCAGCCGAGATTGACCAGCCGGCCCTTGGCCAGGACGATCAGCTTCTTGCCGTCGGGGAACTCGACCTCGTCCACTTGCGGCTTGATCTCGTTCCACTTGAAGTTCTGCAGATCGGCGACGCGGATCTCGTTGTCGAAATGGCCGATATTGCAGACGATGGCACCGTCCTTCATCTCCCGCATGTGGTCGAGGGTGATGATGTCCTTGTTGCCGGTGGCGGTGACGAAGATGTCGCCGAGGGGCGCTGCATCCTCCATGGTCACCACCTGATAGCCCTGCATCGCGGCCTGCAAGGCACAGATCGGGTCGATCTCGGTCACCAGCACGCGCGCACCCTGCGAGCGCAGGCTCTCGGCCGAACCCTTGCCGACGTCGCCGAAGCCGGCGACCACGGCGGTCTTGCCGGCGAGCATCACCGAGGTCGCCCGCTTGATGCCGTCGACCAGGCTCTCGCGGCAGCCGTAGAGGTTGTCGAACTTCGACTTCGTCACGCTGTCGTTGACGTTGATCGCGGGGCACATCAGCGTGCCCGCCTTGGCCATCTCGTAGAGGCGATGCACCCCGGTGGTGGTTTCCTCCGAGATGCCGCGCACGTCGGCCATCAGCTCCTTGTACTCCTCGTGCATCATGATGGTGAGATCACCACCGTCGTCGAGGATCATGTTCGGGCGCCATTCGGGGTGGCCGTCGATGGTCTGGC
>RECO01000313.1 GCA_007694015.1 Geminicoccaceae bacterium
CACCATCGTCGCCTTCGGCCGCATGGTGAACTTCGCCAACCAAGCCGCCGACAACTTGGCGAGGTCGGGCATCACCTGCACCGTGGTCGACCCGCGCACGACCTCGCCGCTCGACCGTGACACCATTCTCGAAACCGTCGAGGAGACCGGCCGCCTCGTGGTGGTCGACGAGGCGCACCCACGCTGCTCGATGGCGAGCGACGTCACGGCGCTGGTCACCGAGACTATCTTCGGCGCGCTCAAAGCCGCCCCGAAGCAGGTGACGGCGCCGCACGCGCCGGTGCCGTTCTCGGCCGACTTGGAAGACCTCTACATCCCCTCGGTCGCCAAGATCGAAGCGGCGGTGCGGGCGACGATGAACGGCAAGGGTGCGAAGGCGGCATGAGCCAGATTCACCCGATCGTCATGCCCAAATGGGGGCTCGCCATGCAGGAGGGCATGGTGGCCACCTGGCACGTCGCACCCGGCCAAACCATCAAGGCCGGCCAGGAGCTTTGCGACATCGAGACCTCGAAGATCGCCAACGTCTTCGAAGCACCGATGGAGGGCAAGCTGCGCCGGCTGGTCGCCGCACCGGGCGCCACCCTGCCGGTCGGGGCGCTGCTTGCCGTGATCGCCGACGACGCCATCGACGACGCCGCCATCGACGGCTTCGTCGAGGCGTTTCAAGCGCAGTTCGCCAGCGAAAGCCACGAGGAGGCGGCCCCGGAGCCGGTGACGATCACGACGCCCGCCGGCCGCATCCGCTATTTGAAGCTGGGTGAGACCGAAGGCGCACCCGTGATCTTCGTCCACGGCTTCGGCGGCGACTATCTGGGCTGGATGTTCAACCAGGGCGAAGCCGCGGCGCACGCCACCACCTACGCGCTCGACCTGCCGGGCCATGGCGGCTCGACCAAGGACGTCGGCGACGGTTCGCTCATCCGGCTGGTCGACGCCGTGGCGGGCTTCATGGACGGCCTCGCCATCGAGCGGGCGCACCTGGTCGGTCACTCGATGGGCGGTGCCGTCGCCCTCGACGTGGCGGCGCGCGCACCCGAGCGGGTGGCGTCGTTGCTGCTCCTCGCCCCGGCCGATCTGGGGCCTGAGATCAACCGCGAGTTCATCGAGGGCTTCATCAAGCAAAGCCGACCGAAGAAGCTCCGCGAGGTCCTGGAGCACCTGGTCGTCCACCCGGAGCAGATCACCCACGAGATGATCGAGGAAGTGATCAAGTTCAAACGGCTGGACGGTGCCGTGGCGGCCTTGGAGAAGCTGCGCGACGGCTTTCTGTTCGTGCCGCCGGGCGTGGCCGCGGTACACGCCAAGTTCCGTGCCCTCGCCTGCCCCGTGCACGTCGTTTGGGGCAGCGAGGACCGCATCCTGGCCCCGGGTCACGCCCAGGGCCTGCCGCCGAACGTGGCCGTCACCCATCTGGAGGGCGTCGGTCATCTGCCGCACATGGAACGGGCCGCCGAGGTCAACACCTTGATCGAGCGCATGATCCGCGGCTGACCCGACAGCGCCCTTGCGGTGCGTCATGGCTGTCGGCAGCTTGTCGGCCATGACCACCGATCAGGCGACGATCCTCGTGATCCTCAGCGCCACCGTGCTGCTCTTTCTCTGGGGCCGGTGGCGGCACGACGTCGTGGCCGTCGCCGCGTTGATCGCCTGTGTGGCCGTGGGCCTCGTGCCCTCGGCCGAGGCGTTCAGCGGGCTCGGCCATCCAGCCGTGGTCACCGTCGCCTGCGTGCTCGTCTTGAGCCGCACGCTCCAGACCTCCGGCGCGATCGACGTCTTGGCCGAGCGCTTCCTGCCGACCGACCGCGGGCCCACCGTCACCATCGGCGCCCTTGCCGGTCTCGGCGCTTTCCTCTCCGCCTTCATGAACAACGTCGGCGCGCTCGCGCTGCTGATGCCCGTCGCGATCCAACTGGCCGGCAAGCAGGGGCTGCCACCGGGGCGTCTCTTGATGCCGCTCGCCTTCGGCTCGATCCTCGGCGGCATGACCACCCTGATCGGCACCCCGCCGAACCTGATCGTCGCGGGCTTTCGCGCCGAGGTGAAGGATGCCCCCTTCGGCATGTTCGACTTCACGCCTGTGGGCCTTGCGGTGGCGCTCGCCGGGGTGGCGTTCATCGCCCTCGTCGGCTGGCGGCTGGTGCCCGATCGGGAGCGCACCGGCGTCGAGGACTTCGACACCGGCGCCTATCTGACCGAGGCGCGGGTGCCGAAAAAGGCCAAGGCCGTCGGCATGACGATGCGCGAATTGGAACAGGCGTTGGAGGAGGACCACGCGCAGCTGGTCGGCCTCGTGCGCAACGAGGTGCGTATTGGCGTGCCGCGGGGCAGCGACGTGGTGCGGCCGCGGGACATTCTGGTCATCGAGGCCGAGCCCGACGGCATCACCGCCGTGCTGTCGGGTCTGGGCCTGGAACTCGAAGAGGCGGTCGAGCCGAAAAAGGACGAGCAATCCGAGGGCGAGGACGAGGACGAAAACAACACGCGCGACAACGACATCGTCTTGATGGAACTCGCCATCCTGCCCAACGCCCCGATCGTCGGGCGTTCGGCCACCCAAGCCCGCATCCGCTCCCGCTTCGGCATCAACCTCTTGGCGGTCTCCCGCCAAGGCCGCCGCTCGGTGAAGCGGCTGCGATCGATGCGGCTGCAGGCCGGCGACGTCCTCTTGATGCAGGGCTCCAGCGAAGCCATCAGCGAATTCGCCAGTCACTTCGCCTGCGTGCCGCTGGCCGAACGGGCTTTGCGCATTCCGGACAAGAAACACGCGCTACTCGCCACGTTCATCCTCGCCGGCAGCATCGGGCTGACCGCGACCGGAATCGTCACCGCGGCCGTCGCCTTTGCGGCCGGGGTGGTCGGCGTGGTCCTGGCGCGCTTGATCTCGCCGCGGCGGCTGTACGATGCGATCGACTGGCCGGTGATCGTGCTGCTCGGGGCCTTGCTGCCGGTTGCCGGGGCGATGGCGACGACGGGGGCGGCCGACCTCGTCGCCCGAGCCCTGCTGGAGTGGCTCGCCCAGGGCAACGCCATCATCGCCCTCGCCCTGATCCTGATCGTGACGATGACTCTCTCGGACCTCGTCAACAACGCCGCGACGGCAGCCGTGATGTGCCCGATCGCGATCAGCACGGCGGCGTCCCTCGGCGTCGAAGCCGACCCGTTTTTGATGGCCGTTGCGGTTGGCGCGTCCTGCGCCTTCCTCACCCCCATCGGCCACCAGAACAATACCCTGATCCTCGGGCCCGGTGGCTTTCGCTTCAGCGACTATTGGCGGCTCGGTCTGCCGATGGAGATCATCGTCGTGGCGATCGGGGTGCCGATGATCCTTCTCGTTTGGCCGCTTTGACGGCAACTCTCGATTGTATCCAAGCCAACCTCGTGCCAAGGTTGGCCTAAAGGACGAGCCAGATTCGATGGTTCGGCCGAACAAACGATCAGGGAGAACGAACATGCGTGTGACCATGCTGGCCGTCGCGGCCGGCCTCACGGCTTATGCGGCCACACCCTCCGCCATCGTGCCGTCGGCCGCGGCGACGGAGTTCGTGCGCATCGCTACCGCCGGCTCGGGCGGTAACTTTTATCGCCTAGGCGGCGGTGTGGCGGCGATCTTGAACGACGAACACCGCGACATGCGTGCTTCGATCCAGGCCACCGGCGGCACGGTCGAGAACCTCGACCTGCTCGCCGACCGGGAGGTGGAGATCGCCTACGTGACCGGCAGCGTGGCGCTGCAGGCGTTCGAGAACACGGGCGTGTTCGCCGATCGCCCGCAGGGTCGCTACGACGGCCTGCGCGCCATCGCCACCGTCTACCCGAACCCGCAATGGTTCGTGGTGATGGACCCGTCCATCCAGAGCGTGCGTGACCTGCAGGGCAAGCGCGTTGCCGTCGGCATGCAGGGTAGCAACGGCGAAGCCTGGTGGCGCCAGATCATGGAGTTCCTGGGGTGGACCTATGCCGATATCCGGCCTGAGTTCACGATGCACCAGGCGGCCATCGATCAGGTGCGCAACCGCCAGATCGACGCCCTCGTCTCGCCCGACGCGCCGGGTTCGGCGACCATCCAGGAGATGGTCAACACCGGTTTCGGCATCGTCCGCAATCTCGACGAGGACATTATCGAGTTCATGGCAAGCCAGGGTCTCGACTACGCCTATACGCTGCCGGCGGGCACCGTGCCCGGCACCGACGAAGCGATCCACACCTTCGCCTCGCCGGTCACCTTGTCGACCCACGCGGGCATGTCCGAGGACCTCGTCTACCGGATCACCAAAAGCCTGTTCGAGCATCAGGATCGGCTGATCCAGGTGCACCCGCTGGCCAACTTCATGACCCTCGAGAACGCCATGGATGGCCTGCCCTACCCGCTGCATCCCGGCGCCGAGCGGTTCTACCGCGAGCAGGGCCTGCTCTGATCCCATCATGCGACCTCCGGCGGGCGTCGAAGGCGGGTCTGACTCAGGCCCGTCGATGCCTCCGGGTGGAGTCTAGGACGGCGACATGGCCAAGGCGGGCGGGCGACAGCGCAGCACCGAGTGGGAGCGTCCGGTACTCGAAGGCGAAGGCGTCATCGATGTCGAAAAGCTGAGTGCCAAGGCGGAGTCCCTCGGCGACATCCGCGTCCTCCAGGGCTGGTGGTCATGGCTGTTCGCCACGGTCGCCGCCGCCTCTTCGGTGTTCCACTTCTACACCGCCGGCTACCGTCCGCTGCCGGCGATGGAACAGCGCCCGACGCACATGGCGTTCATGCTGTTCCTCTGCTTCCTCATCTATCCCATGCTGAAGAAGCAGCGGGACCGGCAGCCGACGCTGCTCGATCTGGCGCTCGCCCTCGTCGGTGCTGCGTCTGCCTATTACGTCGCCTACAACTACACCGCCATCGTCATGCGTGGCGGCTTTCCGACCCAGACCGACATCATCGTCGGGACGGTCTTCTGCCTCGTCGTCCTGGAGGCCGCCCGCCGCGTGATGGGCTGGTTCCTCGTCATCCTGGCGGCGCTGTTCCTCGGCTATCTCTTCCTCGGCCCGCACCTGCCGGGCATGTTGGCCCATGGCGGCTTCAGCTTCACCCGCGTCGTCCGCCAAATGTACCTGTCGACCGAGGGCGTGTTCGGTATCGCGGTCGGCGTCTCGGCGACCTACGTCTACCTCTTCATCCTGTTCGGTGCCTTTCTCCAAAAATCCGGCACCACCACCTTCTTCACCAATCTGGCCTTCGCGGCCGCCGGCCACAGCCCGGGCGGGCCGGCCAAAGTCGGGATCCTGGCGAGCGGGCTGATGGGCACCATCCAGGGCTCGTCGGCCGCCAACGTCGCCTCGACCGGGGTGTTTACCATCCCGTTGATGAAGAAACTGGGCTTCAAGGGCTATTTCGCCGCCGCCGTCGAGGCGGTCGCCTCCTGCGGCGGCCAGTTCCTGCCGCCGGTGATGGGCGCTTCCGCATTCATCATGGCCGAATACCTGGCCATGCCCTATGCCCAAGTCGCCGCCGGCGCCCTGCTCCCGGCCCTGCTCTACTACGGCGCCGTCTACCTCCAGGTCCACCTCCGGGCGAAGAAGCTCGGCATGGAGGGACTGCCCCGTGAGCGGCTGCCCCTGGTCAAGGACGTGGTGCTCAGCCACGGCCATCTGGTCCTGCCGATCTTCGTGTTGATCGGCATGTTGATCATGGGCTTTACCGCCCTCTTCGCGGCCTTCTTCGCCATCATGGCCGTTTTGGTGATCAGCTCGCTGCGCCGCCACACGCGGATGCGCCCCGCCGACGTGTTCGACGCGCTGGTGCTCGGGGCCAAGAACACCATCTCCACCGCGATCGCTTGTGCTGCGGTCGGCTTCATCGTCGGTGCGGTGGGTCTGTCCGGGATCGGCCTCCTGTTTACCCAATCGATCCTGAACCTGGCCGACGGTCAGCTCCTCCCGGCCTTGCTGCTGGCCGCTGCCTGTTCCTTGTTCTTGAGCTTCGGGCTGCCGACGACCTCGGTCTACATCATCACCGCAACCCTGGTTGCGCCGAGCCTCGTCCAGATGGGCGTGCCGCCCTTGGTGGCGCATCTCTTCTGCTACTACTGGGGGGGCGTTTCGGCGATCACCCCGCCAGTCGCCCTCGCCGCCTATGTCGGCGCCGGCATTGCCGGCGCACCGGTGATGCGCTCCGGCTTCACCGCCATGCGCCTCGGCATGGCCGCCTACATCGTCCCCTTCATTTTCGTCTACTGGCCGTCCTTGATCCTCTGGCACGAGTCCGATCCCTTGCGGCTCTTGGCGGCCGTCGTCGGCGGCGTCACGGCCGTGGTCGCCATGGCCGCAATGGGCGAACAGTGGCTCACCCGCGCCCTCGCCTGGTGGAAGCTCCTGCTGTTCGCGGCGGCCATCGTTCTCGTCATGCACCCCGCCACAATCGCCAACTTGGCCGCCGTCGCCATCGTCCTCGGCATCGGGCTCTGGGAGTACCGCGCCGCGAAGACCGTGCCCGACCGCGTCCGCCAGACCGAGAGCCTGCCATGAGCTACGGCACCGACCTCTTCCGCCTCGACGATCTGCATGCCGCCATCGTCGGCGGTTCGTCCGGTATCGGCCTCGAGATCGCCCGCGGCTACCGGGCCGTCGGCGCCAGGGTCAGCGTCGTTGGCCGCGACCCGCAGAAGCTGCGCGCGGTCGACGCCGAGTTCGGCGGCACGGCCGCCAAGCCTGCCGCCTACGCCGGCGACATGCGCGACTTGGCGGCGATCCGCGCCATGGCCGATCGGCTCGAGGCCGACCACGGCGCCATCGACGTGCTGGTGGCCTGCCAGGGCACGACGGTCATCAAGCCCGTTCTGGAGCTGAGCGAGGCCGAGTACGACGCCGTCCTCGATACCAACCTGAAGAGCGTCTTCTTCACCTGCCAGGAAATCGGGCGCCGGATGGTGGCGCGGCGGCGCGGTGCGATCGTCACCATCGCCTCGCTCGCTGCGCACAACGGATGGGCCAATGCCGCCGCCTATGCGGCCAGCAAATGGGGGGTGGTCGGTCTCACCCAGACGCTTGCGGCCGAATGGGGCGAGGCGGGCGTGCGCGTCAACAGCATCGCACCGGGCTTCTTCCTGACCGACATGAACCGCGACCGCATGCCCGAAGCGCGCAAGGCCGAAGCCAGCAGACGCAACGCGATGCACCGCATGGGCGAGCTTGGCGAGTTGGTGGGTGCGGCGATCTACCTGGCGTCACCCGCTGCCGGCTTCGTCACCGGCGCCACGCTTCGGGTCGACGGCGGCTACCTCGCCAGCGGCATCTGAGCCGGCGCCGCACCCGGCCCGCCCTTTCACCGCCGCGATCAGGAATTCCCGATTGCCCTTGGGTCCCGTGATCGGGCTCGGCGTGACCCCCAGGACCTGCCAGCCGGCCTCGTCTTCCAGCCAAGCCGCGACGGCCGCGCAGACCCGCGCGTGCTGGGCCGGATCGCGCACCACCCCCCCCTTGCCCACTTCGCCCTTGCCGACCTCGAACTGCGGCTTGATCAGCGCGATGAGGTGCCCCCCCGGTGCGGCCAGCCGCAACGCTGCCGGCAGGACCTGGCGCAAGGCGATGAAACTCGCATCCGAAACGACGAGGCTCGGCGCTTCGGGGACGACGGTGGCATCGAGATAGCGGGCGTTGGTGCGCTCCTTCACCACCACCCGAGGATCGTTGCGCAAGCTCGGATGCAGCTGGCCGTAGCCGACGTCGACCGCGTAAACGCGCGCCACGCCGCGCGCCAGGAGCACCTCGGTGAAGCCGCCGGTCGAGGCGCCGACGTCGAGGGCGACGGCGCCCGTCGGATCGAGCGCGAAGTGGTTGAGGCCATGGAGCAGCTTGAGCGCCCCGCGCGACACCCAGGCCGGGTTCCGGCGCCGCACCTCCAACGGCAGGCTCCGGTCGATCGCCGTGCCGGGCTTGTCCAAACGGCGCTCGCCGCTGAAGACTTCGCCCGCCAGCACCAGCGCCTGCGCCCGGCTGCGGCTCTCGGCAAGGCCGCGCTCGACCAGAAGCTGGTCCACCCGCTCGCGTTTCAAGGCAGGGCCTCAGCCGCGCGCGCCGGCAACGATGGCGCGGGCGCGTGCCGCGACCTCGGCCGGTGGCCGCCCCGGCCGGTAGAGCCAGCTGCCGAACCCCGCACCATCGGCCCCGGCCGCGAGGACGTCCGCCAGATCGTCGGCGGTGACCCCACCCACGGCGACCACGGGCCAGCCGGCTGGCAGCACCGCCTTGAACGCTTTCAGCCCGCCCAACCCCAGGACTTCCAGCGGAAAGAGCTTGATGCCGTCGGCCCCGGCCCGCCACGCGGCGAAGGCCTCGGTCGGCGTCATGGCCCCCGGCAACGACACCAGACCGCGCAGCTTGGCCGCACCGACCACCTCGCGCGAAACGTGCGGCGAGACGCAGAGCTTGGCCCCGGTGGCCGCAACCTCCAGGGCCTGTTCGGGCGCCAGCACGGTGCCGGCGCCGATCAGTGCCCGCGCGCCGAAGGCATCCTGCAAGCGGCGAATCGAGACGAGCGGCTCGGGTGAGTTCAGCGGCACTTCGATGACCTCGATGCCGGCCTCGACCAGCACCTCGCCCAAGGCGAGGACCTCGTCCGGGGCCACCCCGCGCAGGATGGCGATCAACGGGCGGCGCGGGAGCACGGTCATATGTCGGCACCCTCCAACAAGGCCGCCAGATGCGCCAAGGCCCGCCGCACCAAGGCGTCACCATCGAAGACCCGCGGCGCCGGCCGGCCGAGCACGCGAAACGCGCGCGAGATCGGCTCGATCATCCCGCCGCTGCCGACCAGCGCGATCGGCCGCTCGCGGTCGAGCAGGGCCAATTCGGCGCCGATCAGGAGACCGGACAGCCGGCCGCGGGCGGCCGCGGGGCTGAACGCCTCCAACAGGGACCGGGCGCGCAGGTTGAACAAGGCGGCGGTAAGCTCGCCAGCCCGCAACGTCGCCCCCTCGAGAACGGCGTCGTCGAAGGCGATCGCATCATAGGCACCGTCACGCTCCAGGCTGAAACGGAGGAGCGAGTGTTGGCCCAGGACGTCGAACAGCTCGCCGGTCGGCACGCTCCGGAAGTGGACCACACAACCCTCTTCCAAGGCGGCGTGCTTGCTGTGCGTGCCCGGCAGGAGGGCAAAGCCGGACGAGGCAACGTCGGGCGCCTCCAGGGCGAGGCCGACCAGCTTGGTCTCTTCGCCGCGCATCACGTCGGCCGGTTCCCGCTGGCAAATCCCGGGCAGAATGGCGAGGCGACGCCCCTTCGGGCTCGTTACCGTCACGGCCCGCGATGCCAGGCCGATCAAGGCCGTGGGGACCTCGACATAGGGGGCTTCGATCCAGCCCTGCCGCGCCCCGACCATGCCGCAGGCCAAGGCCGGAACGTCGGGCCAGTCCGCCACCAGGGTGTCGTAGACCGCACCGAAAGCCGCCTCGTCGCCGGCGATCCGTCCCATACCGCGGTCGTCGCGGCGGACGTCCAACACGCGTCCACCGGCGCCCAGCAACCAGGCCCGCACGTGGGTCGTGCCCCAATCCACCCCGATCCGTCGCGCGGTCGGATCGTTTTGCCGGCGCCGGTTCTGTGGCATGGCTCGGCTCCGCGTTCGTTCGAAGCGCTGGCTTAGCACCCTCCGCGGCCGCTGTCGTCGCCCGCGGTCGTGCGTCCGTGCCATCCGTTCGAACCATGCAGCCAGCGAGACGAGGAGCCCGAGCGTGCCCGACGACGCGACCTTGCCCTTCACCACCGCCGAATATGCCGACCGTCTGAATCGCACCCGCGCTGCCATGGAAGCCGCCGGGATCGAGGCGCTCCTGGTCACCGACCCCTCCAACATGGCCTGGCTCACCGGCTATGACGGCTGGTCGTTCTACGTCCATCAGGGCGTCGTCGTCACGCCCGCCGAGCCACCCTTCTGGTGGGGGCGGCGGATGGACCTCGCAGGTGCTCGCCGTACCACCTACCTCGCCGAGCCGCAGCTTCTGGGTTATCCCGACGATTACGTGCAGGCGCGCGATCGCCACCCGGTGGAACACCTGGCCGATTGGTTGCGCGGCCGTGGCTGGGGCGCCAAACGGCTCGGCCTGGAACTCGACAACTACTACTTCTCGGCGGCGGCCTATCTGAACCTGGTGGCCGAGTTGCCGGATGCGCGCATGGTCGATGCCACCGGCCTCGTGAACCGGCAGCGCACCGTCAAGTCCGCCCAGGAACTGGTCTACATGCGCCGTGCGGCCCGCATCGTCGAGGCGATGCACGACGTGATCCGCGAGCGGGTGGCACCGGGGGTGCGCAAATCCGACCTCGTCGCCGACATCTATCACCAGGCCATAAGCGGTGCCGATGGCCATGGCGGCGACTACCCGGCGATCGTGCCGATGCTGCCGACCGGCAAGGACGCGGCAGCACCCCATCTCACCTGGGACGATACCCCGCTGGCAGCCGGGGCCGGCACCTTCTTCGAGATCGCCGGCTGCCATCGCCGCTACCACGTGCCCTTGTGCCGCACGGTCCATCTGGGCCCGCCGCCGCGTGCGATGCGCGATGCCGAGGCGGCACTCCTGGAGGGCCTCGAAGCCGGTATCGAGGCGGCGCGCGCCGGCAACCGGGCGGCGGACGTGGCCAACGCGCTCGGCGACGTCCTCGCCCGCGCGGGCCTCGGGCGGGCAGCACGGGCAGGCTATCCGGTCGGCCTCTCCTATCCCCCCGACTGGGGCGAACGCACCATCAGTCTGCGTCCGAGCGACGACAGCGTCCTCGAACCGGGGATGACCTTCCACTTCATGCCGGGTTTGTGGATGGACGACTGGGGCATCGAGATCACCGAGACGATCCTGATCGAGGAACACGGCCCCGCCAGCTGTCTGGCCCAGGTGCCCAGGCCCATCGTGGTCAAGCCGTGACGCTGGCGCGAACGATCGACATCCTGGCGCGGCTGGTGGCGTTCGAGAGCGTCTCCTTCGCGCCCAACCTGCCGCTCCTGGCCGAGGTCGCGGCCGAACTCGGGCGCCATGGCGTCGAGCCCGTGCTGTTGCCCGACGCTACGGGTGAGCGCGCCAATCTCGTTGCCACCATCGGCCCGGCGGCGGATGGCGGCGTCGTGCTCTCGGGTCACACCGATGTCGTTCCCGTCACCGGCCAGGGCTGGCACCGCCCGCCCTTCCGGCTCACCCAGGAGGGCAACCGCCTCTACGGCCGGGGTACCACGGACATGAAGGGCTTCCTCGCCTGTTGCCTGGCGATGGTGCCGCATTGGCAAGCCCTGGACCTGCGTCGCCCGATCCACCTCGCCTTCAGCTACGACGAGGAGCCGGGCTCGTTGGGCGCACCGGCGCTCGCCGCTTGGCTTGCGGCCCAGCCCTTCGGTATCGCTGCGGTCCTGGTCGGCGAGCCGACCGGCATGGCGGTGGTCGCGGGCCACAAGGGTGGCGTCGAGTTCACGACGACGGTCACCGGCGTCGCGTGCCATTCCGCGGACCCGCGCCGCGGCGTCAGTGCCTTGACCTACGCGCTGCGCTTCATCGACGTCATCGAACGGCTCGGCGCCGAATTGGAGGCCGCCCCCGTGGCCGGTTCGCCCTTCGACCCGCCGTTCAGTACGCTCCACGTCGGCACGCTCAGGGCCGGCACGGCGCGCAACATCGTCCCCGACACGGCCGTACTCGATTGGGAACTGCGCCTGCACCCGAGCGACACGGCGGCGCCGCACTCGAGCCGTCTGGACGGGGTGCGCAGGGCGCTGGAAGCGGAGATGTGCGGGCACCACCCCGGCTGCCGGATCGAGACCCGCATCATGGCCGAATATCCGGGGCTCGCGCTCGATCCCGCAGCGCCGGCAGTGCGGCTCGCGCAGCAGCTCAGCGGCGCCGGCGCGCTCGACGTCGTGCCCTTTGGCACCGACGCCGGCTGTTTTCAGCGGGCGGGCCTCAGCACCGTGGTCATCGGACCCGGCAGCATCGAGCGCGCGCATCGGCCGGACGAATTCGTCGAGACGCAGGAGTTGGAGGCTTGCCTCGGCTTTCTCGCCCGGTTGGGGGCCTATCAGCAAGCCAGCTGAGCCGTGCGTCAATCACCAGTCGCCGGTGCCTGATCGGGCCGTGCGTCGCGCGCGCACCAGGGCCGGATCGCCGCAAAGATCACCGGCGTCAGGGGCACGATGATGAACAGCCGCACGAGGTGGAAGGCCGTGACCAGGGCGACCGACAGGTCGAGCGCCTTGGCCGTCAGACACATCTCGGTAAGGCTGCCGGGTGCGGTCGCCAGGATCATCACGGCGATGGGCAGGTCGCTGAGTTTGCCCACGACCACGGCCAAGAGGGCACAGCTCGCCATCAAGAAGGCCGTGCAGACGACGATGCCGCGCAATTGTGGTCGGATGCGGGCGACGAAGGCCCGGTCGAAGTGACTGCCGAGCGAGGCTCCGAGGCAGAGCTGGCCCACCGCGATCAGCGCGTAGGGCATGGTGGTCAAGGTCGCCTCGCTGGCGGTCAGCACCGAAGCCGCGGCCACGGGGCCGAGAAACCAGGGGTTCGGCACGCGCAGGAGCTTCAAAAGTCGCGCTGCCGCGACGGCGGCCAAACCCAAGAGCAGCAGCTCCCCAACCACGACCACGCCATCGAAGCGGGCCAGATCGGGGGCGCCGCCGATACCCGACCAGGTGATGGTCGGCGGAATGATCAAAACCAGTGCCGCGATCCGCAGCGTTTGCGAAAGTGCTACGGGTGCCGGCGCCGCACCGGCGCGTTCGGCCAGATTGGCCATCTCCGCGGGCCCACCGGGCATGCAGGCGAAATACGCGGTGCGCCCGTCGACCTGCCCGAAGCGGTGCATCAGCACGGCCGAGAGGCCGCCCAAAGCGATTGTCACGAAGGCGACCAGGACCATCGCTTGGAAGTGCGTCAACACCTCGCCGAGCGCTTGCGGCGTGAAGTAGAGGCCGACGGCCGTGCCGACGATCAGCTGCCCGGTCATCCGCACCGGGATCGGCACCTGACCGGCGATGCCCTTCAGCTTCGCCAAGGTGGTGAAGACCAGGGCCCCGATCATCCACGGCAGGGGCACGTGCAACCACGCGAAGATGGCGCCGCCCGCAATGGCCAGTGCGTAAAGCAGCCACCCCTCGCGCAGGTACTGCCAAACGGCACCCCCAAACGCCGCGATGTTCCGGACCCGGTCCATGGGAGCGACCATAGACCGTGGCCCCCAACCGGGTGAACGTGGTCGAAAGGGTGGCTGGTCTGCACCAGGAGGCCAAGGGCCTCGGCTGGGGCCGGCTCCGCTCAGTCGAGGCGATGATGCAGGGCGATGGCCGCCCAAGCCGCCTCGGCCGTGTCCACGAAGTGGCAGAGTTCGCGGTCGTGCGGGCTGATCAGGCCAGCCTCGACCAGGAGATCGAAGTCCACCAAGCGACGCCAGAATGCGGTATCGAACAGGATCACCGGGATCGGTGCCATTTTGCCGGTCTGGATCAAGGTCAGGGTTTCGAACAGCTCGTCGAGCGTGCCGAAGCCGCCGGGAAAGCAGACCACGGCCCGCGCCCGCATCAACAAATGCATCTTGCGGGCGGCGAAGTAGTGGAAGCGAAAGCAGAGCTCGGGCGTGATGTAGGGGTTCGGCTCCTGTTCGAACGGCAGGACGATGTTGAAGCCGATGCTCTTGGCGCCGACGTCGGTGGCACCCTGATTAGCCGCCTCCATCATGCCGCCACCGCCACCGGTGACGACGACGAACTCCGACGGACCGGGGCGGCCTTGACCGTAGCACGAGATCAACTGGCCCAATTTGCGGGCTTCCGCCTGGGCGCGAGGCAGATCGACCCCGGCGCGTTCGGCCTCCACCTTGCGCGCGCTGCCGAAGACGACCACCGTCGAGGCCACCTCGTGCGCTTCGAGCGTCAGCTCGGGCTTGACCAGTTCCAGCTGCAGCCGCACGCCGCGCAACTCGTCACGCAGCAGAAAATCGAGGTCGGCATAGGCCAGCCGGTAGGCGGGGCTCGCCGTCTGCGGTGTCGTCGGCGCGGGTGCGGGACGGGCGAGATCCTCACCGGCCGTCGGGAACACGTGCGGTGTTTCGGTTCTGGTCGTCACGGCCGCTCCTTCCGTCGATGCGGGAAAACGCCGGGTGCCGGCAATTCCTCCGCACTCAGCGTTTCGCGCTCCAGCAACAAGGTCGCATAACGCTCCAAGTCGTCGCGCCGCTGGCCCAGGATCTGCTTTGCGCGCGCGTAGGCGTCGTCGATCAGGCGTTTGACCGCAAGATCGATCTCCCGAGCCGTGGTTTCACTGAAGCGACGCCCGCCGCCCTCGATCGGGGCACCGAGAAAGCGGCCGGTCTCCGTTTCCAATGCCGCCTGGCCCAGGTCCTGCACCATGCCGTAGCGCGTCACCATGGCCCGGGCGATCTCGGTGACCCGTTGCAGGTCGTCCGCCGCACCCGTCGAGATTTCGCCGAACACCAGTTCCTCGGCGGCACGCCCGGCCAAGAGGACGGCCATTTTGTTTTCCAACTCGGCCGTGTGCATCAGGTAGCGGTCCTCGGTCGGGCGCTGCAGGGTGTAGCCCAAAGCGCCGATGCCGCGGGGGATGATCGAGACCTTCTGCACCGGATCGACCCCCTTCAGGCTCAGCGCCACCAGCGCATGACCCATCTCGTGGTAGGCAACGGTTTTGCGCTCCAACGGGTTCAAAAGCCGATTGCGCTTCTCCAAGCCCGCAACGATGCGCTCCACCGCCTGCTCGAAATCGGCATAGGTCACGGCCGGCCGATCCGCGCGCGTCGCCAACAGGGCGGCTTCGTTGACGAGATTGGCGAGATCGGCGCCGGTAAAGCCGGGCGTCAATGCGGCAACGTCGTCGATCGAAACCCGCGGGTCCAGCCGAATGCCCCGGACGTGCACCTGCAAGATGGCCTTCCGGCCGGTGCGGTCCGGGCGATCGACCAGCACCTGGCGATCGAAGCGACCGGCGCGCAGGAGTGCTGGGTCGAGCAATTCCGGCCGGTTGGTCGCGGCCAACAGCACGATCCCCTGCCGCGTGTCGAAGCCGTCGAGCTCGACCAGCAGCTGGTTCAGGGTCTGCTCCTTCTCGTCGTGGCCGCCGGTCATCGGCCCGGCTCCCCGGGCTCGTCCCAGCGCATCGAGCTCGTCGATGAAAATGATGCAGGGCGCGTGTTCGCGGGCTTTTTCGAACAGATCCCGGACGCGTGCCGCACCAACGCCCACGAACATCTCGACGAATTCCGAGCCCGAGATCGAAAGAAACGTGACCCCGGCCTCGCCGGCCATGGCCCGCGCGAGCAGTGTTTTTCCGGTACCGGGCGGGCCGACCAGCAGCACACCCTTGGGCATACGGGCACCGAGGCGGGCGTAGCGCTCGGGCTCGCGCAGGAAATCGACGATCTCGCGCACCTCGGCTTTCGCCTCGTCGACCCCGGCGACGTCGTCGAAGGTCTTTTTGGTGTCACGCTCGACGTAGATCTTGGCCCGGCTCTTGCCGACAGACATCAGGCCGCCGCCACCCAGCCCTCCGCTCGCCATGCGTCGGATGAGGAACATCCAAATGGCGAAAAACAACAACATCGGCAGCACCCAGCTGGCGATGACGGCGATGGTGCTGCTTTCGGTGCTGCCGCGAAATTCGACGCCTGCGGCTTCCAGCTTGGCGGCGAAGTCGGGGTCGACCCGAATGGTCGAAAAGAACTCGGGGTGATCCGGGTCCGGGTCGATGATCCGCCCGGTAATCCGGTTCTCACTCACCACCAGATCATCGATCCGCGCCTGCTCCAAGTAACGTTCGAACGTCGAATAGGTGATCTGCTCGTAGCGCTGTTGTTCCTCCAACAGCGACTGAAAAGCCAGGATCAAAATGAGCGCAGCAACGAGGTACCAAAAACTGAAATTTTGTTGTCGTTCCACGTCCACCTCCGCGGCCGGAGCCTGGAGCGTCGTGCGGTTGGGTGACGCCCCGGCCGTGCACGCAAAGCTTTAGCACGGCACGTGGCACCGACACGACGAGGAGAACGCCTTGCTGGCGCACGCAAACGAGCCGCCCGCACCAACGTGACGGGCGGCTCCAGCGGTCGGGCTGGCGTCAGACGACGCGCACGTTCTTCAAAAAGCCATCGACCCGCGCGCGCAAATCCTGCCCTTCCGCTTCCAGGTCGCCGGCCACGGTGGCCACGGTCTTGGCGCCGTCGGCGGTTCGATTGGCCATCCCGGCGGCCTGCTCGATGCCCCGCGTGATCTCGGCGACCCCGATCGCCGCCTGTCGCATGCGCTCGCTCACCTCCTGGCTCTCGTGCAACTCCTGGTCCATCGTCCGATTGATGGCGACGGTTGCGGCATTCACTTCCTCGATCGTTCCGGTCATCCGCTCGATCGCCTCGACCACCGCAGTCGTGGCGCCTTGAATGGCGCCGATATGGCGGGTGATCTCGTCGGTCGTACGTGCGGTCTGGTCGGCCAAACTCTTGACCTCGCTCGCGACGACGGCGAAGCCCCGCCCCGCGTCGCCGGCCCGCGCCGCTTCGATCGTCGCATTCAGTGCCAAGAGATTGGTCTGGCTCGCGATGTTCTCGATCAAGGAGACGGCAGCGCCGATCTGATCCACCGCCTCGGTCATCGACGTCACGCGCTGGCGGCACTCGCCACCCAGGCTTTGCGCCTGCTCGGTCAGCTGTTGTGTCTGCTCGTTGCGGCCGACGGATTGCGTGATCATTTCCGCCATTTTGGCCATGGCCTCCGCCACGCCGGCGGTGTTGACGTTGGCCTCTTCGGCGGCACTCGCCATGGTCGCACTCTGCTCGTTGGCGATGCTGGCGGACTGGTTCATCTCGCCGGCCGTCGCCCCGAGCTTGCCCGCGAGATCGCCCAGCCGCGCCAAGCTGTCGTGGACTTGGCCGTCGAAGCCCGAGCAGGCTTCGATCAGGTGCTGGCTCTGCGCGTCGGCCGCGATGCGCGACTTCTCCACGTCGGCGATCAGATGCTCGATCTGTCGGCCGATGTCACGGTTACGCCAGACGGTCACGCCAACGCCCAAGAGCAGCACGAGGAGACAGATGACGAGGCCCATGGCGACCGCCTCGTTGCGCAACCCGACATAGACCTCGACGGGCATGGCCACGTGCAGCGCACCGATCGGCACCCCGGCGAAGTCGATCACCGGTGCGACGCTCTCGGCATAGCGCACCCCGTCGAGCGTGCGTCGGCCGAGGCTCACCATCCCGCTTTCGCTGCGGTGCATGATCTCAGGGCTGAGTTGCCAGCCCTCACCCCTGAAGGTCGAGCCGACATAGCGGCCCTGGTCCGCACCACTCGCCACGGCGATCTCGTCGGCGAACATGAAGAGGCTTGCCTGAATGCCGTTGCGCGCGGCGAAGGCCTCGACGAAGGCGGCGTCCAGTGCGAGCCCGATTTCCACGGTGCCGAGATGGCGTCCGGCGTCGGTCACCGGCACGACGCCGCGCACGCCCACGCCACCGCGACCGCGCTCCAGCCCCCCCACGGGCATGCGTCGACTGTTGGCGTCGAGCACGGTCTGTCGGAAACTGGAGAGGTCGTCACCGAAGCGGTCCGGCATGTGCGCGCGGAAGAACGACGTGGCCGGCGCTTCGTGGAATTGCAGTTGCTCCGCACCGATCGCGCGGTTCAATTCGCCGAAGCCACTGACGGTAAGCTCCGCCAGCCGTGCGCGATCCCGAGCCCGGAAAGCCTCGACCACGGGCGGCATCTGCGCGTAGATGCTGGCGCCGACCACCGCGGTGTTGACCATTTGGGCCACTTCCAGATTGAACTGGCGTTCCAGCGAGGCAAGTTCCCGCTGCGCTGCGGTGTCCGTTACCCGATCGAGCACCACGACCTGGGAGAGGGCTACGGCAAACCCCGTCGCCGCGATGATGACGGCAGCATTGACGGCCAAGCGACGGGTGATGTTCATCCAATCGATCCTTCCGCTAAGTTCGCTCGGCCGACAGACTAAGGGCCGTTTCCTAAGGCGCGGTTAGCCGGAGCTGGAAATCCCTGGTGTCGGAGGTCGGTTGACCCGGCCCCGCGCTGGCCTTTGGTCGCGGTTCTTGTTGCCATGTCGTTTCGAGAGGACGCTGGATCATGAAGGACGACACGCTGCTGGTGACCGGCGGCCGCAGCCACCCGGACGAGCCGCACCTGGTCAATCCGCCGGTGTGCCGCGGCTCGACCGTGCTCTTTCCCACCCTGGAAGCCCTCCAGAACCGCAAAGGCAGCCGCGGCCTCAGCTATGGCCGCCACGGTACGCCGACGACCTTCGCGCTGCAGGAGGCCTTTGCCGCGTTGGAGGGTGCCGACGGCTGCCACGTCGTCGCCAGCGGCAAAGCGGCCATCGCCGTGGCGATGACGGCGCTCGTCGCCACCGGTGATCATGTGCTGGTGACCGACAACGCCTACGGTCCCACCCGCCATTTCTGCGATCACGTGCTGCGCCGCTTCGGCGTCGAGACGACGTATTTTCCACCGATGATCGGCGCCGGCATCGCCGGGTTGCTGCGCCCCAACACGAAGCTCGTCTTCACCGAAGCGCCGGGCTCGCAGACCTTCGAAGTGCAGGACGTCCCGGCCCTGGCCCAGGCGGCGAAGGCGCATGGTGCCCTGACGGTGATGGACAACACCTGGGCAACCCCGCTCTTCTTTCGGCCGTACGACCACGGCGTCGACGTGACGATCCACGCCGCGACCAAGTACGTCGTCGGCCATTCCGATGCCATGATGGGATTGATCACCTGGTGCGGCGCGGAGGTCGGGCGGCGGATCGACGCCGGGGTCAAGGACTTCGGCGCACCCGCAAGTCCGGACGACTGCTACTTGGCCTTGCGTGGCCTGCGGACCATGGGGGTGCGGCTGCGTCACCACGAAACGGCGGCGCTCGAGGTCGCCCGTTGGCTCCAGGCGCGCCCGGAAGTGGCGCGGGTCCTCCACCCGGCCCTCGCGGATTGTCCGGGCCACGACGTCTTTCGCCGCGACTTCAAGGGCAGTTCCGGGCTGTTCGGCGTGGTCCTGCAACCGGTGGGGCACCCGGCCCTGGCGGCCATGCTCGACGGGATGGAACTCTTCGGGATGGGCTACAGTTGGGGCGGCTACGAAAGCCTGATGATTCCGGCCGAGCCCATGCGCACCGCCGCGCCGTGGCACGACGCGGGGCCGCTCCTGCGCCTGCACATCGGCCTCGAAGACGTCGGCGACCTGTTGGCCGATTTGGAGGCCGGCTTCGCCCGGCTGCACCGCGCGGAAAAAGGCGCGGCTTAAGGGTGCCTTAACCAAGCGGTGGCAGGGTTTGGCGTATGTCGACGCTCCGCCAGGCTACCCGCTTCGCCCTTTTGGTTCTGCTCGTCACCCCGGCCCTACCTGCCGCGGCGTCGCCCTGCGACGACGCCATCCGTGTCGTCGAGCGCGAATACGACATGCCCCAGGGCCTGTTGCGTGCCATCGGCCTGGTCGAGAGCGGCCGGACGACGGCTGCGGGCTACGCACCTTGGCCTTGGACCGTCAATTCGCCCGAAGGTGGTGTCTATCTCGAAAGCCACGCCGCGGCGGTCGCGCGGGTCGAAGCCTTGCGCGCGCGCGGTCACACCAACATCGACGTCGGCTGCATGCAGATCAATCTGCGCCACCATCCGAACGCGTTCGCCAGCCTCGACGAGGCGCTGCGGCCGGCGGCGAACGTCCGCTACGCCGCGCGTTTTCTCGCCGCCCTGAAACGGGAAACCGGCAGCTGGCAAAGTGCGATCGGCCGCTACCACAGCGCCACACCGAACCTGGCCACGGCCTACCGCCAGCGCGTCGCCGATCGCTGGGACACGGCCCCGCCGGCAGCCAGCTCGCCGCCCGCGACCACGACGACGCCGCCGACCACAGCCCCCCTCTTCGCCGCGGCCTTGCCGCCGCCCCAGACGGTGCGCGCGGGCGTGCCCGACGTGCCGCGCGGCGCCGTTGCCGTGGCCTCGGTCCGGGTTAGCGACGAGGCGCCACGCCGCGCCGGACCGGGTGCCATCGCGGGCATCGCACGCCCGGCGCAGCCCGTCCTGTTCACCCGCGCGCCAAGCTCGACGCCGGCACCGGCGCCTGGTGCCCTGCGCTCGCGCTGATAACCGGGGTCGTGCCGATCGGGCCTGGGCACGCAAGATCGATCATGCAGCAAAGGCCCATGAGGCAACCCAGCCTGGTGGCCGCACCGGCCAGCCCGCGTCGACGATCGCGCCAGGACGCCGGACGGTCGACCACGAAGGTCGCGGTCGCGCGCCACCGCGCTTCGCCGCCCGCTCCCCCCTGACGAACGTCACAATCCCTTCAGGCGTTTACCCTAACGTTACTATTGCGCGCTTAGCATTGCCGATGCGCCATCGAGGACGAAGCCATGGTCGAAGATCGCCGCCGAGAACAACGCTACGTCGTCGACGGGCTCAACGTGATGCTGGACGGTCGGCCCTGCGCCGTGCTCGACGTGTCGTCGACGCACCTGCGCCTGGTGCGGACGACCACGCGCCCGGAGGTGCACCTGCGGTTCCAAAGCGATCCGGAACTGCCGCACGTGGATTTCCAATGCACGGGAAGACTGGCGCGCAGCGGGGCCTGCGACGCGGTCTACGCCTACGCCGCGCCGTCGCGCAACTGGCCGTCGATGCTCGCCCGGTTCGATAGTTTCCGTAACGTCCACATCGCCGACTTGGAGGACTAAGTGGACCGCACCCAATTGCGCGTGCTGCTGACGGCGGGGCCGTCGCGCAATCTGAACGTGCTGGAGACGACGCTGCGGCTGGAGCACGAGGCCAACGCCGACGAGCGCATGTTTCGGGTCGCCTTCTTGAACCGCTGCATCATCTTGAAGCACCTCGACCACCGCGCCCATGGCCGGGCAACTGCGGCCCGTGTCGGCGTCGAGCGCCCGACCCAAACCCTGCTCTATTTGCCGTACGACGCGAATCGGCCGCACGATGGCGGCGAAGCGATCGTCTACACCCGCGACAACCTCCGCCGGTTGTTCGAGGCCCGCACCCATGCCTCGAGCGCGTTCAACGACAACCTCGTCGAGGACGAGACCACCCTCGATTTGCTGGATACCCTGCCGGCGTTGAACCCGTTTCTGCTGCGGGATGCGTTCGCCCGGGCGGCGCGCCCGCTGCCGGAGGCCTATCTGGCGCTCGATCCCAAGGTCATGCATCGCATCAAGCGGCGGCTGCTCGGCCGGATTCGCCCGCTCGTGGTCGCCGCCTTCGGCACCGACGATGCGACCTCGATCGAAAAGCTCGAAGGCGTCATCGACTCGCTGCTGATGCCTGGCGTCACTTGCTCCGAATTGCAGGAACTCGGGGCGGCGCTGCGGATCGACCCCGACGTCGCGCCGGAGGTGCTGGGCGCTTGGGCGGGCATTGCGTTCTATGAGGACGAATTGGAGCGGTTACGCCCGGCGATCCACCTGTTCGCCCACTGGTTGGTGCACGAGGCATGGCCGCAGGAGCCGATCGGCGGCGAGCGCGCACAGGCGATGCGGCGTCGGCTCGATCACCTTCGCAGTGCCGTGCGCGGGGCTTGGCGCGACATCCGCCTCATTCTCGACGAATATCGCGATACCTACATCGCCATGGTGTTCGAGGACCGACCTGGTCCCTTCGTCGCCTTTTTGCGCAACTGCCGTCACCAATATTGGCGGATCGGCGATCTCTTCGGCCGCTTCGAGCAGGCGGTATCGGCTTGGCAAGTCTTTCGTGTGCCGTTCGACGACGGCGCCATCCCGCTCAACCTGTTCGAAGAGTTCCTGTTCTTCTTGGAACGGACCTTTTCGTCCGAACCCCTGCGCAATCGGCTGCCATCGAAGAACAAGCGCCGAGCCGTCCGTCCCGCGATGGCTTGAGGCGAGCGCCGCAAAGCTCAGGGACGCTGTATCTCCGGCTGGTCGCCGGCAGCACCTCGCGCTTCGCGCAAGGCGCGCACCTCGTCGCGGAGCGCGCGCAATTCCTTCATCACCTCGTGATGGTCGAGGCTCTTTTGCTGCTCGTCCTCGACGTGCACCTCGGTCATCGCGTTGACGATGATGGCGATGAACAGGTTCAGCACCGCGAAGGTCGTCATCAAGATGAAGGGCACGAAGAAGGCCCAAGCCCAACCATAGACCTCCATGACCGGCCGCACGATCCCCATCGACCAGCTTTCCAGCGTCATGATCTGGAAGAGCGAGTAGAACGACGCGCCGATATTGCCGAACCAATCGGGAAAGCTGGCGCCGAACAGCTTGGTCGCCATCACGGCAAAGACGTAGAAGACGAGTGTCAACAGCGCGACGACCGAGCCCATGCCGGGGATGGCGTGCAGGAGGGCCACCACGACCATCCGCATTTTGGGTACGACGGAAATCAGGCGCAGGACGCGGAGAATGCGAAACGCGCGCAGTACGGCAAAGCCCTCCTGCGCCGGGACGAGCGCCACACCGACGACGATCGCGTCGAACCAATTCCACGGTCGGCGAAAGAACTCGGCACGATAGACGACCAGTTTGGTCAAGAGTTCGGCCACGAAGATCGACAGGCAAATGCGGTCGATCAATAGCAATGTCGGGCCGACGGCCTGCATGACGCTCGGCACCGTCTCCAAACCCAGGGTGATGCCGTTGACGACGATCACCACCATGATGATCTTTTCGAAGGCCGGCAGTTCCAGGATGGCGCGCACGCGCCCCATGAAGCCGAGCCGTTCCATTCCCGCCGTCGCCATCGCACCCCATCCGCTCGTTCGCGGCTAGGTAGGGTCGACTTACGTCCTACGCAAGCGTCGTGCTCAAGCCTTCTGCACCACCAAGGTGATCAGCGACGGGGTTATGTCCTGGTCGACCAACTCATGCGCCGCGCTCTCGCAAAAGGCCTGGACGTCGGCCGGTGTCGCCGGGTCGGTGGCGAGCAGACAGACCCGCGCCCCCGGCTCGACCACCATCAGCGCCTGGCGCAGCTTCACCAGCGGCAGCGGGCAGGCGAGCCCGCGGGCATCGATCACCGCCGCGACCCTTGCCGTTGCCTCGACCATCGACCCGATCTCCCCGTTTCGCGCGGCGCGTTATCGCCTGACGACCATCCGGTCAAGTCGAGCGCGCTGGCAGCACCTCGCGGAACGGGCTATGCGCTGGCCTCGTCATGGCCCTGCTCGATCTCCTCGACACCGTCAGCCACGCGCTGGCCAACCTCGCCGCCGCGCGGCCCGCTTTGATTTGGCCGCTCGTGCTGGCGGTCGCCCTCGCTTGCTTGGTCAAGTCGGCGGACGTGTTCACCGCCGCAGCCGAGCGCGTTGGCGTGCGCGCCGGCCTTTCCCCCTTCGTCGTCGGCATTCTGATCGTCTCCGTCGGGACGTCGCTACCAGAACTCGTGGCCGCGATCTTCGCCGTGTTGCGCGGTGCCAGCGAAATGGTGGTGGCCAACGTCGCCGGCTCGAACATCGCCAATCTGGGGCTCGTCCTCGGCCTTGCCGCGGTCATGGGCGGCACGGTGCAGATCCGTCGTCGCCTCACCCACGTCGACCTGCCCTTCCTCGCCGGCTCCACCTTGCTCCTCGCCCTCATGGCCTGGAGCGGCCAGGTGGTTGCGTTGGAAGGGGTGATCCTGCTCTTGGGGCTCGCTCTCTATCTCCATTTCGGCTTGCACCCGCCGGCCCACGTCGAGAGCACGCCCAGCCCCTCCAGTGCGGTCCCAGGGCCTCTTTGGCGCGCCCTCCTCGGGCTCCTGTTCGGGGCCGGTGTGCTGCTGGTCGCGGCCGATCTGACCGTGGTCGCCGTCTTGGAGATCGCCGATCTGTTCGGCATCGCTACCGAGACCCTGGCGGCCACGGTGATCGCGCTCGGCACGTCGCTGCCCGAGCTGGTCGTCACGGTCGTGGCGGCGCGCAAGGGCCAGGCCGAAATGGCCGTCGGCAACGTCGTCGGCAGCAGCGTGTTCAATGCGTTCGCCGTCACCGGCGTGGCAGCCCTGGTCGGCCCGCTGGCGGTGCCGCCGAGCCTCATAGGCCTCGCCCTCCCCCTCATGGTCGGCATCACGGCCCTCACCATCGTCATGCTCCACGAGAACTCGATGAGCCGGTGGGAGGGCTCCTTGCTGCTTCTCGTCTACGCCTATTTCCTGTTGGCGATCACCGGCCTCGTCGCCTGATCCCCCAGCCAGCGGGCCAACGCGGGTGCCAGGCCGACGCTCGCCACCGCGGGCGTTGCGGCCCGCGCGCCCATGGTCGGTTTCGGCGGCCTGGAACGGGCCAGCCCCACAGCCGTCGTCACGGCGCTCCTGGTGGAGCACAAGACCGGTACCGGCAAGGCGAGATCGTCGGCCAGTCCCGCCAAGCCCGCGCCCGCGAGGATGACCACATCCGCGCCCCCTTGCACAGATTCGAGGCACGCCGCCTGCAACGTCGCCATCGCCGCGGCGGGATCCCGCGCGATGTCGCCGCCGCTCGGGGCCACCGTGGCGATGTGGGCGAGGCGGTCACGCAGGCCGATCTGCGCCACGAAGCGCTCGAGCATCGGCCCCCAGCGCTCGCCGCCGGTGACGATGCCGAACCGGCTGCCGATCAGACACGCCTGGTGGCAGGCGGCTTCGGCCATGCCGACCACCGGGACGGGCGCCAACTCCTGCAATGCCGCAAGGCCCGGATCGCCGAAGCAGGCCAGCAACACGGCGTCGTGATCCTCGAAATGATGCGCGAAGGCGTCGAGTGCGGCATGGGCCGCGATCGCCGCAGCCGCCTCGCTGGCGATGTAGGCGGCCCCGAAGCGTCCGGTCGCGGCGGTGAACCGACAGTCGGGGGCGACCCGCTCGGCCAGCTGCGTCACCCGCTCGGTGATGCTGGCCGTGGTATTGGGGTTGATCAGAAGAATCCGCATGGTCAACGCTCCGTCACGTTCGGGATTGGCACGATCCGTGCTGTCCTCCCAGAACCGTCGTCGATCAAGTAGCGGGCGGTACGCTAGTGGCCGACCGCACCCGAACAGGAGAGATGGATTCATGAGAGGACCGTCCTTGCGCCGTTTCGCGCTCGCCTTCGTCGCCACCACCGCGCTCACGGTCGCGGCCATGGCGCCAGCGGCGGCCGAATCGGTGCTGCGCATTGGTATGACGGCCGCCGACATTCCGCGCACCAACGGCCAGCCCGACCAGGGCTTCGAGGGCAACCGGTTCACCGGCATCCCGATGTTCGACGCCCTCACCCATTGGGACCTCTCGAAGGCGGACGAGGCGAGCGTCGTCATTCCGGGCCTCGCCACGTCATGGGCGGTGGACGCGGACGACACGACCAAGTGGATCTTCAACCTGCGTGAGGGGGTCACCTTCCACGACGGCTCGCCCTTCAACGCCGACGCGGTGGTCTGGAACGTCCAGAAGGTGCTCGACGAGACCGCACCGCACTACGCCCCCGACCAGATCGGCGTCACCGTGTCGCGCATGCCGAACCTCCGCTCCGCGCGCGCCATCGACGAGTTCACCGTCGAGCTGACCACGGCGGTCCCCGACAGCTTCCTGCCGATCAACCTCACCAACCTGTTCATGGCCTCGCCGGCGCATT
>RECO01000314.1 GCA_007694015.1 Geminicoccaceae bacterium
GGCCGGGCGGGGGTGAGGGATGGCCCGTGCGCTACCTAACCGGGAAACGCTCTAGAAGGTTTCGAAGAAGGTTTTGGCGGCGCGGTCGTCGACGTTCCAAAAGCAGCCGACGACGGTGCCAACCCCCAGCCGTCAGGGCGGCGGCGAGCGTTACCCAGACAACGTCCGGTGCCAGGCTGGGGCCGCGGCTGAGGGCGGCGACCAGGGCCACTTCGTCTGCGGTCAGTCAGGGGAGATCGACGAGTGCCAAAGGCATCGGCCGCTTGCCGTTGCCGGGTCCAACAATTCGGGCGCACTGGCGAGGAATTGCAAGGCTGCCGGCACATCGGGCTGCTCGGCGAAGGTGCGAAAGGCGCTGAAGGCGGTCATGGACGAGCCGCTGCGGTTGCTCGGGTCGTGCCGGCTTCAGCCATCGCCGAGGCGAAAACCGAGGGCGGCCGGCTGGTCGAGTTGGTCGCGTCGCTCGAACAGCAAGAACCGTCGGCGGTTGATCGTCAGGCGGACGTCGAAGCGCCCATCGACGCCGCGATCGAGCGGCCGGCGCACGATCATGCGCAGCGCAAAGTCGCCCTCCAGCGCAGCACTCGGGGTGCGGCGAAACGCCCAATAGGGCGCGGCCGAGCGCAGCCTGAAGGCGCGCACGACGTGCTCGGCGCGCTCGCGCACCTGCTCCTCGCCGAGCGAGGCTTCGAGCCCCAGCAATTGGAGCCCGGCGCCGAGCTTGGCGGTGCGGCTCAGCTTGACGTTGTGGGCGAGGCTCGCCGGCTGCATCGACCAAGCGATGGCGGGCGCCGAAGCGTCGCCCGTCTCGAACTGCACGGTCAACCAGGCGCGCTCGAACTGCTCACCCGCCGCCGGCTCGAAGGTGAGCACCCAGCTCAAGAAGTCGAAGGCGTGGGCGCCGCTCGCCGCCTGCCAAAAGGCGCGAAGTTCCGCGTCGTCACCGATCAAGGCTTCCCCCAACGGGATCACGGCGGGCGGGCTCAGGGCGATGCGGCTCGCCAACACCGGTCCGGTTTCAGCCGTCCGCTCGACCCGCTCCGGGTCGGCTGCCAGCACGTAGCGCCGGGCCGGCAGAACGGGCGCTTCGAGCTCGATCATCGGCCTACCGCCCCGCCGCATGGCCGCGCCGTCAGGAGGTGGAGCGGGCGATGGGGATCGAACCCACGACATTCAGCTTGGGAAGCTGACGCTCTACCACTGAGCTACACCCGCAACCCTCTCCGTTTAGCCCGAGGCTCCAGCCCTCGCAACGGGGTTGATGAGGCGCTGCACCCGGAGCCCCAAGGCCACCGTGGCGAAGCAGACGACGAGAAAGACCCAGCCCGAGGCGGCCCCCGCCATGATGCCCGACATCAGCGTGCCGACGGTGCAGCCGAGCCCGGTCATCGCCCCCCAGCCGAGCAGCACGCCGCCGGTGAGGCCCCGCGCCGCATCCCGAAAGGTCGGCAGCCGCGGCTGGAACTGGCCGGCGACGAGGGCCGCAGCGAAGGCGGCCCCCACCAGCCCCAGCACCAACGCCCCGTTCGACGAGAGCAACGCCTCGGTGATCGCCGTGGCACAGCCGCGGAATTGGTCGAGCCCCTCCAACCTTGCCGGGACGAGGCCGAAAACGTCGCCCAATTGCCGCGCCCGGCCGCCCAGCTCGGAGGTGACGCCCAAGGGCTCCACCCGCAAATAGGCCGCCGTCCCGATGCCGCCGACGGCGAGGCCACCCCACCAGGCGGGCCAACGGTCGACGAAGAGCGCCCGCCACGGCGACACCGCCGGCGCCGTCGCCGGCTGGCGCCGCCACAAGAGCAGGATCAGGCTCAAGAGCACCAACAGCGCCAAGCCGAGCGCACCACCATGCCCCAAATATCGCGGCAGCCAGACGACCTCGGCAGTGGCAATGGTCTCCAGATACAGCGGGTTCCACGTCCGAAAGCCGAGCAAGAAGCCGATGCCGGCGCCCACCAGCGCAAAGGGTGCGGTTGGCGAACCCTCGCCCAGCCGATAGAAATGCGCGCTGATGCACGAGCCCGAAATCACCATGCCGAGCCCGAAGGCGGCAGCAGCGACGATGAGCGCCCAGCTTACCGGGCCGATATGCGCATCCGGCGGCAGCCGCCCCGTCGTCGGGTCGGGCAGCCACGCCCCCACCACCACGGTGTAGCCCACCACGCCCACGGCCAGCGCCAACAGGATCGCCACCGTACCCCGGCCATCGCCCTGGTCGATCAGGTCGCGCCAATGGCAGAAAAAACAAAACCGCGCCCGCTGCAGCACCACGCCGAGCGCCATGCCGACCAAAAGCGAGCGCGCCAACGGCAGGTCCGCCGGGGTCGCCGCCAGGCTCAGGTAGAGCCAAGCCAAGAGGAGGGTGACGACGGCAGCGACGCCGAGACGAACGGGCAGGGACGACATCCAAACCTCGTGAACGCGCACAGAAGAGAAAAGAGATAGGGGGGCTTTTGGCCCCCCTATGCCCCCCGAGCAATGGCTACCGCCATCGCCACTTCGAACGCGTGGCGACGGCCACGCCGTCGCCTGGGGGGCACGGGGGGACCATCAAGTCCCCCCGTTCCTTACCTTCTTCCGCTCAACTCAGCGAGCGGCCCAGATCGTGCCGGCCGGGTTCTCGACGGGAACGCCGACGAGGTTGCCGTATTCGGTCCAGGAGCCGTCGTAGTTCTTGGCTTCGAAGCCGAGCAAGCGGGTCAACAGGAACCAGCTGTGGCTGGAGCGCTCGCCGATCCGGCAGGTGGTGATGATCGGCTTGGTGCCGTCGATGCCGACCGAGGCGTAGAGCGCCTTCAGCTCGTCGACGGGCAGGAAGGTGCCGTCCTCGGCGACCGCGCGGCTCCAGGGCACGTTGACCGCACCCGGCATGTGACCGGCGCGGATGGCGAGCTCGGGCACGCCGGCCGGGGCGATGATCTTGCCGGAGAACTCGTCGGGGCTGCGAATGTCGAGGATCGCGGCTTCGTTGTGGCCATGCACGACCGCCAGCACGTCCGGCAGCAAGGCGCGGACCTCGGTGCGCGGCTCGCCGAGGGTGATCGAGGAGGCTGCGACCTGGGCCGGCCGCGTCGACATCGGGCGGTTTTCGGCCTCCCACTTCTTGCGGCCTCCGTCGAGCAGCTTCACGTTGTCTTCGAGGTCGTAATAGCTGAACAGCCAAGCGCCCCAGGCGGCGAACCAGTTGTTGTTGTCGCCGTAGAGGATGACGGTGGTGTCCTCCTCGATGCCGAGGCGCTGCAACAGGGCCTCGAACTTCGCCGGGCCGGCGATGTCGCGCACCGTGGTCTCGACCAGATCGGTGTGCCAGGACACGTTCTGGGCACCCGGGATGTGGCCGCGCTCGAACAGACCCGGCTCGACGCTGACCTCGACGATGCGAATGCCAGGATGGTCGAGATTGGCCTCCAGCCAGTCGGTGGTGACGAGCGGACTTTCGGGGATGTCGGCGGCAGCGGCCGGAAGGACGGCCGTGAGGGTCAGGGCGAAGGCCGCCCCGAGTGCGATGCGTTGCATGGCGAACTCTCCAATGCGGAAGTTGCCACCAAGGTAGGCGGCGGCACCCGCCTTGCCGAGGCACGGCCATGCCAAACTCGATGACGCCTGGAGATGAGACGTTGCGCCTGCAGCCGGTCTTTTAGAACGTCCTTCGCAACAACGGCCCGAATGCGATCAACGGTGCCGTGCGTCCTTCGGTGTGACGGCGGAACGCGATTTGTCATAATACACCTTATCCCCAGGCTAAAAGATTGTTGGAAAACGAAAGTAGGGTGCGACAGTTCGTTTTGTAGAATCGTTTCTTTGGCCGGCCCAGGGCGGTGCCGGGACGGGTGGTGGGGGATCGACGATTTCCAAAAAGCGGCTGGCAATGTAGCACGAAAAGGCCTTTTTTCCTGGTTTGCGGGTAACAAAGCGCCCATCTTGGATGGGGCGGGCGTGGCCAAGGTCGGAGCCGTAGAAGAGCCACGACTTCCTGTCGAGAGCCACGCCGCTCGTCAGCTAGTGCACAGGCGCAATCGGAGCGTTCGGCTCCGATTGCGCCGTTGATGCACTAACCTGATGGAATCGTGCAGCTTTGGCGCGGTCGGACGTGAATCGTCCGACTGCGCCGCTGCACTAGAGCGTTTCCCGAAATGCTTGACCATCCCGATCCTCTTCGACCCTGCCGTCACGACCTGAAAAAAGCGAGGCCGGTCCGGCCTCGGGGGGGTCCAGGGGGGACCATCAAGTCCCCCCTGGCTTGCCTGGGCTGACGCCTTCGGCTTGCTCTGCTTCCCGCTGGCGGGAATGATCGGTGCCGAGACCGAGGCGGGTTCGAGGGTGATGGCGTTCGTGACTTCAGGATCGAGACGGCGGTGGGCTCCAGCGTTGCCGTTGGGGCTTTTGCTCCTGCCTTGGCCGGCCATGGGCCAGGACCTGGATGTCGATGCCCTCTCGCCGGCTGCGGTGCAGGTGCGGGTGGCGGACGGCACGGGCTCGGGAACGCTCTTGGTCCATGATGGTCGGGCCCTGGTGTTCACCAACCGGCACGTCGTCGAAGGCTTCGACGACGTGACCATCGCCGTGCTGCTCGACGTCGACGACATGGCGGTGCCACGGTTCGAGGCGCGGCTCTTGGCCTATGCGGCGGATCATGACTTCGCGGTCTACGAGTTGACGCGGACGGTCGAGGGCGATGTCGTGAGCGTGGCGGGCCTCGGCCGCGGCGACTATGGCTTTCGCTTGCCGGAGTTGGTCTTGGACGACGGGCGCGACGAAGCGGCGCGCGTGCGGCGCGGCGACGTCGTCGGCGTCCTCGGCTATCCGGGCCTCGGCGACGACGGCCTCGTCTATACGACCGGGATCATCTCGTCGGTGCGGTTCGGCGACCTCGGGGGCGAGCGGTTGCCGCTTTGGTACGTGACGACCGCCGAAATGTCGCCGGGGAATAGCGGTGGGCTCGCCGTCGATCGCGCGGGGCGCTTCATCGGCCTGCCGACCGCGGTGCGGACCGAGCAGGCAACCGGCGGCAGGCTCGGCATGATCCTCGCCCTGCCCTTCGTGCTGGCCTTGTTGGAGCAGGAGGACGAATTGCGCCGTGCTTGGGCGGACGCGCCCAGCGCTGCTACTGGTTTGACACTCGACTTCCGGCTGGAGCCGAGCTTCGGCGAGTTGCGGTCGGCGGTTGGGGGCGGGGTCCACGAGGTGGAGGTGATCGGCGGCGGCGATGTCGATGTCGGCTATCTCGGCGGCGATTGTGTCGGCTACGCCGCGGCTCGGCCGGACTTCCGCTGGTATGGGACCGCCGAGGGCGGGCGCTTGCACATCGGCTTTCGCGCGCTGGAAGCCAACGCCGACGCGACCTTGATCGTCAACGCGCCCGACGGGAGCTGGCACTGCAACGACGATGCCTTTCCGGGCACGCTGAACCCTGCGCTCAGCGTCGATGCGATGGCGGGAGCCTACGACATCTGGGTCGGCAGTTGGGCTGCCAACAGCTTCATTCGTGGCCAATTGCTGCTGCGGCCGGAAGGTGCTGGCGGGTTGGCCACCGGCGCGCCGACCCTGGACCTCCAAGGCGAGCCGCATTTTGGGACCGTGGCCCTCAGGGCGGGCTTCGTGCCCGATCCGCACGCGATCGGGGTGACGGCGGGTGGCTCGGTGAACGTGGGCGCGCTCGCGCTGGGGCCCGATTGCCGCGGCTATGCGGCCACCCGACCGGACATCCGGCTCGTCTGGCGCGGCGCCAGCGAGCGTCTGATGATCCTGTTCGTTGCCGACAACGCGGGCGACGACGCCACCTTGATCGTCAACGGTCCCGACGGGCAGTGGCACTGCAACGACGACGCCCATGGCCGGACGCTCAACCCGAGCCTGACCTTCCTGCGCCCCGAGGCCGGCATCTACGACCTGTGGGTCGCCACCTACGACGCCGACGCCTGGATACCCGGCGAGCTCTACATCACCGAATTGCCCGCAACCGTCCCCTGACGGACCGCCCTGCCGTCACGCCCCAAAAAAGTGAGGCCGGCAAAGCCGGCCTCGGGGGGGCCGGGGGGGGGACTCCCCACCCTTTGTAAAGGTGGTTCAGGCGACGGGATTGGTGGCCCT
>RECO01000130.1 GCA_007694015.1 Geminicoccaceae bacterium
TAGGCCCGCCACATCAGGCCCTGCATGATGCCCGAGACCCACATCGCGGTGATGTAGAGAACGATGCCGAGGGTCGCGATCCAGAAGTGCCACTCGACCAGGCGGGTGCTGTAGAGCCGCTTCCTGTTCCAGAGCTTGGGCACGAGGTAGTACATGGCGCCGAAGGTCACGAAGGCGACCCAGCCCAAAGCACCGGAGTGCACGTGGCCGACCGTCCAGTCGGTGTAGTGGCTGAGCGCGTTGACCTGGCGGATCGACATCAGCGGCCCCTCGAAGGTGGCCATGCCGTAGAAGGCGACCGAGACGACGAGGAAGCGCAGGACCGGATCGGTGCGCAGCTTGTCCCACGCCCCCGACAGCGTCATCAAGCCGTTGATCATCCCGCCCCAGGACGGCATCCACAGCATGATCGAGAAGGTCATGCCGAGCATCTGCGTCCAGTCGGGCAACGACGTGTAGTGCAGGTGATGCGGGCCGGCCCAGATGTAGAGGAAGATCAGCGCCCAGAAGTGGACGATGGAAAGGCGATAGGAATAGACCGGCCGCTCCGCCTGCTTCGGCACGAAGTAGTACATGATGCCGAGGAAGCCGGCGGTGAGGAAGAAGCCGACGGCGTTGTGGCCGTACCACCACTGCACCATGGCACTCTGCACACCGGCCCAAACCGAGTAGCTCTTGACGCCGAACCACGACACCGGCAGCGCCAGATTGTTGACGATATGCAACATCGCAATCGTCACGATGAAGGCGAGGAAGAACCAGTTGGCAACGTAGATGTGGCTCTCGCGGCGCTGCATCAGCGTGCCCGCGAAGATCACCAGGTAGACGACCCAGACGATGGCCAGCCAAATGTCGACGTACCACTCGGGCTCCGCATATTCCTTGCCCGACGTGATGCCCATCAGATAGCCGGAGGCGGCCAAGACGATGAACAACTGGTAGCCCCAGAAGACGAACGTCGCGGTGTATTCGCCACCGAACAGCCGCTGCCGGCAGGTGCGCTGCACGACGTAGAGCGAGGTCGCCAACAGCGCGTTGCCGCCGAAGGCGAAGATCACCGCGGAGGTGTGCACCGGGCGAAGCCGGCCGAAATTCGCCCAGGCCGGGCCGAAATTCAGCTCTGGATAGGCCAGCTGAAAGGCGATGAACGTACCGGCGATGAAGCCGACGATGCCCCAAAACAGCGTCGCGATGACGAACCAACGGATTACGTTGTCGACGTAGTCCGTTGGTTGGGCGTAAGTGGCGGAGCCGGCTCCGACCGATGGTGCAAGGGACGCCATGGTGCCTCCGAACGAGTTCCTCGGCGGCGTTTACGCATTCATCCTTGTGAAAACGTCAACTCGACCAACCGCCGAGACGAATGGCCCTTACCACCGGTGCGCCCTGGCTTGCCTTTTGGGGCGAGGTCGCGTCCTAGATGTGGAACAGGCTACCGGTTCCATGGCAGATGTTCATAAGTGGCAGCCACGCAGGGGGGAGGACCATGAACCAAGCAGTTACGGGCGTTGCCAGCCAGAGCGCGGCGATCCGTCACGTCGAGATCGACCGGCCATGGAGTTGGTTGAAAGCCGGCTGGCGCGACCTGGTCGCCGCCCCCATCGTCTCTTTGTCCTACGGCTTCGTATTCACGCTCATCGGCTTTCTCTTGACCGCTGGACTGTTCGCGATCGACCTCTACTACCTCATCCTGCCAATGACCGGTGGCTTCTTGATCATCGGCCCGCTCGCCGCCGTCGGTCTCTACGAAATCAGTCGCCGCCGCGCCCTGGGCGAGAAGACCACCTTCGCCGAAGCCATCTTCGCTTGGCGGCGCAACACCACCCAGATCGCCCTGGTCGGCATCGCGCTGATGCTCATGCTGATGTTCTGGGGCCGCTTCGCGACGATCATCTTCATGCTCTATTTCGGCGTCGGTAACGTACCGTCCATCGACAACCTGATCGTCGAGACGTTCCTCACCCCGAGCTCGCTGCCCTTCCTCTTCATCGGCATCGTCGTCGGCGGCGTCATGGCCGCCGCCACCTTCGCCATCGCGGCGGTCTCCATCCCGATGCTGCTCGACCGCCCCCAAGCCAACGTGATCGATGCCATCGTCACCTCGATCCGGGCCGTGCTCCAAAACCCGAAGGCGATGGCGCTCTGGGCCCTCTTGATCGTCCTCTTCGTCGGTGCTGGTTTGGCGACGCTGTACATCGGGCTGATCGTGGCCTTGCCCCTGATCGGGCACGCCACGTGGCACGCCTACACCGACCTCGTCCAACACACGGGTGCACCTTCCGGGGGCCCCGCCGCATGAAGCAGGAACGCACGATGGGTCCCTGGGTTCTCGGAACCGTTCTCGGCTTGATCAGCCTCTTCGGCCTGTTCATGGCGAGCCACGCGACCGACGATATTTTCTACGGCACCGGCCTCTTTTTTACCGGTGTTGGCGTCGTCCTCATCTTCTACCTGATCCATCGGCACACGAGCGGCGGTGACCACGGCTGAGCACCGGGCTGTCGGCGACGACGCGTCGTCGCCCTCGGCCCGCGCAAACCGCTTTCCCGTCGAGGGGCGCGTCGCTAAAACGCTGGTCCAATCGTGGCATTGTCCCAAACGCCACGGCCGAGGAGGCGCATCGATGCTCGCTTGGACCCGCCGCGCCCTGGCGGCGACCTGGTTGACCCTGGTCTTGGTCGGCCTCGCCCTGCCCGCCGACGCGGTGGAGCCCGGCGCCGCGCGCGCCTTCGTCGGCGACCTCGCCGACCGGGCCACGGCGATCTTGAACTCCGACGCCGCCGACGAGACCCGCCGCGACGGCCTGCGTGATTTGCTCAACGAAGGCTTCGACGTGGCGTTCATCGCGCGAAGCGTCCTCGGCCCGCCGTTCCGCGAGCTGAGCGAGGCGCAACGTGCGGACTACGTCGCAGCCTTCGAACGCTGGCTGGTGGCCAGCTATGCGAGCCGGCTCGACGAGTACAACGGCCAACGCCTCGAAATCGTCGGCGCAGAAGCCCAGGGCCAACAAGACGTTCGCGTCGTCAGCCGTGTGACCGGGGACCAGACACCGGTCCGCATCGACTGGCGCGTGCGCGACCGCGACGGCCGACTGCAGATCATCGACGTCGAGGTCGAAGGCGTCAGCATGACCGTCTCGCAACGCCAGGAATTCAGCTCGGTCGTGCAGCGCCGCGGCGTCGATGGCCTCATTGCCTTGCTGCGCGAGCGTTCCGCCTCGCTCGGCTAACGCCAACCACAGCCGGTTTCATTTCCACCCAGCGATACCCAAGTCCGAGACAACAACGGCAGCTGGCGCACCGCGCCGCCGCACCGTGAGAGGACACCATGATCCAGTCATCGCGCCGCACCTTCACGCTCACCGCCACCGTCGCAGCACTCGCGGCATTGCTGCCCGCCCGGCCCGCCGCCGCCGTCGAACCCGACGCTGCCCACGCCTTCATCAGCGAATTGGCCGAACGCGCCACCGCCATCCTCCAGTCCGACACCAGCCGTGCCCATCGCCGCGAAGAGCTGCGCCAGGTGCTCCACGAGGGCTTCGACATTCCCTTCGTTGCCCGCACCGTCCTAGGCGCCCCCTATCGCGACCTCACCGACAGCCAACGCCAAGCCTATATCGAAGCCTTCGAGCGCTGGGTCGTCGCCTCCTACGCCGACCGCCTCGATGACTACGAAGGGCAAGCTCTCGAAATCGTCCGCGCCGACAGCCGCGGCGAGCGCGACGCGGTCGTCGTGTCCCGCGTCGTCGGCCAAACGCCGGAGGTCCGCATCGACTGGCGCGTGCGCGAACTCGGCGGCCACCTGCGCATCATCGACATCGAAGTCGAGGGCGTCAGCATGGCCGTCTCGCAGCGCAGCGAATTCGGCTCCGTCGTCCAACGTCGCGGCATCGAAGGCCTCATCACCCTGCTCGAAGAACGCGCCGGACCGCTGACGTGACGGCCAACAAAAAAGGACCAAGGGGGCTTTTGGCCCCCCAAGAAAAAGACAGGAAACCAAGGGGGCTTTTGGCCCCCTTGGAAACCCCCGAGCCGGATCGATCAACGGCCCGCCTGCGGGCCGTTGATCGATCCGGCCAAATTTCCGGGGGGTGCGGGAGGCCAATAACCCCCTGCGTCCCTTCCCTCGAACCCAACCGGACCCCTCGCCCATGACCACACGCACCGGCGGCCGCATCCTCGTCGACCAATTGGCCCAAAACGGCGTCGAGCTGATCTTTGGCGTGCCCGGCGAGAGTTACCTCGCCGCCCTCGATGCCTTGGTGGATCGGCCCGAAATGCGGTTCGTCATCTGCCGCCAGGAAGGTGGTGCGGCGATGATGGCGGACGCGCACGCGCGGCTGACGGGTCGCCCGGGTGTGGCCTTCGTCACGCGCGGGCCGGGGGCGACCAATGCCAGCCCCGCCGTCCACATCGCGCGGCAGGATTCCGTCCCGCTCGTGCTCCTGGTCGGGCAGATCGACAGCGCCTTTACCGGCCGTGAGGCGTTTCAGGAGATCGACTATCAGGCCTATTTCGGCCCGATCGCCAAGTGGGTGGTGGAGGTGGATGGCCCCGAGCGCCTGCCGGAGATCATGCATCGGGCCTTCGCCACGGCCCTTTCGGGCCGGCCGGGGCCCGTGGTCGTTTCGCTGCCGGAAGACGTGCTGTTCGCCGAGGCCGACATTGTTGATGCGCCAGCGGTCAAAACCACCGAAGCCGCCCCCGATCCCGCCGCCATCGCCGAGATCGGCGAGCGTCTGACCGCGGCCAAAAAGCCGTTTCTGCTGCTCGGTGGCGGTGGCTGGGACGATACGGGCTACGCTGCGGTGCGCCGCTTCGCCGAAGCCTGGCGGCTCCCGGTCGGCTGCGGTTTCCGGCGCCAGTCGCTGTTCGACAACGACCATCCGAGCTACGCCGGCCATGTCGGCCTGACGGTCACCAAGGAGCTCGGCGACTACCTCCAAGAGGCTGACCTGATCCTCACCCTCGGCAGCCGCATGAGCGAGGCGTCCAGCGACAGCTACCGCCGCTTCCCGCACCAGGGCACGGCAGGTCAGGCGCTGGTCCACATCCACAACGATCCGGCCGAATTGGGCCGCGTCTACCGCGCCGACGTGGCCGTGCCAGCGGGCCTGAACCGCGCCGCGGAAGCGCTCGCGGCGCTACCGGGCACCAACCAGCCCGCCTGGGCCGAGGACACCGAGCGCCTGCACCAGGGCTATCTGGCCTCGCGGGCGACGAGCCCCGCCAACCCGGGACCGCTGCAATATGGCGAGATCATGCGCTATCTTGCCGAAGCGCTGCCGGCCGACGCCATCCTCTGCAACGGCGCCGGCAACTATGCCATCTGGGTGCACCGCTTCCTGCGCTACCGCAACTTCCGTACCCAATTGGCCCCCACCTCGGGTTCGATGGGCTACGGCACGCCCGCTGCGGTCGGCGCCAAGCTCACCCACCCGGACCGGCTGGTGGTGGCCTTTGCCGGCGACGGCTGCTTTTTGATGAACGGCCAGGAGTTCGCCACCGCCGTCCAGCACGACGCCGCCATCGTCGTCATCGTCGTCGACAATGGCCAATACGGCACCATCCGCATGCACCAGGAGCGCGACTACCCGGGCCGCCGCTCCGGCACCGAGCTGAAAAACCCCGATTTCGCCGCCCTCGCCCGCGCCTATGGCGGCCACGGCGAGACGGTCGAAGCGACGAGCGAGTTCCCCGCGGCCTGGCAACGCGCGCTTGCCAGCGGCAAACCCGCCCTCATCGCCCTCAAACTCGACCCCCGCACCATCACGCCGGACAAGTTTCTCGACGCCTGACCGGCTGGAGGTGAAGCGAGGTTATATCGCCAAGGTGGCCGAGCGTGGATTCGTTCCGCTTCTGTAACGGGCCTCTGGGTGTCAATCCCTGCTTCGTCGATCCGGTCCTCGGGCTAGGGCTTCTGTCCGCAGTCGGCGCTGGCCGCTGCCCGATGGTGTCCAATCGAGATCGCCCGGCCAATCTAGAGCGTTTCCCGGTTAGGTAGACGATAGCCACAGTTGGCGATGTAGTTTGCG
>RECO01000296.1 GCA_007694015.1 Geminicoccaceae bacterium
GGATCCCGGCGGGCGGGGTTGCGGGATGGTCAAGCATTTCGGGAAACGCTCTAGTGCACAGGCGCAATCGGAGCGTTCGGCTCCGATTGCGCCGTTGATGCACTAACCTGATGGAATCGTGCAGCTTTGGCGCGGTCGGACGTGAATCGTCCGACTGCGCCGCTGCACTAGCCGTGCGGCGGGGCCGCCACACGCCGAGGGCCGCATCGGCGCCGCGCCCGCGCTGAGACCGGTCAAGCCGCTCGCCACGCAACGGCGGATCGCCCTGGTCGAAACGCTGTTCGACGACACCGCCCGCATCCTCGACTGGCTGGACGACGTCTGGGGTGCCTGGCTGGCCGGCGTGCAGCCCGTGAGCGAGAGCTGGCAGGCGCAATTGCGCGAATTCAGCCCGACGCCCGAGGCGCTGCTGCCGGCCTGATCCACCTCCTCAGCACCGGCGGTTTCGTCGTTTTCCTCCTCCTCGCCTTCATGGTGCCGTTGGCCCTGTTCTTCTTCCTGAAAGAGGGGCGCGCCATGCGGGAGGCCGCCGTCCGCCTGCTGCCCTGCCGCTATCAGGCGGACGCCCGCGACTTCCTGCTCACGGTCGGCGACGGCCTCGGCGGTTACCTGCGCGGTCAGGGCATCGTCTGTGCTTGGCAGGCCCTGTACCACGCGGTCCTCCTCGCGATCATCGGCCTCCCGTTCGGCATTTTGATCGGCATCCTGAGCGGCCTCGCCGCCGTCATCCCGGTGCTCGGCAACCTCACCATGTTCGCGGTCGCCATGGTGGTCGGCTTCACCCACTTCGACGCCTGGCTGCCGATCCTCGCGGTCGTTGCCGTGTTCGGCGCGGCCAACGTGCTCGACACCTTCTTCCTCGTGCCGGTCTTCATCGGCGGCCGCATCCGCATCCACCCGCTCTCGATGATCGTCAGGGTAGCTGCTCGGCGACACCTGTTCGGCCTCCTCGGCGCCCGCTTGGCACTCCCCGGAACCACGGTCCTCGTGGCTGCCAGCCACTGGCTCTGCGCGCGCTACGAACGCACCGCGATCCAAACCGGCGCGCCCTGACGCACCGCCGACGCATGGACAACCCCACGCCCATTGCGTACGCCCTGCCCAAACCGTCAGGAGGGGTCGATGCAGGCGTATCGCCGGGCCGTTTTCGCCGCCACGTCACCGTACGAACGCGGCCTCGACCAGGTCGAGGCCAATTTCCAGCCCTTGACCCCCCTCACCTTCCTCGACCGCGCCGCCGCCACCTACCCGGACCGCGTCGCCGTCCGCTATGCCGGCAGCAGCACCACCTATGCCGAATTGCACGACCGCTGCCACCGGCTCGCCGCCGGCCTGGCGGCCCTGGGCGTCCAGCCGGGCGACACCGTCGCCGTGCTCGCCCCCAACGTGCCCGCCCTCCTGGAAGCGCATTACGGCGTGCCGCTCGCCGGTGCGGTGCTGAACGCCCTCAACACCCGCCTGGATGCCCGCACCATCGCCTACATCCTGGCCCACGGCGAAGCCAAGGTTCTCCTCGCCGACACCGAATACGCGCCTATCATCCAAGCCGCCCTCGCCGACCTCGAGCAGCCGCCCATCGTCGTCGACATCATCGACCCCGCCGCACCCGGAGCGCGCTCGGGCGAACTCGACTACGATGCCCTCCTCGACCGGGGCGATCCCGCCTTCACCCCCTACCGCCCCGCCGACGAATGGCAGGCCATCGCCCTCAACTACACCTCGGGCACCACCGGCCAGCCCAAGGGCGTCGTCTACCACCACCGCGGCGCCTACCTGAACGCCGTCGGCAACGCGCTCGTCTGGGACCTGGGCGACGCCCCGGTCTACCTCTGGACCCTACCCCTCTTCCACTGCAACGGCTGGTGCTTTCCCTGGACCGTCACCATGAAGGCCGGCACCCACGTCTGCCTGCGCAAACTCACCGCCGAAACCATCCTCACCACCATCGCCGAAGAGCAGGTCAGCCACCTCTGCGGTGCGCCCATCGTCATGGGCCTCATCGCCCACGCCGACGATGCCCTCCACGCCCCCATCACCCACTCGGTCCGCATGATGACCGCGGCCTCCGCCCCGCCCGCCGCCATCCTCGAACGCATGGCCGACCGCGGTTTCCACGTCACCCACGTCTACGGCCTCACCGAAGTCTACGGCCCCGCCACCGTCTGCGCCTGGCAAACCGAATGGGACGGCCTCGACACGACGGCCAAGGCCGCCAAACTCGCCCGCCAGGGCGTGCGCTACCCCGTGCTCGAAGGCCTCGCCGTCTGTGATCCCGCCACCCTCGAACCGCTGCCCCACGACGGCACCAGCCTCGGCGAAATCATGATGCGCGGCCACATCGTCATGAAGGGCTACCTGAAGGACCAAGCCGCCACCGCCAAGGCCTTCGCCGGCGGCTGGTTCCACACGGGCGACCTCGCCGTCACCCACGAAGACGGCTACATCGAAATCAAGGACCGCTCGAAGGACATCATCATCACCGGCGGCGAAAACGTCTCCTCGATCGAGGTCGAGGGTGCGCTCTATCGCCACCCCGCCGTGCTCGAAGCCGCCGTCGTCGCCCGCCCGGACGACCGCTGGGGCGAAAGCCCGTGCGCCTTCGTCACCCTCAAACCCGGCGCCACCGCGACCGCAGCCGAACTCATCGCCCACTGCCGCCAGGAGCTGGCCTTATTCAAGACGCCGAAAACCATCGTGTTCAAGGAGTTGCCCAAGACGTCGACGGGCAAGGTGCAGAAAAATCTGCTGCGCGAAGAGGCCGAACGCCTCAACTCATGAGCTGACGGCGCGGCGGCGGCCCCCTGCCGGAGCCCGCGCGCCGGCCGGCAACCAGCGACTAATGGACGTGTCGATCCCGGTAGGGGGTTGCCTCTTCCTCGAGGCGAAGAATCTGCTCCTTCAAGCGGAGCTTCTCCTTTTTGAGCCGCATCAACACGGCGCTATCGGGCATCGGGCGGAGCTGCTCCTTCCCGAGCTCGGCGTCGAGCGAGGCGTGCTTGTCCTTCAAGCTGACGAGGTGTTCATATGTTGCCATGTTCGGACAACCCTCCATTCCAGTCCCGAAGAATTAGGGATAATACCGGCGAAAATCGGGCTGCGCCATCGTCAAACACCGCCGCTCATACCCCCGTTCCTCCGACCAAAGACGAAGTTCAGTGCCCATGCGTGTGATCGTCGGCCTTTCCGGCGCCAGTGGCGTCCAGTACGGCATTCGACTTTTGGAGGCCCTGAGGGACCTCGACGTCGAACGCCACTTGGTCCTCAGCCGCGCCGCGGCCATGACCATTGCCTACGAAACCGACAGGACCGTGAAAGACGTCCGCAATCTTGCCACCGCCGTCCACGACAACGCCGACGTCGGCGCCGGCCCCGCCTCCGGCTCCTTCCGCGCCCTCGGCATGATCGTCGCCCCCTGCTCGATGCGCACCGTCGCCGAAATCGCCCACGGCCTCTCGACGAGCCTCCTCACCCGCGCCGCCGACGTCATGCTCAAGGAACGCCGCCGCCTCGTCGTCGCCCCGCGCGAAACCCCCCTCCACCTCGGCCACCTCCGCAACATGGCGACCCTCGCCGAACTCGGCGCCATCGTCGCCCCGCCCATGCCCGCCTTCTACGCCCGCCCCACCAGCCTGGACGACCTGATCGACCACCAGGTCGGCCGCTGGCTCGACCTCCTCGGCCTCGACAACGACCTCGTCCGCCGCTGGCGCGAACCCACCCCCGACCCCGGCGAAACCGAAGACGGCCGCTGACCGGCGCAAGGGGAGAAAAGGCAAGAAGAACGCGGGGGGCTTGATGGCCCCCCGCACCCCCCGCAACTTTTGAGGGATGGCAGGCGAGACCGCCCTCGCCTGCCACCCGCGGCCTCATCCAAAGGCGGCTTTCGAACGCCGGCCCAGCCTGCCGCGCGCCGCCAACACACCGCCCCCGCCGGAATCCGAAACCCCTCACTGAAGCAGAAATGCGCACTGCGCAGCGCTCGTCTCAAATATGCAGATAGCGGTCGAAGCGGAGGCAGCCCCTTTGCATTGAGTCTGCAACCAACCAACCTGCCGTCACGGCATAACGCGCCGGCCGGCATCATGCCGAGAACTTGGGATACTCATCGCTAGAAGCGGTCACCGGGTAGGCGCGCTGCAACGCTCGCTGATGACGGGAGAGCGCTTATGGAGAGAATTTACCGAGCACTGACAGGAGCACCTCCTCCACGAGCTACTTGGCCCGGAGGAGTTCGATCAGGCTGAACCGCGGGTCCTACGTGTCGAAGAACAGGTCGACGTGCTCGGCGATGGCGAGGGCGTCGTCCACCTCGACGCTGTAGCGGTCTACGGAAATGAGACACGGCGGTTGGCGCTGCCGCCGGCCCCGTGGTTGCCGCTCGGCGAACTCGGCGAGGTGACGCGCGGTCCCCGCGAGCGCTCGTCCAAGTTGCGCCGAGACGAAAGCGGTTAAGCTCGAACGCTTGGCACCAGATCCGCCACCCGCTGGTCGATGCCGACATCGACGGCAGCGTCGATCACATTCTCGAAGTCAGCGGCGATTTCGATGCCGCCGAGCGGCGGCTCGACGAGCTCGATGGCCTCCTGGCTACAATTGTCGAGCGCCCGCTCTCGGGGGTTTGGCTCGACGCGCCTCTCGAGGGCTGGTTTGTGCGGCACGGTGGGCGGGACTTGACCATCGAATCGTCTTCAGTCCGGACGTCGATCGCACCTCGATCTGGATTGCGCTCGTCGCGTTCGGCGGACGCAACCGGCTCGAACTGGCCGAATCCCGCCGCTCTATCGGCGCGCCCGGCCGGCGCGCGGGAGGCTTCCGTTACGCCGCCCCGAATCTCGCCAGAAAATTCCGTAAGCCGATTGGCCGTGAATGGGTCGAATGGGGTCAACTGGAGGCGAAGCACTCTGCCTCGGCGACCTGGACCACCTTTGACCCATAACGCTCATGAGCCTTTCGGTCGGTGTCGTGTGCGTGGGTGGGCTCAGGGCTGGCGGGGTGGGTTGGCGAGGTCGAGGTCGAGCCGGCAGCGGTGGCCGGCGGGGAGGGTGGCGTCGGGGTTGGTGAGCGTGAGGCGGATGCCGAAGGTGGCGCTGGCGGCGTCGAAGACGCGGTCGACGGTGGTGATCCGGGCCTCGAAGCTGCCCTCGATCGGCGCTGCCGGCCGTATCTGGCCCACTTGGCCCTCGTGAACGTAGGGGAAGTGGCGCGCCGGCAAGAAGGCTTCGACGTGCAGCGGGTCGAGGGCGGCAATGATCGCGATGTGGCCGTCCTGGGGGACGTATTCGCCAGCCGAGAGCACCCGCTCGACGACGATGCCGTCGATCGGGCTCCTGATGGCGCGCTGTTCCAGCACCCGCTCGGCGCGGCCCAACTCCAGGGCTGCGAGCCGGTGGCGCAGCTCGGCCATGGCCAGTTCGCGGCGGACCACCTCGACCTCGGCCGCCACCTCCTCCAACTGCTCGCGCGAGGCGATGCCGCGATCGGCCAGCGTGCGGCTGCGGGCGAGCCGGCCGGTGCTGAGCTGCAGCCGGGCTTCCTGCGCTTCGACCTCGGCGCGGCTCGCCGCCTGCTCGGCCAACAGTTCGACGGTGGCGGCCTCGACGTCGGCAACCAGGCGGGCCACGACCTCGCCTTTTCGGACCAGATCGCCGCGCTGGAGCCGCGCGTCCGCCAACAGTCCGGGCGCCGGGCTGCCGAGCCGAACCACCAAGGACGGCTCCATCACACAGTCGAAGCTCTGGGCCATCGCCATCGGTGCCGCCAGCACCACGAGCCCCGCCAGCCAACTCCGCCTCATTCGCCACCCCCGCTAAAGGCGAGCACCGTACCCACGCGCCGATCCTGCTCCAAGAGGTCGAGGCGGCCGGGGCCCGCTCGCGCGAGCGGGCGAGGCAGGGAAGAGAAGGAAGGAAGGAAGGAAGGATCGGGGGGGGGTTTGGCCCCCCCCGCCCCCCCCCCCCC
>RECO01000317.1 GCA_007694015.1 Geminicoccaceae bacterium
GACCCGCAGGTGACCACCGCCTACAACGTGCCCACGGGAGGGCTTCGCCACCCCTGGCTGACGCTGAAGCTGATGCACCTCATCGCCAGCTACGACGACACCGTGCCGCTCAACTACGGCCTGTTCGAGAACGTCACGGTCAGCGTGCCCAAGGGGACCATCCTCAACCCCGAATTTCCGGCAGCCGTTGGCGTGCGGCACGCCACCGCCATCCGCATCAACGACACCATCGTCGGCGCCATCGCCAAGGCCCTGCCGGGGCTGACGCCAGCCCCCTCCGGCGGCACCGTGGTCCCGACCGTGCTCGCCGAGGCCGATGAAGCCAGCGGTGCGCGCAAGGTCACGGTGATCCAGTCGCTCGTCGGCGGCACCGGTGCTCGTCCCGGCGCCGACGGTGTCGATGGCCGCGACAGCGGGCTCGCCAATCTGTTCAACACGCCGCTCGAGCGCACCGAGGCCGATTGCGGCGTTGTGATCGAGGAATACGGGTTACGTCCCGACAGCGGCGGCCCCGGCCAGTGGCGTGGCGGCACGGGTCTGGTCATGAGCTTCCGCATTCTCCGCTCCGGCAGTGCGGTGTTGGGCCGCGGCCTCGAGCGTTTCGTGTTTCGGCCTTGGGGCGTGGCCGGCGGCGGTGCCGGTGCCCGCTGCCGCGTCTTGGTCAATGCCGACACGCCCCACGCCCGCGACCTCGGCAAGCTGGATGTCTACGAGGCGGAAGAAGGCGACCTCATCACCATCCTCACCGCCGGCGGGGGCGGTTTCGGCGACCCCTTCACGCGCGATCCGGAGGCCGCACTGCGCGACGTGCGCGCCGGCTTCGTGACGGTCGAGGCGGCGGCCCGCGACTACGGCGTCGCGGTGCGCGAAGGCCAGCTCGACCTTGCGGCCACGACGGCCTTGCGTGCATCGGCGGCGGCACGGCCGGATTTCGGCTTCGGCCCCGAGCGCGACGCCTGGGAGCGCGTGTTCGACGATGCGTTGATGAACGCGATGGTGGAGCGGCTGTTGCGGCTGCCCGTGCAACGCCGTCATGCGCTGCGGCGGCGGTTGTTCGAGGCGGCCTTGCCCGGCCTCCGCGGCTACAGTGGCGTCGACATCGGGCGGCTCATCACCGACCCGGCGGCGCAACGCGAGGCGCTGGCGGATGCCATGGCGACGTGGCTGCCCGACTGAGCTACTCGCCGCCGTCCACGGAGAGCACCTGCCCCGTGATCCACGACGCCGCCTCGCTCGCCAAAAAGCGCGCCGCGTTGGCGATGTCCTCCGGCCGGCCGAGCCGCCGCAGGGCGATGCCCTGGATCAGCCTGGCCTGACCCTCGGGGCCCATCGCTTCCCATTGCCGTTCGGTGGTGGGGTTGGTGCGCAGAAAGCCGGGGGCAATGGCGTTGACGGTGATGCCGAAGGCGCCGAGTTCGTGGCCGAGTTGGCGCACCAGGCCGATCTGCCCCGCCTTGGCGCTGGCATAGGCCTGGATGCCGGTGAGGCTGACCCTGAGGCCGGCCCGGCTGGTGATGGTGACGATCCGCCCCCAGCCCTTGGCCTTCATCCCCGGCGCCACGGCGCGGGCAAGCCGAAACGCCGCCGTCTGGTTCACCGCGACGATGGCCTCCCAGTCGGCGTCGGTGATGGTCTCGACCGGCCGGCCGACCTGGCCGCCTACACCGCCGGCCACGTGGATGGCGATGTCGACGCCGCCGGCTGCCGCCACGACCTCGTCGATGGCCCCGGCGGCGGTCACGTCGAGACAGCGGCAGGTCAGGGGGCGAGGCGCGGTCAGGGCGGTCGCGTCGAGCGTGGCCTCGTCCCGGTCGACGGCCCAGACGTCGGCGCCATCGGCAGCGAACGCATGGGCGATGCCACGGCCGATGCCCTGGGCAGCACCTGTGACCAGGACCGTGCGGCCGGTGAAATCAAGCTGCATCCGACGTCTCCAACGCATCGAGGGTCGACCAGTCGAGCGGGCGCCTGCCGGCTTCGAGATCGTGGATCAGGGCGATCAGCCGCTCGGTGCGCGGCATCGGATGGCCGTGGCGGCGGGCGATCTCGACCGCCATGCCGAGCTGCGCGTCGACCTCCGTCGGCCGGCGCCGCACCGCGAGATCGCGCCAGATGCCGCTGTGGGTCTTCGCGGATAAGCGGTTGTGCGCAACCATCGCTTCGAAGCTGGCCGCTTCATCGCCACCGCCGAGGAAGGCTTCGGGCGCGTAGCCGTTGAAGCCACGCGGGGCCACCCCCTCGAGCGCTGCCAGCTCCATCATCTCGCGCGCGAGCGCGGTCAACATAGGCCGATACCGTCCGCTGGCGAGCACGTCGGCGATGCTGGCATCGGTCAGCGCGGTCGCAAAGAGCAGAGCGCCATAGCCGAGCTTGCCCCAAAGATAGGCCCAGATGTCGTCGGTGGTGATGGCCTCGGGCTCGAAGCTGCGCAGGGCTTGGTGCAGATGGTCGAGGCGCGGGGACGACCGGCCATCGAGTTCGCCGACGACGACCGCACCGCGACCGCCGTAGAGGATGCGGCCCGGGGCCTGGTAGTCGGCGCCGAAATTGACGAAGGCGCCGATCACCCGCGCCGCACCCAGCCGTTCGGCCAGCACGTGTTCGTTCAAGCCGTTCTGCAGCGACGCGACGTAGCCGTCCGGGCTGAGCCAGGGCGCCAACGCGTCGGCCGCTTCGGCCGTGTGCTGCGCCTTGGTGCAGAGGAGGATCGAATCGTAGGCACGATCGACCTGTTCCGGCAGCATCGCCGGCACCCCGACGCCGAACGACGCGAGCGGTCCTTCGATGTGGAGGCCCCCCTCGTTGATGGCGGCGACATGGGCCGGATCCCGGTCGACCAGGTGGACGTCGTAGCCGGCGCGGGCGAGGTGGGCGCCGATGGTGCCGCCGACGGCCCCGGCCCCCCAGACCAGGATCGCAGTCACGGCGCCCAGCCCGTCTCGATCACGGCGCGGGTCTCGGCGACCGCGACGTCCCACAAGGCCAGCATCGCCTCGTCCGGTTTTTGGTAGGCCCCGCCGAAATTGCCGTCGCCCAGATAGGCCCGCGCGCGCTCGGGATCGAGTGTGCGGAGGTGGTCGACATCGCACATCGGCTTGACGCCTGGCGTGGCGGCGACGTTGGCGAGCCGGGTCCAGGGAAAGTTCTCCATCCACGACGCATGGCTCGCCACCGGATCGATCGCCTGCACCTGGGCGAAGGTGCGTGGCGCGTTCCACCAGTTGTGGAACTTGATCTGCATCCCCGGCGCTTCGGCCATCAGCTCCTGCGCCAGCGCGCGCACGGGATCGTTGCCGCCGTGGCCATTGACGATGACGATGCGGCGAAAACCGGTGCGCCGTAGCGACGCGATCACGTCGCGGACCACGGCCAGGAGGGTTTCGACGCGCAAGGAGACGGTGCCAGGATAGGCCAGGAAATAGGGCGCCAGACCATAATTCATCGGCGGAAACACCGGAACGCCCGAGGGGGCCGCCGCGTCCACCGCCACCTTCTCGGCGAGGATGGCATCCACCGCCAGGGAGAGCCCCGCGTGCTGCTCGCACGAGCCGAGCGGCAGCACGCACCGGTCGTCGTCATCGAGCCAGCGCTCGACCATCGCCCAATTCATGTCGCCGATGCGCATCCTCGCTCCCCTGATCGTCGCCCGTCGTCGTGCGTCCAGCAAGGCGAATGCCAGCACGGTTGGTCCGGGTCTTGCATCAAGGGGGCGGAGACAACCTCTCCCGGTTGCACCGCCGCGGTCGGTCGAGACCTTCGAGGAAAACTTGATGCACCAAGCTCGTCAGCTCGCCTTTGCCTTGCTCGCCGCTTCGTCCCTCATGGCGCCGGCCGCAGCCCTCACCGCCGCCGAGCTCACCATCGGCGTGCGTTCGGGCCCGGAATCGATGGACCCGCACTTCTCTGCCATCGGCGTCAACGTCTCGGCGATGAAGAACCTCTACGGCACGCTCACCGCCCGCGACGACAACCTGCAACTGGTGCCGGGCCTCGCCGAGAGCTGGGAACTGGTCGACGAGCTGACCTGGCGCTTCCACCTCCGTCCGGGCGTGACCTTCCACGACGGTTCGGCCCTCGATGCCGAGGACGTCGTCCACTCGATCCGGCGCATCCCGATCGCGGCCGGTCCCGATGGCGGGTTGGTGACCTACGTCCGGCGAATCGCCGATGCCCGCGCCATCGACGAGCTTACCGTGGAGATTACGACCGATAGCCCCGCGGCTACCTTGCCTCTCGACTTGGCCCGTCTGTTCGTGATCCCCTCCGAGGTGCCGCTCGACGCGCCGGTCGCCAGTTTCAACGACGGTACCTACGCCATCGGGACATCGCCCTACCGGTTCGTGTCGTGGCGCGCCCGCGAATCGATGGTGCTGGAAGCGGTGCCGGATCATTGGTCGGGACCGCCCGCTTGGGACACGGTCAGGTTCACCGAAATCTCCAACGACAGTGCGCGGGTCGCAGCGCTGTTGTCCGGGCGCGTCGACCTCATCGATTACGTTCCGCCGGCGGATGTCGCGCGGATCGACCGCGAAGCCGCGAAGTCGGTGTTCACCGGGCCGTCCGTCTACATTTTCATGCTCTTTCCCGATTACCGCGAACCGACGCCCAGGGTCCGCGCCAACGACGGCTCCCCGCTTGCCGAGAACCCGATGCGCGACTTGCGCGTGCGTCAGGCCATGTCGCTGTCCATCAATCGGGAGGCGATCGCGGAACGGGTGATGGAGGGGCTGGCGGTTCCGGCCTCACAGATCATCACCGAGGGGTTTTACGGCTGGAACCCGAACCTGCCGACACTGGAACACGATCTCGATGCGGCGCGTGCGCTGCTGGCAGAAGCCGGCTACCCGGATGGGTTCCAAGTGGACCTGCACTGCACGTCCGATCGCTTGCCGATGGACGGCGCCATCTGTGCCGCGCTCGGTCCGATGCTGGCGCGCCTGGGGATCAATGCAAGCGTAAACGCCACCCCACGTGCCGTGTACTTCCCGGCGCAGGCAGGCGGGGAATACAGCTTGATGATGAATGGTTGGGGTTCGCTAACCGGCGAAGCTTCGTACATCTTGAGTTCGATGGTGCATACCAAGGACCCGGAAAGCCAATTCGGCGTCTTCAACCATTTCAGCTACTCGAACCCGGAAATCGACGCGCTGGTGCAGCAGGCCTTGGGCGTACTCGATGCCGACGAGCGGCGTGAACTCTTGGAAGAAGCCATGGCGTTGACGATGAACGATCTCATGGCCATCCCGATCGTCAATCTCTCCGCGATCTGGGCCGGCAACAGCGACAAGTTGACCTTTACCCCGCGTCCCGACGAAGACACGCTGGCGGTCAACGTGTTGCCAGCGCGCTAAACTTGATCCGACGACGACCCTTTGGGTCGTCGTCACCTTTTGGGAGGCAGAATGATCGATCTCGCCATCGTCGGCCTCGGCCGCTGGGGCCGGGTGCTGGTCGATTCCGTGCAAGGGCAAAGCGAACGGGTGCGGTTCACCAAGGCCGCGACGCGCACCCCCGCCAATGCCGAAGGCTACGCGGCGGCCAAGGGCCTCGCCCTGGTCCAGGACCTCGACGCCCTCCTCGCCGACCCGACGGTCGACGGCATCGTGCTCGCCACCCCGCACTCGCAGCACGCGGCCCAGGTGATCCAGGCAGCGGCCGCCAAGAAGCCGGTCTTCTGCGAAAAACCGTTCACCCTGACGCGGGAGAGTGCAGCGGCTGCCGTCGCGGCGGCCACCGAGGCCGGGATCGTGCTCGCGGTCGGCCACAACCGACGCTTCCTGCCGGCGGTGCAGCGGATGCACGCGCTGATCGCCGAGGGGGCGATCGGCAAGCTTCTGCACGTCGAGGGCAACATGTCGGGCCATGTCGGCCAGCGCTACAAGGCCGGCATGTGGCGGGTCGATCCGAGCGAGAGCCC
>RECO01000145.1 GCA_007694015.1 Geminicoccaceae bacterium
CGCCCGGCGCCCACCGCCGCACCCGTGCACAGCAAGGCCGCCGGCCTCTACATGATCTGCACCCTCTCCAAGCACGCAGCCGAGGCCAAGGGCTTCGGCGACGCCTTGATGCTCGACCATGAGGGCTACGTCGCCGAGACCACCGGCGCCAACGTGTTCCTGGTCATGGGCGACACCCTGCACACCCCCATCCCCGACCGTTTCCTGAACGGCATCACGCGGCGCACCGCGATCGAGCTCGCCAAGGCGCGCGGCTTCGAGGTGGTCGAGCGGCGCATCCGGCCCGAGGAGATCGCCAAGGCCGACGAGATGTTCGTCACCGGCACCGCCGCCGAGATCACGCCCGTGCGCGCGGTCGACGACCTCACCTTCAAGACCGGCCGCGTCACCGCCCAGCTGGTCGACGACTTCCACGAACTGACGCGGGTGGCCCCGGCCTCCGAAGCCGCGGCCTGAGCCGCATCACGGGCGGCGAGGAAACGGGTTTGGCCAAGGCGGTTTCGGTCTTTTGCGGCTCCCGCACGGGCACGCCGATCGACTATCGCGGCCTCGCGGCGGCGACCGGCGACCGGCTCGCCCGTGCTGGCTGGCGCATCGTCTACGGCGGCGGTGACGTCGGCTTGATGGGCGCCGTCGCCGATGCCGCCATCGCCGCCGACGGCGAGGTGCGGGGCTTCATCCCCGAGCGCCTCCTCGACCGCGAAGTCGGCCATCGCGGCATCACCGACCTCTCCATCACGCCCGACATGTTCGAGCGCAAGCGCCTCATGATCGGCGGCTCCGACGCCTTTTTGGCGCTGCCCGGCGGGCTCGGCACCCTCGACGAAATCCTCGACGTCGTCACCCTGCGCCAGCTCGGCTACCACGACCGGCCGATCATCCTGGTCGACGTCGACGGCTTTTGGCAACCCTTCCGGGCGCTGGTCGAGCACGTCACGGTCACGGGCTTCGCCGCCCCGGACGTGCTCGACCTCTACACCCTCGCCCCGGACCTCGACGCCGCACTGGCAGCGCTGGGCCCGGCCTGACCGGCCCCGCTCAGGCGTTGCCCGCGGGCGGCATGCCGGCCGGCGTGTTGCCCGCTCCAGCCTGCGCCTGCGCCTGCGCTTCGGCCACGCGGCGGCGGTACAGCGCCACGAAGTCGATCGGGTCGATCATCAAGGGCGGAAAGCCGCCGTCCCGCGTCGCATCCGCGATCACCCGCCGCGCAAACGGGAACAACAGCCGCGGGCACTCGATCATCAACACCGGCTGCACCGCGTCCTGCGGCACGTTGGCGATCAAGAACAGCCCGCCATAGGTCAGCTCGCACACGAACAAGGGCTCGCCGCCCGCCTTCGCCTCGACGTTGATGATCAACTCGACCTCGAAGCGCTCCGCCTCCATCTGCCGGCCGCGGCTGTCCACCTTGATCTGGATCTCGGGCCGCTCGTTCGCCTGCATGCCCATCGGCGCGCGCGGGTTCTCGAACGACAGGTCCTTCACGTACTGGGCCACGATCGACAAACGCGGCGCTTGCGCTTGCGGGTCGGCAGCCGCGTCGGGCCGTGCCGCACCGCCGGGGATCTCGTTCTCGGCCATGAATGTCTCCGCTCGGGCCTTCCGCCAACCGGAAGGCGGATGGGTGGGGGCGCGCCCTCGGCCGGGCGCGTCGCTGGGAGCGCGGTTTAAGCCCACCGAGCCGCCGAGGGCAACGCCGCTCCGCTGCCGCCGCTCCGCTGCCGCCGCTCCGCTGCCGCCCCCATCGCCTCCGCCAAGGGGGGGGCAGGCTCAGCGCCGTTCGTCGTCCTCGTCGCGCTCGGACCTGCGCTCCCACCCGCCGCGCGGCGGCGGCATCGTCCGCGGCGGCTCCTCCACCACCTCGTAGTCGGCGTCGATGACGTCACCCCCCGGCCGCCCCCCGCCCGGCCGCCCGCCGCCCGGCCCCGGCCGCATCCCCGGCTGCACCACCCGCACGTGCCGCGCCACCCGCCGATAGAGCAGGTGCCGCACCGGCGGCAGCAGCAACACCGCCCCCATCGCGTCGGTGAAAAACCCCGGCGTGATCAACAAAAAGCCCGCCACCACCAGACAGAGGCCCGTAAACCCCTCCTCCAGCGGCATCACTCCCTGGTCCATCCGGGCGCGCGCTTTGGTCGCCACCTCGACCCCCTGCGCCCGGATCACCACGCTGCCCACCAACGCCGTCAGCAAAATCGCCAAAAGCGTCGGCCACAGGCCGATCCAGCCGCCAATCTGGATGAACAGCGCCACCTCGATCAGCGGCACCACGATGAAGGTAACGAGCAGGATCAGCGCTAGGGGCATCGTTGGTCGGTTTAACTTTCGGCGATGGAGGTTATATCTAACGCAGCGTGCCGTCTCGGCCGCCGGTCGCTCCCGCCCACGCATCCGAATTGCGCAAGCTCATGTCAAACGGTTTCCCCCTGATCGATATCATCTTTTTCGCAGCCGTGGCGCTGTTCATCGCCATGCGGCTGCGCAACGTCCTGGGCAAGCGCACCGGCCACGAACGCCGCCCGGAGCCGCCCCTGTCCCCCTCCTCCCCCGACAACGTCGTCAAGCTGCCCGGCCGCGACGACCTCCACGACGGCCCCTTCGGCCACGTCCAGGACCCCGAACTGCGCGAGGGCCTCAACGCCGTCCGCCGCCACGACGGCGACTTCGACCTCGAATATTTCCTCGGCGGCGCCACCGGTGCCTTCGACATGATCGTCCAGGCCTTCGCCAACGGCGACACCGAAACCCTCCGCCCGCTCCTCGCCGACGAGGTCTACGCGGGCTTCGCCGAAGCCATCGAACAGCGCGAAGCCGCTGGCGAAACCCTCGAAACCCAGATCACCGCCATGAAGTCCGCCGAAATCGTCGAGGCCCGCATGGAAGGCACCCGCGCCCTCCTCTCCGTCCGCTTCGTCACCGATCAGGTCAACGTCACCCGCAACACCAGCGGCGCCATCGTCGACGGCGACCCCAACGACCTGCACGAGGTCATCGACGTCTGGACCTTCGCCCGCGACACCGCCAGCCGCGACCCGAACTGGCTGCTCGTCGCCACCAGCGCCGAAAGCTGAGCGGCCCAACGCCCGTGCCGGCCCGCCAGCGAAACCTCAAACCCCTGGCCCTGGCCGGCCTGGCCTTAGGCCTCCTCCTCGCCGGCTGCGCCCAGCGCATCACCCCCGACGCCACCTCGCCCAGCCTCCTCCAAGGCTGGGCCGCCGACGACCACCCAGCCGCCCTCGACACCTTCCTCGTCTCCTGCCCCACCATCCTCCGCCGCGACCCGTCGGGCCCCCTCGGCGGCGTCGAAGGTGCCGGCGACACCGCCACCTGGCAGCACCTCTGCCGCACCGCCGCCACCACGCCCCCCCAACGCGCCCGCATGTTCTTCGAACAGCACTTCAAGGCCGTCCCCCAAGCCCGCTCCCCCGGCGTCTACGACGGCCTCTTCACAGGATATTTCGAGCCGCTGCTCAACGGCTCGCGCTGGCCCACCGCCCAGCACCGCTACCCCCTCCACCAGCCCCCCAGGGACCTCCAGCGCCGCCGCGGCCAGCCGCTCCTCGCCCGCGCCTCGATCGACCGCGGTGCCCTCGCCCAGGAACGCCTCGAACTCGTCTGGGTCGACGACCCCGTCGCCAAGTTCTTCCTCCAAATCCAAGGCTCCGGCCAAGTCCAGCTCACCGACGGCAACCGCATCCGCGTCGGCTACGCCGGCCAGAACGGCCACGGCTACCACGCCATCGGCCGCGACCTCATCGACGCCGGCTACGTCCCGCGCGAACTGATGTCCATGCAGGCCATCGACACCTGGCTGCGCACCGCCCACCCCGACCAGGCCTGGGGCCTGATGCACCGAAACCCCTCCTACGTCTTCTTCCAGGAGCTCGGCCCCGTCGAAGGCTCCCGCGGCCCCAACGGTGCGATGGGCCTGCCCGTCACCCCCGGCCGCTCCATCGCCGTCGACCGCCACCACAACCCCCTCGGCGGCCTCGTGTGGATCGACACCACCGAACCCACCCCCGAAGGCCTCCGCCCCCTCCGCCGCCTCATGGTCGCCCAAGACGTCGGCGGCGCCATCCGCGGCCCCGTCCGCGGCGACGTCTTCTACGGCGCCGGCCCCGAAGCCGCCTTCACCGCCGGCCACATGCAACACCCCGGCCGCCTCTGGCAACTCGTCCCCCGGTAAGAACGAGGGGAAGGGTAAGGGCAGGGGGCTTGATAGCCCCCCGCACCCCCCATGACTTTTGGCGGATTGCCCACGACGCCAGCCTCGCCTTGCTGCGCGCGAGTGCCGGAGGGGCAGAGGCTGACGGGCCAACGGCAGGCCTGACATCGGCCGGGCCATGTCCTACGTCGTAGGGTGACGTCAGACGCAGGGGCCGCGCCGATGCAGTCCACACCCTTTTCGGTCCGTCTCGACGCCGAACGCCGTCACCTCGAAGCCCTCGCCGCCAGAGCCGACCGCGGCACCGTCGTCTCTTCGGCGGCGATGGCCCAATGGGTCGACAGTTGGGACACGGCCGAGGAATTGCCGCCCCCCGAGCCCGACATCCTGCCGTCGCCCTGACCCCTGGCAGATCGTCTACCTGCCAAGCACCCGCGCCCGCGCTACCCACCGACCGCCCCTCTGCGCCCTCGCCCCGGCCAAGCCCTCCCGCCTCCGACCCTCGCCGGCCTGCTCGGGACGAAGGCCGACCAACCCGCTATGTGCGAGGTGCGCCAGGAAGAGGCGTTAGTTCGGCTCAGCGGCATCCGAAACCCTTTACTTGACCGGACTTTTGGTCTGACCGGCGGCAGGGCGGCTCTCGACGGAGAGCGCAGCTAAGCTCAAATCACCGGGGCGGCTGCATTCGAGCGAAATTGCCGCTCAGAAAAGGCGTACTGAAACCCATTTTTGACCCGAAGGCACTAGCCGGAAGAGACTTCGTTACCGGGTTGCAACTCATTTGCGCCTGCGCACATGCAGCGCTAGTCTAACGGCAGAGGTTAGCGCCTGATTGAGAGATCCGTATGACTAGCGACAGCGCCGAGGATCGTGTTACCGCGACCGCCAAAGAGTTTGTAAAGCAGTTTCCGATCAAAGATTTCTATGAGGATGGCTTGTCGCCATCGGTCAAAGAGGTCGGCGGCGCGTTGGCTGATATCACAAAGACCTTGCGTCTGGTGTTGGCGCCGATCCAGTTTACAGGACTGTTGCAGGACCGATTCCGAGATTTTCTTGAGACATCAATAACACGTGTTCCGAGGGAAGACCGCGTGCCGCCACCGGCCCAGGTTTTGGGGCCTGTTTTGGAAGGTATTCGTTACGAGCCGGAGGGCACTCCGATAGATCAGATGTTTTCAGAACTTTTAAGTCGATCTATGGACGAGAAGCGCGCTAACGAAGCCCATCCCTCTTATGCACACCTCATAAAGCAGATTTCGGCGGATGAGGCAAGAATTCTTCGTCTCCTCAGTGAGGTTCAATACGATTTTGTTTACACTAGCGATTTTGATCAGGCGACGCGTACATTTCAAGGGGGAACTATTGAAAAAGATGAACTACCAAAAGCCGACTTAGATTTTCCAGAGAATGTTAGTTTTTATATGGATCATCTCCACTCACTCGGGCTCGCGGGTATTTACCAGCAGGGAAACCAAGAGATGATTATGGCGGAGGGCCAGCAAACAGGGGTACGAGTCCGCTGCAAGTATCTCTTGTCGGACTTGGGCCAAAGGTTTGTTACGGCATGTACGTCTAAATCGGTGTAGCGGAAAAGGCCCTCTACGAACCAAGCTTTGGTCTTTGCCAGACATGGCGCAATGGACTGGCCTTTAGCTCACCGCTGTTGCCCCCCCAGCGACGCGTTAAGGCCGTTTCGGGCCGACAACGGCAAAGTGGGGACGGCGGCAGGCGTCCCTGGGGTGCAGGG
>RECO01000280.1 GCA_007694015.1 Geminicoccaceae bacterium
GCCGGAACGGCTGCTCGCGCTCTATCGGCAGATGCGAAGAATACGTGTCGCCGAGGAAAGAATAGGCGCGGCAGCGCACCGCGGCGAAATTCCCGGTGCCGTGCATCTCTACATCGGACAGGAAGGTGTTGCCGTCGGCGTTTGTGACGGCTTGCGTGACGGCGACTGGATCGCCAGTACCCACCGCGGGCATGGACACTTTCTCGCCAAGGGCGGCAGCCTGGATGCGATGATCGCCGAGATCTATGGCCGGGCCACGGGCATTTGCGGCGGCAAGGGCGGCTCGATGCACGTCGCCGACTTCAGCCGCGGCATCCTCGGCGCCAACGGCATCGTCGGCGGCGGCATCGGCCTTGCCACCGGGGCCGCCCTCACCTGCCAGTTGCAGGGACGCGGCGACGTGTCGGTGTGCTTCTTCGGCGACGGGGCGGCAATCAGGGCGTACTCGCCGAAGCGTTGAACCTCGCCGCCCTGTGGTCGCTGCCGTTGATCCTGGTGTGCGAGAACAACGGCTTTTCCGAGTTTTCCCCGACCGCGACGGTGACCAGCGGGCAGATCGTCGATCGGGCCAAGCCCTATGGCGTGGCGAGCGTCACCTGCGACGGCAACGACGTCGTCGACGTCCTGCAAACGGCGGCGGCCGCCATCGCCCGGGCGCGCGCCGGCGAGGGCCCGACGCTGATCGAGGCCCGGACCTATCGCCTGCGCGGCCAAGTCGAGAGCGAGGTCACGTTCTCGAGCCGCGACTACCGCTCCGAGGCCGACATCGCTTCCTGGGCCAAGCGCGACCCCCTGGATCGGCTGCGCGAGCGCTTGACCGGTGCCGCCGAAGTGGCGGCCGCGTCCGTCGACGCGGTCGATCGGGAAGTGGACGCCGAAGTCGATGCCGCCTTCGAGCGCGCCGGCGGCGATCCGCTGCCGCCCGAGGCTGCGGCCTACGCCCACATGTTCGCCTGAGGACCCCCCTGATGCCCAAGCAACGGATGATCCAGGCGCTGAACGATGCGCTGATGGAGGAGATGGCGCGCGATCCGTCGATCGTGCTGTTCGGCGAGGACGTCGAAATCAGCATCATGGGCGACACCAAGGGCCTGTTGGAAGCCTATGGGCCCGGGCGCGTGCGCAACACGCCGATCTCGGAGACGGTGATGACCGGGGCCGCCGTGGGTGCTGCCGCCACCGGGGCGCGGGTGGTCTGCCACATGATGTACGGCAATTTCCTCTACACGGGCTTCGACGCCATCGCCAACCCGGCGGCCAAGCTGCGCTGCATGACCAACGGCCAGATCAGCCTGCCCGTGACCTTCATCGCCACCTATGGCGGTGGCCGCTCGCAGGCGGCGCAGCACTCGGACGCCATGCACCCGCTCTTCATGAACCTGGGCGGCATCAAGGTCGTCTGCGCCTCCGAGCCCGGTGACGCCAAGGGGCTGTTGAAGGCGGCGACCCGCGCACCGTCGTCCCGCTCGATTTCGACACCATCCTCCGCTCGGTCGAGAAGACCGGCCGGCTGGTCGTGGTCGACGAAGCGCGCCTAACCTGCAGCGCTGCCAGCGAGATCGCTGCAACCTGCGCCGAGCGGGCGTTCGGCGCGCTGCGCGCCCCGATCCGCCGCGTCACGGTGCCCGACGTCGGCCTCCCCTACGCGCCGAACCTCGAACGCGAGCTCCTGCCCAACCCCGAGCGCATCGTCGCGGCCGTCCTCGACATCACCGGCAAGGCGAAAGCGGCATGAAGGTCACGCTCAAATTGCCGCGCCTTTCGGCCAACATGAACGAGGCCGTGGTGGTCAAATGGCACAAGCAACCGGGCGAGGCCTTCGCCGAGGGTGAGGCCCTCTACGACGTCGAGACCGAGAAGGTGACCGCGACGGTGGAAGCCCCCTGCGAGGGCAAGCTCTTGCAGGTGCTGGTGAGCGACGACCAGGACATCGAGGTCGGCGACCCCGTCTGCCGCATCGAAAAGGCAGGCTGAGCGGTGGTGGCGAGCGGGCTCGCCGGTCGCGTCGCCCTGGTGACCGGTGGCGCCAACGGCCTGGGCCGCGCCACCTCGGCCGCCTTGGCCGAAAAGGGCTGTGCTGTGGCCGTGCTCGACTGGAACGGCGAGGCTGCCGTGGAGGCGGCTCGAGCCCTCGCCGCCGCCGGCGCGAAGAGCCATGCCGTCGTCGCCGACGTCGCCGATGGTGCGGCCGCCGAAGCCGCGTTTCGGGAGGTGGAAGCACGCCTTGGTCCCGTGGACGTGCTGGTCAACAACGCCGGCATCATGCCGCAAGAGCGGGTGCCGCACCACGCGCAGCCCTTCGCCAATTTCGAGGCCATGCTCCGGATCCACGTCGACGGCACGGCCCGCTTTTGCCACCTCGCCGTCCCGTCGATGCGCGAGCGCGGCTTCGGCCGTATCGTCAACCTCGCCTCCGCCCTGAGCGTACAGGGTGCGCCCTACCGCCTCGGCTACGTCACCGCCAAGACAGCACTGGTGGGCCTCACCCGCGGCTTGGCGATCGAGAATGCCCGCTTCGGCATCACGGTGAACGCGATCGCGCCCGGCTACGTGCTGACCGACGTGCACCGCCGCGCCATCGCTATCGGCAAGCTCGACCACGACCTCTACGCCGAGCGCACCCCGCTCGGGCGCTGGGGGCGGCCCGAGGAGATCGCGCGGGTGATCGCCTTTTTGGCCGAGCCCGCAAGCGAGTTCGTCACCGGCGCCTTGTGGCCCGTCGATGGCGGCTACACCGCCCGCGGGGATGCCGGCGAAGAGATCGGTCCACGGCCCGAAGAGGTCCGATGACCGAACGACGCGGCCACCGTGCCGCAACCACGATCAGGGAGAACGAAACCATGTCGAAACCAGAAATGCCGCCGACCAGTCCACGCCGCCGCCAATTCCTGACGGCCGGCGCTGCCGGCCTCGGCGCCGCCGCCCTGACCACGCCCATGCCGGAGCGTGTCTACGCCCAGCCGCAGTTCCGCCTGCGCATGCAGAGCTTCCTCGGCCCCGGCACGATCGAGTGGGAGATCCTCGTGCCGCGCTTCGTGCAGCGCGTGCGCGACATGTCGGGTGGTGCCATCGAAATCACCGCCTTCCCGCCCGGCGCGCTCATTCCGACCTTCCAACTCCTGGACGCGGTCGGCAACGGCGTCGTCGATATGGGCTACACCGCCATGGTCTACTGGCGTGGCCAGTTCCCCTTCCTGGAGTGGGCCTGGGGCGTGCCCTTCGCCTTCGACCAGCTCGATCACTACGAGTACCTCTTCTACGAGGCGGGCCTGAACGAAGTGATCGAGGAAGCCCTGCACACCATCGGGGTGCAGTTCCTGGCGCCGGTCTACAGCGACGAATGGGGCTCGCTCATGTCGCGGGTGCCGATCGAAACCCCGGCCGACCTCAACGGGCTGCGGGTGCGCTCGGCCGGCCTCGGCTCCGCCTTGTACCAGAGCTTCGGGGCAACCCCGACGATCATGCCGGGCGAGGAAATCTACACCGCCCTTTCCACCGGCGTCGTCGATGCGGTCAATTGGGGCTCGCCCTATGGCATGGTCGCCGGCCGCTTCCAGGAAGTCGCCAAGTACTACATCGGCCCCTCGACCATCAAATACGATGGCGAAGACATGTTCATGACCAAGGCCGTGTATGATCGCATGCCGGAAAACCTGCAGCACGTGCTGAAGTCGGCCTGCCGCGACTTCGCCATCGAGCGAGCGTCGACGTCGACCTATGCCAGTGCCGAGGCCTTCGAGACCATGCGCCAAGCCGGCGTGACGATCAGCGTGTTCAGCGACGACGACGTCGCCGAAATGCGCAGCAGGGTGGCCCGTATGTTCGCCGAAGCCCCCAAGGCGTCGGCGTTCGAAGAGCGCGCCCACGAGATCATCACCCGGACCCGGGATACGCTCGACAAGCGCGTGTTCTGAGCCTCCGGGGGCGGCCGTAGCCAGAGGGGTGCGGCCGCTCGGATCTCCCGTCGTCGCTCTGGAGTAGCCCTCGATGTCCGAGCGCCCGGTCGCCATCGGCGACACGGACGGTCCACCGCCGTTCGTGCCCGGAAATCCGCTGACCTGGATCATCGCCGCGTTCATCCGCCTGGTCAGCGGGCTGAATACCGTCGTCGGGACCGTGGTGGCCTTCGGTTTCCTCGTGCTGATGGGTCTCGTCCTGTTCGACGTGCTGATGCGCTACGCGTTCAACGCGCCGACGGTCTGGGGGCACGAGCTCGTCTCGTTCCTGTTCGCGGGATACATCCTGCTCGGCGGCGGCTACGCCCTGCTGCATCGCGACCACGTCAACATGGACATCGTCTACGGGCGCATGCCGCTGCGTGGCCGGGCGGTGCTGGACGTGCTCACGGCCGCCGCCGCCTTCGCCTATTGCTGGGTGCTGTTCGACACGGGTCTCACCCACCTCACCAACGTCTTCAACAGCGGCCGTCGAACGGCGACCGACTGGGGGCCGATCATGTGGCCCTTCTTGGTGGTGCTGCCGGTCGGGGCCGCACTGATCGGCCTGCAGGCGGTCGCCAAGTTCCTCGACGACGTCATTCTCCTCTGCACCGGCCGGAGCGTGCGCCATGGGCGTTGAACTCGCGACGCTGGTGCTCTTCGGCTCGTTCCTCATCCTGTTGGTCATGGGTCTGCCGATCGTCTTCGCGCTCGGCGGCGCCGCGGTCATCGGCACCTATTTTCTCTGGGGGCCGAACGCCCTCTTGATGGTGGCGATCCGGACCTTCGACAGCGCGACCAGCTTCGTGCTGCTGGCGATCCCGCTCTTCATCTTCATGGGGAGCATGCTCGAACGCTCGGGCATCGCCAAAGACCTCTACGACATGATGTACAAGTGGATCGGCCCGCTGCCGGGTGGCCTCGCCGCCGGTACGGTGCTGGTCTGCGCCATTTTCGCCTGCCTCGTCGGCATCTCCGGTGCCGCGACCGTCACCATGGCGCTGGTGGCGCTGCCGTCGATGCTGAAGCACGGCTACGACCGCCAGCTCAGCCTGGGCTGCATCGCCGGTGGCGGCGCGCTCGGCGTGCTGATCCCACCCAGCATCTTGATGATCGTCCTGGGCCTCTACACCAGCACCTCGGTGGGCATGCTGTTTTTGGGCGGGCTCGGCGCCGGGGCGGTCATCGTCTTTCTGTTCGTCGCCTACATCCTGATCGTCTGCGGCGTCGCACCACAGCTCGGCCCGCCGGTGCCCCCGGCCGAGCGGGTCGGCTGGCCCGAGCGCATCCGTTCGCTCCGCGCGGTGGCCCTGCCGATCATCCTCGTCGTCGCCATTCTCGGCAGCATCACCGCCGGCATCGCCACGCCGAGCGAAGCCGCCAGCATCGGCGCCTTCGGCGCCATGGTCTCGGCCGCCATCTACGGCAAGCTGAACTGGACGGCGATCAAGGAAAGCTGCCTCACCACGCTGCGCCTCAGCTGCATGGTGATCTGGATCATCTTTGCGGCCTCGATCTTCACCGCCCTCTACGCCGCGGTCGGTGCCCAAAGCCTCGTGCGCGACATGCTCACCTTGCTGCCCGGCGGCCGCTGGGGTGTCCTGCTCGGCATGCAGTTCATCTGGCTGGTGATGGGCGCCTTCCTCGACCCGATCGGCATCATGTTGATCACGATGCCGTTGTTCTTCCCCCTCGCCGTGCAGCTCGGCTTCGATCCGATCTGGTTCAACGTTTTGTTCATCGTCAACATGGAGATGGCCTATCTGACGCCGCCTTTCGGCTTCAATTTGTTTTATTTGAAAGCAACGGCGCCCCGCGACGTTCGGATGATCGAGATCTACAAATCGGTCGGACCGTTCGTGCTGCTGCAACTGATTTCACTGATCTTGATGATGGTCTTCCCGCAGATCATCACCTGGCTGCCGCGCTACGTGCTGGGCTGAGAAAGGACCACACCGATGAG
>RECO01000318.1 GCA_007694015.1 Geminicoccaceae bacterium
GTCGCAGGCGAGGTCGATCACCCGCTCGATCGGGTTCAACGGCTTCTTCTCGTACTTCTTCGTGCCGAGTTCGACCGCCTTGTGGAACAGCCAGGCCTTGGTGCCGCCCGTCCGCGCCACGCCCGCCAGAATGCGCTGCCGCATCACCTCGTAGAGCCGCGGCACGCAGGTGAGAATGGTGGGCCGGGCCTCGCCCAGGTTCTGCGTCAGCGTGTCGACGCCCTCGGCGTAATAGACCTGGGCGCCGATCGCCATCGGCACGAACTGCCCCGCCGTGTGCTCGTAGGAGTGCGACAAGGGCAGGAACGAGAGGAACACCTCGTTGTCGTCGACCCCCAGCTCCTCCAACAGGTCGATGGCGCCGTCGCAATTGGCGATGATGTTGCCGTGGCTCAGCATCACGCCCTTGGGCTGGCCGCCCGTACCTGAAGTGTAGATGATGCACGCGAGGTCATCGGCGTCGGGCGCCTCGAAAGGTGCCGCGTCGGCTTGGCGCCCCAACTCCAGCGCCTCGTCCCACCCGACGATCTCCAGCCCCGCCGCGTCCTTCGGCGGCTCGATGGCGATGATCACCCGTACCGTGCCCACGTCGCGGATCGCCGGCAGCAGCGTCTTCGCCACGGTCGCCCCGGAATAGACGACGGCGACGGCTCCGCTGTGTTCGATCACGTAGCGGTGATCCTTGACCGTGTTGGTGGTGTAGGCCGGCACCGTGACGGCCCCGAGCGTCAACGCCGCCATGTCGGCGATCAGCCATTCCGGGCGGTTCTCGGCCACGATCACCAGTCGGTCGCCCTTCTGGATACCCTTCGCCCGCAGCGCCTTGGCGAGTGCCGTCACCCGCTCCGCCGCCTCGTTCCAACTCATGGCGTGGTAGCCGTCCTTCGAGCGCCGCCACAAATAGGGGCGGTCGCCCCGCTTTTCGACGGCGTTGTGGAACAGCTGGACGAGGTTGGGGGCGAGCTGCACGGTCGAACTCTCCTGATCGGCGCGTGTCCTGGCCACATACTTTGGTGCCGGAAGCCGCATCTGCAAAGCAAAAGCTGCACGATTGCACCGCTTTCCCCAACTGCAGCGGCTATTGCCGCTGCCGGGGGTCCAAGGGGGCCAAAAGCCCCCTTGCCCTGCCTTCCGTTCTTTGGCCCTGCCGCTCGCCTGGAACCGCCTCCCCAACCCGCCTATATCCGAACCATCACGACGAGGAGAGTTTCATGGCCGACGCCGCTTTGGCCGAGCCCGCCCCGCGCTGGGACTTGAGCGACCTCTACCAGGGCCCCGACGACCCGGTGCTGGCGAGCGATTTGGAGCGGGCCGAGGTCGAGGCGAAGGCGATCGAGGCCAACTACAGGGGCAGGCTCGCCGAGCTTGCGGGCGACGACCTTGCCGCCATGATCCAGCGCTACGAGGATGTGAGCGAGATCGCCGGCAAGGCCTACTCCTTCGCCAGCCTGCGCTTCGCCGCCCAGCGCGACGACGCCCAGATCGGCCGCTTTTTCCAGACCATCCAGGAGCGCATCAACGCGCTCACCACGCCGCTCCTCTTCGTCACCCTCGAGCTCAACCGCCTGGAAGAGGACGCCCTCCAGGCCAAGCTCGAAGCCTCGCCCGCGCTCGCCCACTACCGCCCCTGGCTCAGGGACGTTCGCGCCTTTCGCCCGCACCAGCTCTCCGACGAGGTCGAAAAGACCCTGCACGAAAAGGCCGTCGCCGGCCGCAGCGCCTGGATTCGCCTGTTCGACGAAACCGTCGCCGACCTCCGCTTCGACTTCGCCGGCGAAAAGCTCACCAACGCGCAGATTTTCGACAAGCTGCAGGACCAGGACCGAAGCGTCCGCAAGCAGGCCGCGGGCGCCATCTCCACGGTGCTCGCCGACCGCATCAAGCTCTTCGCCCGCATCACCAACACGCTGGTGAAGGACAAGGCGATCGAGGACGGCTGGCGCAGCTACGCCCGCCCCATCTCCTCGCGCAACCTCGCCAACCGCGTCGAGGACGAGGTGGTCGACGCCCTGATCGCCGCCGTGCGCGACGCCTATCCGCGCCTCTCGCATCGCTACTACGCCCTCAAGGCCCGCTGGCTCGGCCTCGATCAGCTCCAGCACTACGACCGCAACGCCCCGCTCCCCGAAGACGACGACACCCGCATCCCCTGGGGCGACGCCAAGGTCATCGTCCTCGACGCCTATCGGGGATTCTCCCCCAAAATCGCCACCATCCTCGACGACTTCTTCACCAGGAACTGGATCGACGCCGAACTCCGCCCCGGCAAGGATTCGGGCGCCTTCAGCCACGGCACCGTGCCGAGCGTGCACCCCTACGTGCTGATGAACTACCAAGGCCGCGCGCGCGACGTCATGACCCTCGCCCACGAGCTCGGCCACGGCGCCCATCAGGTGCTCGCAGGCGCCCAGGGCCCCTTGATGTGCTCCACCCCCCTCACCCTCGCCGAAACCGCCTCCGTCTTCGGCGAACAGCTCACCTTCCGGGCACTCCTGCAGACCACGACCGACCCGCGCCGCCGCCGCGTCCTCCTCGCCGGCAAGATCGAGGACGCCCTCAACACCGTCGTCCGCCAAATCGCCTTCTGCGAGTTCGAACGCCGCGTCCACGATGCCAGGAAGGAGGGCGAGCTCACCCCCGACGACCTGGGCGATCTCTGGCTCGCCGTCCAAACCGAAAGCCTCGGCCCCGCCTTCCACTTCACCGACGACTACCGGACCTATTGGAGTTACATCCCCCACTTCGTCCATGTGCCGTTCTACGTCTACGCCTACGCCTTCGGCGACTGCCTCGTGAACGCCCTCTACGCCGTCTACGAGGCCGAACCCCAAGGCTTCGAGGCCCGCTACCTCGACATGCTGAAGGCCGGCGGCACCCTCTGGCACTCCGACCTCCTCGCCCCCTTCGGCCTCGACGCCAAGGACCCCGCCTTCTGGTCCAAGGGCGTCTCCGTCGTCGAGGGGATGATCGACCAGCTCGCCCAGGAGCTGCCCGCTTGAGCGCGCGCAACACCGAAAACACGGTCGGCGGCCGGGTGCGCCGCTACGCCCAGGTCGGCACCGCCATGTCCGGCATCGCCGCCCGCTACGCCGGCAAGCGCGTCTTCGGCTGGGAAATCGACAACACCAAATACGCGGGCGAACTGCGGGCGGCGCTGGGCGGCCTCAAGGGCCCGCTCATGAAGGTGGCGCAAATGCTCGCCACCATCCCCGACGCGCTGCCCGCCGACTACGCCGCCGAACTCGCCCAGCTGCAAAGCGAAGCGCCCGCCATGGGCAAGCCCTTCGTCCGCCGCCGCATGGCCGCCGAATTGGGCAACGACTGGCAACAGCGCTTCGCCGCCTTCGACCTCGAAGCCGCGCACGCCGCATCATTGGGCCAGGTCCACAAAGCGAAGCTCCACGACGGCACCGACGTCGCCTGCAAACTCCAATATCCGGGCATCGCCTCCGCCGTCGAAGCCGACCTCGCCCAACTCCGCATCATCTTCGAAATCTACAAGCGCTACGACAAAGCCATCGACACCAGCGAAATCTACAAGGAAATCGCCGAACGCCTCAGGGAAGAACTCGACTACGTCCGCGAAGCCAAAAACGCTCGCCTCTACCACCACATGCTGCGCGAGACCGCCAACGTCCACGTCCCCGAAGTCATCCCCGAGCTTTCCACCCAGCGCCTCCTCACGCTCCGCTGGGTCACCGGCCAAAAGCTGCTGGCGTTCAAATCCGGCAGCCTCGAAGCCCGCCAGGCCATCGCCCAAAACATGTTCCGCGCCTGGTACGTGCCCTTCTACCACTACGGCGTCATCCACGGCGACCCGCACCTCGGCAACTACACCGTGCGCGACGACCACCACATCAACCTGCTCGACTTCGGCTGCATCCGCATCTTCCCGCCTCGCTTCGTCGGCGGCGTCATCGACCTCTACTGGGCCCTGGTCAAAGGCGACCAGGACCTCGCCGTCCACGCCTACGAGGCCTGGGGCTTCAAAGACCTCTCCAAAGACGCGGTCAGCATCCTCAACACCTGGGCCGCCTTCCTCTACGCGCCCCTGATGGAAGACCGCTCCCGCCTCATCGACGAAACCAACTCCGGCCGCTACGGCCAGGAAGTGGCCTCCGACGTCCACCGCCAGCTCAAACAATTCGGCGGCGTCACCCCACCCCGCGAATTCGTCCTCATGGACCGTGCCGCCATCGGCCTCGGCTCCGTCTTCCTCCACCTCAACGCCGAACTCAACTGGCACCGCATGTTCATGGACCTCATCCAAGACTTCGACCTCGCCAAGGTCGAGAAGAACCAGAAGGAAGCGTTGGAATTGGTAGGGCTTACGGCGGCAGCATGAAGCAAGCCAAGGGGGCTTTTGGCCCCCTTGGAAACCCCCAAGCGACGGCCCTGCCGTCGCCCTTTGGTGGTTTCGTTCAGGTCTGCAGGGCTTGGCGCTGGCGTCCCTCGGCGTCGAAATTGTCGGGCGACAACCAGGCGGCGTAGATCGGCTGCAACCGCCGCCAGTCCCCATCCGTCATCGCGAACCAAGCCGTGTCGCGGCTCGCCCCCTTCACCACCATGTGCTGGCGGAACACCCCCTCAGGGAGAAAGCCGAACCGCACCGCCGCCCGCTTCGAGGGCACGTTCAAATCGTTGCACTTCCACTCGAACCGGCGATACCCCAGCCCGAACACGTAATCGGCGAACAAATACAAAGCCTCGGTCGCCATCCGCGTCCGCTGCAAAGCCGGCCCCCACATGATGTTGCCAACCTCGATCACGCCATGCGCCGTGTCGATCCGCATCAACGCCTGCCGCCCCTCGGCGCGCCCCGTCGCCTTGTCGACCACGGCAAAAAACAACGGGTCCGTGCTGGCCGCGGCCCGCTCGATCCAGCAATCGAATTCGCCCGGGTTCGAAGGCGGCGTCTCGAACAGCCAGCGAAACCGGTCCGCTGCCCCAGGCGCCGTGGCCGCTTCGTAAAGCGTCGCCGCATGCGAGGGCGCCAACGGCTCCAACCGAACATACCGCCCGTCGATCGCCCGCCGCGCCGGCCCCGCCACCCCCGTCCACCCCCCAAGATCCATCACCCACCCCGCGAATTCGTCCCGCCGTGACAAAGGCGTCACCGAACCCGAAACGTAAAGCACCCGTGTCGGCAGCAGCGAAGCACCGGCCTTCCTTTGCGCCCGATGTTCGTGCCAGGCTCACTCTTCGATCAGCCCCTCCCAGTTTCGCCCGCCGTAGAACAAGCGCAGGATGGTCACGCGGGTTTCGGTCACGGTGAAGGCAATGGTGACACGACGCTCGAAGCCGGCGATCCGGAGGCCAGGACGAATGTCATCACGCTTGTGACCGCGCTCCGAGGCGTGGCCCATCCCCCGGCAGTAGGCCTCCAGACGGTCGATGTACCGGATCGCGGTTTCGGGCGAGGCCACGTCCGCGATCCAGTCGTAGAGCCGTATCAGGTCTTCGAGGGCTTCCGGGGCGAAATCGACCGGGCGTTCTCTCAACCGCGCCCCGACAGTCGTCTGGCGTGGTGCTTGCGGACATCGGCAAAGACGTCCGCCAAGCTCCGCGCCCGCTCCGGATCGGCCTGCATGGCGTCGTAGACTGGGGCCACCTCCTCCCGCAGCCAGCGATCAACGGCGGCATCACGCTCCTGGAGGGCGCGCAGACCCGCCCGGACCACCTCACTGCCCGAGGCATAGGCACCCGACGCCACCATCCGGTCGATGAAGGCGGCATGCTCTTCCGGGAGACTCACGGTTCGCTTCTCGACAGGGGCCATCATCGATCTCCTTCACGACCACCATCGCACAGGGTGTGAAAAAGTCATACCACTTGTTGCGGCAACCCTTCTGCACCTCGTCGCCGACGCCTTGAACCGCGCC
>RECO01000136.1 GCA_007694015.1 Geminicoccaceae bacterium
GCAGCAGCATTGGATATTCTAGAATTGATGATCCACCGTGGCAATTCGGTACGCTTGCCGTAGCGGCGTAACGACGCGATCCGAACGACTTCGTTCTGGGGAGTGGAAACCGATCTTGGGCGCAGACGAAACGGCCGATCCGGCACCCGCGAGGCGCCAGCAAGGGTCGGATGCGGCACGTACGCTGACGATCCGGCATCGGACCGTCTTTCGCTACCATGCGCCCGTGCAGCTCTGGCCGCACCGGCTGATGCTACGTCCGCGCGAGGGGCCGGAACTGCGGCTCTGCGATTTCCGCTTGGCGGTGACACCCGCAGCGGTCCTGAGCTGGGCGCACGACGTCTTCGGCAACGCGGTGGCCACGGCCCGCTTCGACGCACCCACCGATCGTTTGGTGATCGACGGCACGGCCACGCTGGAGCTGCACGCGGCGCATTGGCCGGTGTTCGCCATTGCCGTCGAAGCCCTGCGTTATCCCTTTACCTATGCCGAAGACGATCGGCTGGATCTGGGCGCCTTGGCGGTGCCCCAATACCCCGACCCGGCGGGCTCTTTGAGCCGCTGGGCGCAAGGTTTCGTGGCCGGCCCGCGGACCGATACGCTGGCGCTTTTGAAGGACCTCGGCGCCGGCGTGCACGGCGCGGTCGCCTATGTCGCGCGCGAAGACGAGGGGACCCAAGCGCCGCTCGTGACGCTCGCCCAGCAAAGCGGCTCCTGCCGCGACTTCGCCGTTCTCTTCGCCGAGGCCGCCCGCTGGCTCGGCTTCGGGGCGCGACTGGTCTCCGGCTATCTGCACGACCCGGCGGGCGAGCTCACCGGCTCCGCCGGCGCCGGCTCCACCCATGCCTGGGCCGAGGTGTTCGTACCGGGCGCGGGGTGGATCGCCTTCGATCCGACCAACAGGAGCATCGGCGGTGCCCATCTCGTGCCCGTCGCCGTCGGCCGTGACATGCGCCAGATCGTGCCCGTCTGCGGCAGCTTCGCCGGATCAGCCGACGCGCTGGAGCGCCTCGACGTCCAGGTACAGGTAAGACATCGCATCCAACCAGGCGCCAGCAGCAAAAAAAATCCGGAATGGGCTGCTTTCGGTTAGTGCGCCATGAACGTCATCGGCCGCAAATACCAAAGGTGGTTGGCGATCTTCTTGTTACCACCAACCGCCACCGGGCGCCAAGGAGGGCCGCGATGCACAATGTGTTCTGGATCATCGGTGTGGTGGTCGTGGTGATCGCCCTGCTGTCCTTCTTTGGATTGCGCTAAGACAGCCATCAACCGCGACGGCGGACACGGGGCCGCCGCGCCCGACACGGCGCCCTCGACCCGGCCGGATCGCCGGCAGGGCGGAGCCCTTCTCATCATCACAAGGAACCCATCATGACCACGGCTTCGGACAAGCACGTCAAGACGCTCAACGACCTCATCTCGACCACGCTGGACAGCGCGCTCGGGTACGAGGAGGCCGCCAAGGCCGCCGCCAAACCGACGTTCAAGACGCTGTTCGACGACCGCGCGAAAGCACGCCGACAACTCGCCGGCGACCTCCAGGCCGAAGTCCGCAAACTGGGCGGTAAGCCGGAGGACGACGGCAGCATGATGGGTGCCGCGCATCGCATGTTCTTGAACCTGAAGCACACCGTGACCGGTACCGACCAGAGCGTCATTGCCGAGGTCGAGAGCGGCGAGAGCCACATCAAGGCGAAGTTCGACGACGCACTTGCCACCGAGGCTCTCCCGGAATCGGCCCGTCTCGTGATGAAGCGGGTGAACGAGGCGATCAACGCCGACCACGACAAAATGATCACCGTGAAGCACGCGCTGCAGGCGCCCGCCGAGCACTGACGCGCCGCCGCCGGTGCTGGGCGCGGTTCGTCCACCCCTCGCACCGGCATCCCAACCTTCGCTCTCCAGAGGTCAAGTCCATGTCGATACTCGTCTGGCTCATCCTCGGCCTCGCCACCGGCTGGGCCGCGGCCAAATTGTTCGGCGCACGCGGTCAGCATTTGGCCGCATGCCTGGCGCTCGGCGTGGTGGGTGCGCTGGTGGGCGGCTTCGCGTTCAGCGCCTTGACCGTTGCGGGCACCAGTGCCCTCGACTTCCACACGATGAACCTCGCCATGATCGGTGCCTTTCTGGCGCTCGCGCTTTACCTCTGGCTGATGGGGCGCCGCCTCCCATCCTGACGGACCCGTGGATTTTTGCTAAAATGCGGAGTGTAAAATGCGATCGACATTCGACCGTTGGCGCCACGCGCGTGGTCTTGGCGGAGAACCGATATGGCGGCTCAGACCCCCTTCGACCGACTGAACCCTTTCCTCGAGCGGATCGGCGACCCTGGCACCCCGTTCGTGCTCGAAGCGCCGGACGGACGCGTGCGGCGGGTCGGTCGGGGTGAACCGCGTTTCCGTGCCACGTTGCGCAGCGACCGGGCGGTCAAGGCCCTGGCGTCGCTCGACGAGGGCAACTTCGCCGAGGCTTATCTTCGCGGCGACATCGACCTCGACGGCGACATCCAGAGTGCCTTGGCCCTGCGCACGTCGCTCGGCGACCGCCATCCGCTGGTTGCCGCCTGGCGCTTCCTGCAGCCGCTGCTGTTCGGCCAGATCTACACCAACAAGGCCGCGATCCGGGCGCACTACGACCTCGATCCGCGGCTCTTCCTGAGCTTCCTCGACCCGGTTCTCCCGGCATACAGCCAGGGCGTCTACGCCGCTGACGACGAACCGCTGGAGACCGCACTGCGGCGCAAGTTCGACTACGCGGTTCGGGCCTGCGATCTCGGCCCCGGCAGGAAGGTGCTGGAAATCGGCCCGGGCTGGGGCGCGTTCGCCGGCCATGCGCTCGCCCACGGCGTCGACTTCGTCGGGCTGACCATCTCGGAGGTTTCCAAGACCTTCATCGAAGAAACGCTGGAGCCGTACCGCGATCGCGTCACCATCCTGTTGGAGGACGTGCTCGCCTATCGCTCCGAGGAGCGCTTCGACGCCATCGTCATCATGGGCGTCATCGAACACCTGCCGGACTACGCCCGTGTGCTGCGCAAGTTCGACGCGTTGCTGAAGCCGGGCGGCTTCGTCTTTCTCGACGGCAGCGCCGCGCGCAAGAAATACGAGCTATCGACATTCATGGTCAGGCACATCTATGCCGGCAATCATTCGTTCCTGGTCCTCGACGATTTCTTGAACAAACTCGCCCGATCACCCTTCGAATTGGTCGAGCTGTGCAACGACCGGCACAGCTACGAGCTGACGTTCCGGCAATGGGCGAAGAATCTCGAACGGAACGCGGGCGCGGTCGTTCGCGAGTTCGGCGAGTTCGAGTACCGCAAGTTCCGCCTCTATCTCTGGGGCGCCACCCAAGAGTTCGCTTCGGGCAACCTCGACTGCTACCGGATGATCCTCCGAAAACCGCCATCGGCGGCCTAGACGGGTCACGCTCCCGGGACAGAGACGGTACCGCCTTCGGCGGCAGCCGCACCAATGGAAAGTCGTCATGCAAATCCAGATCAACACCGACAAGAACATCGAGGGCCGGGAGAAGCTCGCGGCGTGGATCACCGGCGAGATCGAGACGCGTCTCGCCCGCTTCGGCCGGCACGTGACGCGGATCGAGGTGCATCTGAGCGATCAAAGTGGCGTCCAGAAGGCGGTGGGCAGCGACAAGCGCTGCGTCATCGAGGCTCGGCTCGAAGGGCGCCAGCCGGATGCCGTCAGCAACGACGCCGCCAGCGTCGAGGCGGCGTTCGCCGGTGCCCTGACCAAGCTCCGCAACGCGCTCGCAACCACGCTCGGTCAACTCCAGGACCGATCACGTCAACCGGCCCAGCGGGAGGGGTGAACGCATTCGACCGTGCGCTCGTCGGCGTCGCCTCTCCGCCCCACCCCTCACGGCAGGACGATGCGCGCACCCCAACGGACCCGACGCCTAACCCCGTCGCTGGGCAAGCCTGATCTGTAGCGCGTCAGGTGGGGTGACCGGTGCGCGTCAGGTGGGGTGACCGGTCATGAGGATGAGTGGAGGATGTCGCGCGGCGCGTGCGGTGGCAAGCGCGTGTCGCGTGGGCGTCAGCTATGGGCGGTGTCGCGGACCTCGCGTTCGGTGTCGCCGTCGCGACGCGGTTGCTGTCGCGGGCGCGACAGGGCGGTACGGCGGCGATAGCTCTCGACGTTGAGTTCGAGGATGGTGGCGTGGTGGACGAGGCGGTCGACGGCGGCGACGGTCATCGCCGGGTCAGGGAAGACTTCGTTCCATCGATCGTCAGCAGACGATCGATCCATTTCCGAAGGAACCGCGCGCAGCAAGCGCGCGGCGGCGGCGCCGAAGGGCTTGTTGGCGGTGACGAGCAGGGATCGTCGCTCGTAGCGAGCGGCGATGAGCTCGAAGAGGACGCCGGTCTCGGCCTGGTCCTTCCGCGCGTAGCAGAAGTCGTCGAGGATCAAGAGGTGGTATTTGTCGAGCTTGGCGATGGCGGCCTCGAGGTTGAGCGCGCGGCGGGCCACCTGCAGGCGCTGGACGAGGTCGGTCGTGCGGGTGAAGAGCACACGGTAGCCGGTCTCGACGAGGGCGTGGCCGATGGCTGCCGCGGCGTGGCTCTTGCCGCTACCGGGCGGGCCGAAGGCGAGCAAGTTGGCGCCCTTGTCGATCCAGCCACAGCATGCGGCGAGTGCCGTGACGTGGGCTTTGGAGAGCATGGGCACGGCGGTGAAGTCGAAGCTGGCGAGTGTTTTGCCGGCGGGCAGCCTCGCCTCGGCGAGGTGACGCTCGATGCGACGCCGGGCGCGGTCGGCGAGCTCGATCTCGGCGAGTGCGGCGAGCAACCGCGCGGCGGGCCAGCCCTCCTCGTCGGCGCGGCGGGTGAACTCGGGCCAGAGGCGGGCGATCGAGGGCAGCCGGAGTTCGGTGAGCATGAGCGGCAGGCCGGCGACCTCGACGTCGAGGTTGCGGGTCTTGGTCACGGCCGTACCTCCCCGCCCTCGAGCAGGCCGTCGTAGACGGCAACGGTCGGCATGGTGACGGTAACGTCGGGCACGGTATCGGGTGGGGGCGCGATCTCGGCGGCGAGGGCCTCGGGATCGGGCAACTCGCCGCGGTCGAGGACGCGCTCGAGCGCCTGGGCGAGCGCCGCCTCGCAGGCGTGTTCGTGGGCCAGGCGCAGGAGTGCGACGGTCTTGCGGCAAGCCACGGCGGGCGTCTCGGCCGCGTGCAAAGCCTCGAAGGCCCGGCGGTACGCGTCGCGCGGAAAGATCTGGTCGCGATAGACCAAGTTCAGGAGCGCCTGGGGCTTGCGCCGGAGGCTGTGCAGGACGTGGCGGTAGTCGACGACATGGGCATGGCCGCCGCGGCCTTTCTTCGGCGCCCGGCCGCGCGGCTGCAGCGGTCCTTCGGACCGCTGCGTCTCGACTTTGCCGTCCGCCTGCGGCGGACGGTGCGTGAGGATGTGGCTGGTGGCGAGGAAACATTCGAGGCGGTCATCGTAGAGGCGCACGTGGAGGCGATGGCCGACGAGCTGCCCCTCGATCGTCCAGGCGACGATCGAGCGATCTGTTGCGCTCCCGTGGCCGAAGGCCACGGGTGGGGCACGGTGTCGAAGACCTTGCGCAAGAGGAAGCCGCCACTGGAGGTGACCTGGACGGTGGCCTCGTCGAAGTCGGTGGTGCGGCGGCGGGGCAGCGGCCGGAGGTGGCGGCGCTCGAGATCGATCTGCGGCCGGCGGCGGGCGTTGCGACGGCCGACCAGCTCGGCGACGAAGCGACGATAGGCGTCGAGGTTCTCGAAGTCGCGGCTGGCGCGCAGGAGCAGCGCCTGCTCGATCGCCGTTTTGAGATGACCATGCCGGCTCTCGATGGCCCCGTTCTCGTGGGCTTGGCCGCGGTTGT
>RECO01000111.1 GCA_007694015.1 Geminicoccaceae bacterium
CCGGGTTCAGCGTCGACGTGCGCTTCCTCGCCGACCTCGCGCGGATCAAGCCGCTCCTCTTCGGCTGCTCGGATCGGTCTGCTGGCCTCGGCTTTTGGCGATACGACGCCAACGACGACGCGCCGCCGCGGGCGCTCCTCGTGACCCTCGACGAGATCGGTTGTTGGAACGGCTTGCTGGCGACGCGACAGGCGGGCTCGGGGAAGCTTCCCGAAGCGTCGGACGAGCGGGCGGCGTGACGACCGCCGCTTCCGTGCATCTTGATCACCAGTTTATGCTCGATCGCTCTGAGATTGCGGCGGAAATCCGAGTTGTTCCAGGAACGCACGTGGAGCCAGGATGCGCAGATCGCCGAAGGGGTCGAGATCGAGCAGGTCGCCGTCGCCGCTGACAATGCAGTCCGCCGCTCCGTTCACTGCCACCTCGACGAACTTGTCATCAGCGGGATCACGGCTCGCGCGCACCGTGTCCGTGATGGTCACCCACGCCGCGACGGCCGCGACGTCCGCAATGAAACGTTGGCGCGTCGCCACTTCGACATAGCGGTCGAATTTCGGACGCATGAGCCGAGTGGCCAACTCGTCGAAGGTCTCGTCCGCGAACAGCAGCATGCCGTTGGCGTCGCGGATTGCTTCGAGAACGGCAGCCGTCCGCCCGCTGGGCTGCAGCAGGGCGCTGATGAGGACGTTCGTGTCGATGACGACGCGCTCAGCTTTCATCGGTGAGCAGCGCATCCAGCTGCTCGTCGGTGAGGCCGCGATCACTTGCCTCATGACGGGCTGCCGCCATGGTCTCTCCGAGACGCTGCCACGCTGCGCCGCGCATGCGTTCGTAGTCTTCGACCGACAGCACGATCGCGGCCGGGCGACCCTGTTTGGTGACCGTGACCGGCGCCCGCTGGGCGGCCTCCAGCAACTGGCCAAAGCGGTTCTTCGCGTCGAGAGACGAGATCGTGCGCATGCGGTTAGAATAGCTGTTTTAGCTGGTCCTCGCTAGGAGGCTTTACCGCAGGACCGTGCCAACCATGCCTATGCCGTCCGCGGGCGGTGAACATGTTTCCCGACAGTGCGGCAGCAACGGCTCCGTCAACTCGAATTCGGATGCCACGGAGCTACGTCTCGGTGGTGATGGCAGGGGTCTTCACGCGTCTTGGGTGAGCGCCATGATGCAGGCCACCATCTTTGTAAGGCCTGCTCCTCCGTGGCGAAAGCTGCGTTCGTCGACCCTCCCTGGTGAGTTCCGCGCCTGCATGGCTCAAGTTGCAGCCGAATCGTTCGACATGGTCGTGTCGTGCCCCGGCGTTCAGCCGGGGCGAGTTGGGAATCAGAAATTGCTGCGGATGGGGTCGGCCGGCATGGGAACGATACCGAGGATTTCGGTCATGATCGCTGCATAGGTTCCATCAGCCTTCATGTCGGCCAGTGCTTGGTTAACGGCCCGCGCGAGATTCGGCCGGGTTTTTTGGAAGCCCCAGCCTTTTTGCACCTCGCTGACGAAGCCTTCAGCGATCCGCAGCGGCAGTCCCGAGGTCTTGATGGCGTAGGCGGCCGCGACTTGGTCCGTGACGACGCCCTCGATGTTGCCATTCACGAGATCCTGCAAGGCGTCACTCTCCGATTGGTAGGCCCGAACGGCGGCCGGGCCGAACGGCTGCGCGTGCTCGATGTATGTGGACGCGGTCAACGCGCCGATGATGCGGCCCGCCATATCCTCGACGCTCGCGATATCGGACCCCTCGCGGACGACCAGCACGCCGCCGGACTGAAGCCAGCCGTCCGAGTAGAGAATCTGCTCCGCCCGCGTCGGCGTGATGTCCATCGTGGTTCCCATCACGTCGAACTGTCCGGCAAGCAGCCCGACGAGCGTCGACTCCCAGCGCATCACCAGCGGCTGGTACTCCAGGCCCAATCGCTCGGCGATCTCGGTCCAGAGCCGAATTTCAACCCCATCGAGTTGCCCCGATGGGGCGCGCATGCTGAACGGTGGGAACGTGCCCTCGGTCGAAACCGTCAGCTTGCCCGGCGTGTTCAGCTCCAAGTCGGCAGCAGCTGCGGGCATCATGGCGACGAGCGCAACGGCTAGAGCCTTGATGGCGAGCAGGCGGTTCAGCATGGTGGGTTATCCTTTCGATCAACGCTGCCGAGGCCGATCCCCGGCAGAAGTCCGTTCGGTGGCAACCAGGGCAAGGATTTCGAGCGCAACGGTCGCTGCCAGCAGCGCCGTGACCTGCCCGGGGCCGTCGAACAGCGGATTGGTCTCGACCACGTCGGCGCCGACCAGATCGAGGCTTGGCAAGGCGCGCAACCAGGTCAGGACGTCTCGGGCGCTGGGGCCGCCGGCCTCCGGGGTCTGCACGCCCGGCGCCGACGCCGGATCGACGACATCGAGGTCGAAGCTGATGAAAGCCGGCGTTCGCCCGACCCGATCGGCGATGCGCCGGCCGAGTGCCGGCGGCCCGAGGTTGAGCGCTTCGTCGGTGGTCACGACGTCGAAGCCGAGGTCGAGGGATTGCGTGAGATCGGTCGTGCGGAAGAGCGAGCCGCGCATGCCGATTTGAATGGAGCGGCCGGCATCGATCAGGCCCTCCTCCACCGCGCGACGGAAAGGTGTGCCCGCACTGTAAGGCAGATCGTCGAAGTAGCGGTCCCAGGTGTCGGTATGCGCATCGAAGTGGACCAACGCCATCGGGCCGTGGCGCTTGGCCAGGGCGCGCAGCTCCGGCAAGCTGATCGAATGGTCGCCACCAAGGCCCAAGGGGATGCAGCCGTTCTCGACCAATGCCGAGGTCGCTTGCTCGATATGTGACATCGTCTCGATTTGGTAGCCTGGCACGACCGCACTGTCCCCGGCGTCGACCACCTGGAGCGTTTCGAAGACGTGGACGTTCCCGCGATAGGGGTTGACCGGCCGCAGCATGACCGACTGCGCGCGGATGGCGTTCGGGCCGAACCGGGCGCCCGTTCGGTAAGGCGCCCCGCTATCGCTGGGAATGCCGAAGATGGCGATATCCGCGCCGGCGGCCCCCTCGAGTGTCGTCAGTGGCAGCCGCATGAAGGTGGGGACGCCGACGAAACGCGGTACGGCAAGGGAATCGACGATGGTCATAGGGTCACTCGCGCCTAGTACGCCACTCGGTAGCGCCGCTCCAACCACGCGGCGAGCTGGGTTAGTGCGGTCGTCATAATGAGGTAGAGGATGGCCGCAATGATGTAAAAATCAAATGGTCGGTAGGTTGCTGCGATGGCCAGCTGCGTATGTAGCGTTAGTTCCATAATCGTAATCGTAGAAAGTAATGATGTATTTTTGAGGGTGGTTGCCGCTTCGTTGGTGAGCGGCGGCAGGATGATGCGAAAGACCTGAGGCAGGATGATGCGTGTCATGGCTTGCAGAGGGGTCAAGCCGATAGCCAGAGCGCTCTCCATCTGCCCTTTGGGAATTGCCAGAAGGCCGCCTCGGATGATCTCCGCAACGTAGGCGCCACCATTGATGCCGAGTGCGAGCGCACCGGCAGTGAAGGGCGACAGACGGACACCCAATTGCGGCAGTCCAAAATAAAAAAGAAAGACCTGTATCAGGGTCGGCGTGCCACGGATGAACCAGACATAGAATCCAGCAGGCCACCTCAGCCACCAATAAGGTGAAATCTTGCCCAGTGCGGCGAGCAGGCCGAAAGCCCAGGTAAGCGCGATGATGACAAGCGTGATCTGGAAGGCGAGCCAAGCTGCCCCGAGAAAGCCCGGAATGTAGGCTTCGACCGAAGCCCACCAGCGAACCGCTCTTTCGATGAGATCGAGGCTCATGTGCGGCTAGCCTCGGTCGTCAGGTCATGATGCAGCACCCGCTTTAGGAATTGTTGGGTCCGGAGTTCACTTGGGGCCGCCAGCATCGTCTTGGACGGACCTTCTTCCGCAATCCGGCCACTATCGAGAAAGATGGTCCGGTGGCTGACGTCACGAGCAAAGGCGATCTCGTGAGTCGCTACAAGCATGGTCATGCCATCCCGGGCTAAACTGGCCATGAGTGCGAGTACCTCTCCCACGAGTTCGGGATCGAGTGCCGACGTAACCTCGTCGAACAACATCAGTTGCGGCTCCATCGCGAGCGCGCGGACGATCGCCACCCGCTGTTGCTGGCCGCCGGAGAGACGTGACGGGTACTCATGCCGCTTTTCGATGAGGCCGACCCGACCGAGAAGCGATTCAGCCCGCGCCTCGGCCTCGTGGCGACCGAGGCGCTTCACCCGAATCGGCCCTTCGATCACGTTCTGCAGCACGGTGAGATGAGGCCAGAGGTTGTACTGCTGAAACACCATCCCAATTCGCGTGCGCAACCCCGTAAGATGGCCGTAGCCGCGGAGGAGGCCGGGACGGCGGCGCCAGTCGACGACGTCGCCCTGGAAACGGATCGTCCCGCCCGAGGGTGTCTCGAGCAAATTCACGCAGCGAAGCAACGTGCTCTTCCCGGAGCCACTCGCTCCTATCAGTGCCACGACTTCGCCCGCCTGCAGTGTCAACGAAACACCGGACAAAACCTGATGATTTCCGTAGGCCTTCGTCAGGTCGGTGACTTCGAGGATTGTCGATCCGCTCATGTGACGACGTAGGCGGCGTCACGCGGGGGTCGATCGAGCCCGTTGATGACGGTGACGTCCTGCGGGCAGGCGGAGAAAACCAAGATGAGGTCCATTTCGGCACGCAGAATGACGTAGTCACCTGCTGCGGCGGCCGGAGGGCGTCGGTCGATGCGTCCGTCGGCAAGCGCCGGTGTGTTCATGAATAGATTCAGTGGCGCCGGCGTGCACGGGATCTCGAGGCCGAGTTCGGCGAGAGCCGCATGCAGGTTGTCCTCGCAATTGCGGTGGTACTCGGTGCAGCCGAGTTCCTGGTAGATCTCCGCGCTGCATGCGCACAGCAGCGTGTCGTGGTTGCCCGGAGAGCGATCCTCCACGAGCGTCAGCATGGGACGCCGTCGCGTGCTCACGAGGGTGGCTCCCTCTTGCACGTAAATCGTACTGTTCCGGGATCGGGTGTGCTCCATCGAGAGGTATTCGCCGACGTCGTGGGCTCGAAACGCCCAAGTATCGAGCACTTGCTGCCCATAGGTGTTCACGACCTTGATGTGCTGTCGGGCATCGAGACGAACGGCCTTACCCTGCCGTGCGGGTATCACGTCACGCTTCATGGAACGTTGGTCCTCCCCAGCCACGGCTAGCAACGGCCGTGCCAACGACCACCAGTACAGCCTTGGGTAGCCCGTCGACGACGTCGTCGGATGGGCGTGCGTGGTTCGGGGCGACGCACGAGTTTGGTGCATGGGCATCAGGCATTAGCTTGCGCGGCCGTGGTCGCCAGTCTCTTCACTCACCGTGACCGGTTTCGCCCCGAACTGGGCGGGGTCTTCGTGACGCCAGCACCCGATCGGATCGGCGTGCGCATCGTGGCCACCGACGGTTGTCGGATGTCGGTCGGGCTCGACCGGGCAGCGCGTTGCTGGGGAACCTGGCCGCGTGACCACGGCACCATGTCCGGCGTTCTCGTGCCGCGTGCAGCTCTGGAGGCGACCAAGCGGAGGCTGCAGCCCAGAACGCTGGTGGCAATCCAGGTCGAAGAGGCGGGCACCATCGTGCTGCGGCCCGGTGAGGGTGGGCCGGTTCATGCGCCTCGCTGCAGGTTCCCCTATCCCGACGTCACCCAGCTGCTGCCCACCGGCCCGGTACGGCCGGCTGTTTTCGCCGGGTTCAGCGTCGACGTGCGCTTCCTCGCCGACCTCGCGCGGATCAAGCCGCTACTCTCCGGCTGCTCGGATCGGTCTGCTGGCCTCGGCTTTTGGCGATACGACGCCAACGAC
>RECO01000315.1 GCA_007694015.1 Geminicoccaceae bacterium
CCGTCGTCGAGGATCATGTTCGGGCGCCATTCGGGGTGGCCGTCGATGGTCTGGCGGATGCACCAGTCGTATTCTTCCTCGGTCTCGCCCTTCCAGGCGAAGACGGGGATGCCGAGGTCGGCGATGGCGGCGGCGGCCTGGTCCTGGGTCGAGAAGATGTTGCACGACGACCAGCGCACCGACGCGCCCAGATGGACCAGGGTCTTGATCAGGACGGCGGTCTCGATGGTCATGTGCAGGCAGCCGGCGATGCGCGCACCGCGCAAGGGCTGGCTCGCACCGAATTCCTCGCGCAGTGCCATCAGGCCCGGCATTTCCCGCTCGGCCAGGGCGACCTCCTTGTGCCCCCAGGCAGCGAGCGAAATATCCTTGACCTTGTAGTCCTGGGCCATTCCCGTTCCTCGATGCGGCAAGAGTTGGCGCGGGTTAAACACGACCCCCAAAGCGCTCGCAAGCGCCTGGCGGCCGCAACCGCCCCCGAGATACGCGCCGCGCCGGCCGAAAGATCAGCCGCGCTCGTGAAATCCCGCCTCGACCAAGGCCACCAGCGCCGCCAGCGCCGCCTCGGCATCAACGCCCACCGCCTCGATGCGCAGGGCCGTGCCCGCCCCCGCCGCCAGCATCATCAAGTCCATGATCGATGCCCCGTCGACGGCGAAGTCCGCCTTGATCACGGTGACCTCGGCGTTGAACTCCTGTGCGGTCTTGGCGAACAGCGCCGCAGCCCGGGCGTGCAGGCCACGCCGATTGCAGATCATCACCTCGGCGCTGCGCGTATGGCGCATCGAGGGTGGGGGCGCGTCCAAGGCGTCAGCCCTTGCCCACGTCGAGCAGCGCGCTGGCGACGGCGATGTACTTGCGCCCGGCGTCCTGCGCCTGCTTCACCGCGTCGTCGACCGAAACCGCCCGCCTGACCTCGGCGAGCTTGATCAGCATCGGCAGGTTCATCCCGGCGATCACCTCGATCCGCCCCCGCTCCATGCCCGAAATCGCCAGATTCGAGGGCGTGCCGCCGAACATGTCGGTCACCAGCACCGCCCCCGCCCCGCTGTCGACCTCGTTCGCCGCCGCCAGAATATCGCCCCGGCGCTGCTCCATGTCGTCGTCCGGGCCGATGCACACGGTCCTGATCTGCTCCTGCGGCCCGACGACGTGCTCCATCGCCGCCAGGAACTCCAGTGCCAGCCGCCCATGGGTGACGAGGACCAAACCGATCACGACGCCGTCTCCAACTGCCGCGCGGGTGGCGAGGCATCCGGCGGCACTGCCTTGATGATACCCTGCTCGCGATGGCGCAAGCCGACGTTCCACCCGGCACCGCTCAAGTGGCGCGCCACCGTCTCCGCCAGATAGACCGAGCGGTGCTTGCCGCCGGTGCAGCCGAAGGCCACGGTCAGATAGCTTTTGCCCTCGTCGCGATAGGCCGGCAGCAGGTAGTCGAGCAGCGCCAAAAGCTTGTCGGTGAAGGGTTTAAAGCGTTCGTCCTGCCGAATGAAGGCCTGCACCTCAGGGTCCAAGCCGGTCAGCGGGCGAAGCTCCAGCTGCCAGTGCGGGTTGCTCAAGAAGCGGACGTCGAAGACGAGGTCGGCCTCCCGCGGCACCCCCACCTTGTAGGAGAACGACACGAGCTCGACGCGCAGCCCCTCGGCTGCCGGCAGCGCGAAGCGCTGCATCACGCAGCGGCGCAGATCGTGCACCGAAAACCGGCTGGTGTCGATGTGCATGTCGGCAATGCGGCGAATGCCGCGCATCACTTCCCGCTCGCGGGCAATGGCGTCGGTGACGGGGCGATCGGCCAAGGGATGCCGCCGGCGTGTCTCGCTGAACCGCTGCACGAGGACGTCGTCGTCACAGTCGAGAAAGATCACCTGGAGGTCGATGGCCGCATCGGCGCGCAGCTCGAGCAGAAGAGCCTCTACCGTCTCGGCATGGAAGTGTCGCGACCGGCCGTCGATCCCGATCGCCAGCGGCTGCGGGTCGCGCTCCCGCGCCTCCACCACGGTGCGGATCAAACCGACGGGCAGATTGTCCACGCCTTCGAACCCGCAATCCTCCAAGGCGCCGAGTGCGGTGCCGCGCCCTGCGCCTGCCAGTCCGGTGACGATGACCACGCTCGCCATAAGGCTCCCCTCCACCCCGTTCAATTAGGCGGCTTGGCGGCAAAAACCAAAGGCCCCCTTTTGGCTGGGTTGCGTTCGATGGGCGCGTCGCGCGCGGTGAGGGCGATGATCCGACGACAAGCAGGCCCGAGGTGCGGCTCGGGTCAGGCCGCCGCCTCGACGCTCGGATCGCCCACCAGCGCCCGCCAAGCGGCTTTGGGATCCTCGAATTGCCGCAGGCGGTTGCGCAGCTCGCGATCGCGCAGCCGGCGGGCGATCTTCGCCAGCGTCTTGAGGTGCATGGTCTCGGCGTCGTCCGGCACCAGCAGCACGAACACGAGGTCGACCGGCTCGTCGTCGATGGCGTCGAACTCGATCGGCGTGGCCAAATGCCAAAAGAGGCCCAGCAACCGTGACACGCCGGGCAAACGCGCGTGCGGCAGGGCCACGCCGTGCCCCACACCGGTCGAGCCCAAGCGCTCGCGCTCGGTCAACGCGGTCACCACCGCCGCCTGGTCGAGGCCGAAGGTACGCGCCGACGTCGCGGCAATTTCGCTGATGAGATGGCGCTTACTCGTGGCTTCGACGCGCAAGCGCACGTCACCCGGTGAGAGAACCTGGGCGATTTCAGGCATCTGCACCTCGATGGTTCCTACAGCCGGGGCGGCCAGAAGGCATCAGGCGGCACTCGCTCTCGGCGCGCCGAGAAGGCGGCGAATGCGCGCATCCCCCGTCAACATCGCCGGCGACGTGAAGTGGATCGTCTGAAAACCGAGGGCCGCACTGGTCGCCACGTTCGCCGCCGAGTCGTCGATGAACAGCACGGTGGCTGGTTCTACGCCCATCCGATCCAACATCAAACGAAATATGGCAGGGTCCGGCTTCTTCAACCGAACCTCGCCCGACACCAGGATGTCCTGGAAGTGGCGCAGCCAGCCGAACCGGGCACGGGCATGGTGAAAGGTCTCGGCCGACCAATTGGTTAGGGCGTAGAGCGGCACCTGCCGCGCCGCCAACGCCTCCAGCACCGCCACACTCTCGTCGATCTGCCCCTGGATCATTTCGGGCCAGCGCGCGGCATAGGCCTCGATCAACGCCGCCTGCTCCGGGTGCCGCGCCGTGGCCTCGGCGACCGCGTCGGCCCAGAGCCGGCCCGCATCCTGCGCGGCGTTCCACTCCACCGAGCACACCTCGCTCAAGAACCACTCGATGACGGCTTCGTCCGCTACCAGCTTGCGGTAGAGATAGCGGGGGTCCCAGTCGATGAGCACACCGCCGAGGTCGAACAGGACGACGTCCGGCAAGCTCAACTCGTCTCGCATCATGGGCAAAGGGTCCAGAAAACTCACGAGCGGTGGAAGCACCAAGCCCGCATGGGTTGCTCGAAGCGGCGCCCGCCGTCATGGGGAACGCCCAGCGCCTCGTATCGGCGGGGCCAGTCGGCCCCGATCGCCTCGATCGCGGCCTGCCGTGACGCATCCACCGCGAGCCAGCCCGCGAGTTCGGCGTCGAGGTCGCGCACGACGATGTCATAGGCGTAATCGGCCGTTTTTGCGAGTGCGAACTGCGCCGGCTGGATACCGGCGAGCGCCGTCTGCGCCGCCCGGCGCACCGCGGTCTCGTCGTCGACCGGCTGCATGAAGGCGAAATAGCTGCCCTCCGGCAAGGGCTCGGCGACGTAGAGCTGGCCGCCCGGCCGGATCACCCGGGCGGCCTCGGCCAAGGCGGCCGGAGGGTCGGGGAAGTGGTGCAGGCTGTTGAACACGATGCCGACGTCGAGGCAGGCTTCGCGCAACGGCAGGCGTTCGGCAGTGGCGGCGGCGACCGGAACCTGGCCCTCGCTCGCGTCACGCGCCGCCCGGAGTGCGGCGGGCTGGAGATCGAAGCCGAGCACCAGCGAGGCCTCGCGGGCGAGCCAGCGCGCCAGCCCGCCCCGCCCGCAGCCGATGTCGGCGACGATCCGCCCGGCCAGGGGCACCAATTCGCGGATGACCTCGGTATGGCGGCGCTTTTGCACCTGCCCGTCTCCTCGAGCACGGCTGCCTGCGCCGCTCGCCTAGCGCGTTTTCCGGTTAGGTTGAGCTACGCCGATCCCGCACCGCCGCCCGGCCGCCCACGAGCGTACAATTCCATGGGTGGCCGGGCGGGGGTGCGGGATGGTCAAGCCTTTCCGAAAACGCTCTAGCAGAGCGGCGCAGTCGGACGACCCACGTCCGACTGCGCCTGTGCACCAGCCCCGCCGGCAACGCAAGGCCAGCAGGGCAAGCAGGTCGATACCGGCTCAGAAGCGGAAGACGGCACCCACGGTCGCCGACAGCACGCCGGAATCGAAGCCCGCACTGCGCACGTCGTAGGCCACCTTCGCCTGCAGGAACTCCCAGCTCAGGCCGACCTCGGGGCCGTAGATGAAGTCGGAGCTGATACCCGAGCCGTAGATATAGCCGGCATTGGCCCCGACATGGGCGCCCACCGGGCCGAGATCGAAATGGTAGTCGACGCTGCCGACCGAGCGGCCGCCGGCACCCGAATCGAAGCCACGCACGCCGAACACGTAGAAGCCGGCCTGCTCGACACCGACCGAAACGTTCGGCGTGACGAAATAATCGAGCGAAACGTTACCGCCGATCAGGTTCAGGTCCCGCTGGAAGTCGAAGCCGTAATAGGGCCCGACGCTGAGCTGGAAGCCGATCGGGGCCGCCGCTGGCGGAGCCGGGTCCGGCGCGGGCGCGGGCGGCGGCGGTGGTGTCGGCCCTTCGAGGCTCATCACCACGACCCGGTTGCGTTGCTCGAGCACGCCGTCCGCCGTCGGCACGATCAATTGCGTCTGGCCGACGCCGCGCGGTTCGATGGCGCCCGCCGGCACGCCTTCGGCCACCAACGCCTCGGAAACCGCCTGGGCGCGCTGTTCGGAGAGGCGCTGATTCAAGGCGGCACTGCCGGTCGTGTCGGTGTGACCCACCACCCGCACCGTCGTGGCCTCGCCGCGCTGGAACGCCGCCGCCGCCTCGCGGATCACGCCGCGCGCGGCGGGCGTCAGTTGCGCCGACCCCAAGGCGAACTCCACCGTGTAGGACGACAAGACCACCTGGGCCTGCACCGGCGTCAGCGGAATCAGGCTGACGCCGGCACCGAGGGCAACGCTCACGCCGAGAAGGGCGGCCGTCATCGGATTTCGCATCGTTCTCTATCCTCCACCAAAGGGTTGCAGTTCGCGAGCAACTGCAGCACCGGGAACCCATGTGCAGCTGGGTGGTTTACCCCAGTGTCCCCAATCGATCATAAATTTTGTATGTTGTATACTACAAATATCGAGCGGGAGCGGCGCAAAACCAAGCCCACCGCGCCAACACGCACGCCGCGGCACCGTCGGCAAGTTCACGTCCGACTGTTCCTTTGTACTAAGGTCGCCGCGTGAGGGAGACAGAGATGCTTGCACGCACCATCACCATCGGCCTCATCACGCTCCTGATCGTCGTGATCATCGCCGTCGGCTACACAACCTGGCAGATGGAAGGCGAGATGAGCCACCACGCGTGGATCGCCATCGGCCTCGGCATCGGCGCCACGATCGCGCTGCTCGCAGCCCTGCTCGGCCTGATGTTCCACTCCCACAAACGCGGCTACGACGACGACGCCGGCCACATGTGAACAGGCTAGGGGGCTTTTTGCCCCCTAGTGCACAGGCGCAATCGGAGCGTTCGGCTCC
>RECO01000293.1 GCA_007694015.1 Geminicoccaceae bacterium
CCCATTCGGGCGTGCGGTCCTTCAGCTCGATGTTCCACCAATCCACGAGGCCGTGCGTCCATTTCGGCACGAAAACGGGCCCCTCGGGGGCCTCGGTCACCAACGCGCCGGTCGCCGGGTCCAGCACCGGCTCCGGCATCGCCGCTTCGGTGACCGTCGCACCGGCGACGAAGTGGTTCAGCCGGTCGGCGAAGTCGCCGACGAAGCTCCGCTCCCACAAGCCCTCGGTGAGGATCACGTGCGCGATCGCCAGCGCCAACGCACCGTCCGTACCGGGCCGGATCAACAGTGCGCGGTCCGAGGCCGCCAGCGTGGTGTTCATGTGCACGTCGACGGCCGTCACCCGCGTCTTGGGCGACTTCTTGCCGCGCATGTAGCCCCAAACCTGCATGTTGTAGTTGTAGGGGCGAAATGCCTCCAAGAACCCACAGCCGAACATCAACAGATAATTGCAGTTGCGGTAGTCATGGGCGTTGTAGCTGTCGTTGCCATCGGTGAAGTAGCGCGCCTTCATCGAGCCGTCGGAGCACATCGAGGAATGGCCGATATTGCTGTTGGGCGTGCCGTAGAGGGCGCCGAACTGGCCCATCATGCCGATGTCGGTGGTGCCCCAACCGCGCCCCGAGAGCATGGCGAAACGGTGGCTCTCGCCGCGCTCGCGCAGCCCCTTCAGCCGGTCGGCGACGATGTTCAGCGCCTCGTCCCAGCTGATCGGCACGAAGCCCGGGTCCACGTCGCGGCCCTTTTGCGGGTTGGTCCGCCGCATCGGCCCCTTCCAGCGGTCGGGGTCGTAGAGGATGTAGATCCCGAGCGGCCCCTTCGGACAGAGCTTGCCGTTGGCGATCGGATGGTCCGTGTTGCCGTGGATCGCATGGACCCGGCCGTTGGTGACGTAGACGTCGATGCCGCAGCGCGCCGGGCACTGGTGGCAGACGTTCTTGACGATCTTGGTTTCGGCCGTGCCGCTCTGCGCTCGGGCCTCGCCGACGAAGGCCTCGGCCTCGCCGGCGGGCCGGAGCGCGTGCAGCGCCACCGCCGCCCCGGCCCCGCCGGCCGCCGTGGTGCCCAAAAACCGCCGGCGTGTCGCCGCCAGGTTCAGCTCGTCCATCAGCCCCCTCCTCGATCAGGGTTCAAGGGCACGATCCCAGCCGGATCGTGCGGTGCCGCCGCTCGCGGGCGGCGTTGGAGCGCGAAGCCGGCCATCGCCAGTTCGCGGTCGTCGGTGCAACTCTTGCAGACGGTCTCGCCCGCCTTCGGCACGAACCGCGCCGCGCAGGTGGTGCAGGTCTGCGCCGCCGTGCGCTTCAAGGTCAGGGTTTCGCGATGGGGGCCGACGGCACCGACCCGCTCGACGGCGCCCTCCGGGCAGCGCTCGACACAAGCGCCACAGTCGATGCAGCGGGCGGCCTGGAAATCGATCCGGGTCGCCGTCGCCTCCTCCACCTGCACGAGGGCCTCCGTCGGACAAACGGCCGTGCAGATGCCACTGTCCCGACAAGCGTCGGTCAGCCGAAACGCGGGAAACAACGATGCAGGCACGGCACGGCCCGCCGTTTCGGCCAGCTCCGCGACATGGCCGGCACGCGCCCGTGCTGCCTCCGGCGCGACCTTGCGCGCCCCCGAGGCGGAACGTCGAACCGGTGCCGCCGCCAGCCCCGCCGGTGCCGAGAACCGGCGAAAAAGGGCGCGGCGGGACGCACCTTTGTCACCCAATGACCGCGACAAGGGTAGAGCCAACCGCGCCGGCAGCGGCCGTTCCACCACCTCGGGTGACGGCAATTCCAACGCTTCGGCCATGTTGCGCGCATCGGCCAGGGCCGCCTGCCACGGCGCCTCGAGGCCGCCGGCCGGACAGCCCGTGCACCAGCCGCGGTCCACCACCGTCATCCCGGACGCCGCCCCCGCCGGAACCAAGTCCTGACTGCGCAACGCCCCGAGACAGGGCACCGCGACGGCACCGGCGACGCGCGACGCGTGCGGCACCCGCGCGCACTCGACCACGCCGCCCGCCATCACCTGGGTTTCGGATTCGGCCGCCGTCAGCGCCTCGCTCGGGCAAACGGCCACGCACCGGCCGCAGGCCAGGCACGCCTCGTCGCGCAAGGTGAAAGCGCCGCCACCGACACGGATCGCGTCGGTCGGGCACAGCGCCGCACAGCTGTCGCAACCCACCACCGGCGAGGCCAAAGCCACGCAGCGCTCGGCGTCGAAAACAACGCCCAAAAGGCCGGTGCGCACCCTCACGCTGCCTTCCCGATAGCTTCCCTGATCCCGCCGCGACGACGCGCCACGTAACGTTTCGTTTATTTGGAATAGCTCTAGGGAATGTGCCGGCGATATCCTTGACGCAGATCAAATCGGCGCACTCTTCCAGGGTTTCCGCGCTTCGACCTTCGCCGCAAGACGGTCCGGCGGCCAACGACAGGAGACTGGCATGGCACGATCCGAAGTCGTCTTGGGCGCGCCCGTGCGCACCGCGACGCGATCGGCACCTATGGCGGCAGCTTGAAGGCCACACCCGCAACCGAACTCGGCGCCGTGGTCATGGGCAACGTCATCCAGGCCGGCAACAAGATGAACCCGGCCCGCCAAGCGGCGATCGCAGCAGGCGTCCCGGTCGAGGTCCCGGCCCTCACCGTCAACCGCGTCTGCGGCTCCGGTGCTCAGGCCATCATCTCCGCCGCCCAGGACATCTGGCTCGACCATATGCAGGCCGCGGTCGCGGGCGGCATGGATAACATGGACACCGCCCCCTGCCTTCTGCCCGGCGGCCGCTGGGGCCACCGCATGGGCCACGCCCAGATCTACGATTCCATGCTCTACGACGGCCTCGAACACGGCGTCGTCACCCTCCGCATCGGCGGCGGCCAAGGCATCGCCCTGGCGTTGGAGCGGGTGTAGGGGAAGGGAAAGAGGTAAGAAGCAGGGGGCTTATGGCCCCCTGCGACCCCCAAAACCTTAGGACTGGGTCTTGGCCTCGTGCTCGGCTTCGGCCTGTTCGGCGGACCAGGCGCCGGCCGCCTCCACCGCCACGGGCGAGGCCGTCGGCAACACGCCCAGATAGCTCTCCGTTTCTGCCACCGGTACGGCCGCACGCTGCGTCATCCGATAGAGCGCGTAGAGCGCGATGGCGGCGAAGGTTGCGCCCAGCACCAACCAGAAGGCAAACGGCCCGAACGACTGCATCGCCCAGCCGGTCACGAGCGGCCCCAGGATGGCCCCGATCCCGAAGGTCAAGACGAGCCCCCCGGACGCAGCCGGCATGTCCTCGGTCGACAGGAAATCGTTGGTGTAGGCCAGAAAGAGGGCATAAAGCGGCGTCGTGACGCCGCCGGCGAAGAAGGCCGAGGCCAGCAAGGGCCAGAGCCCGCCGCCGGTGAGCCACCCCACGGCGCAGGCGGCCGCACCCAGGGTCGCTGCCCCGCAGATCACCTTTCGCCGGTCAATCCGGTCCGAGAGCCAGCCGATCGGGTATTGCATCAAGAGCGCGCCGCCGAACAGCATCGCGATGAACAGGGCGATTTGGTCCGTGGTCAGCCCGATCTCGGTGCCGAACACGGCCCCCATGCCGGATTGGGTCGCGTAAGCGCCGCCCAACAAGAAGATGCCCACGGTGCCGAGCGGCGAGCCCGAGAACAACTCGCGGAGCGGCATCGGCCGCGCGACTTCGGCGGCGGGGATCGGGGTGACGGACAAGAGGATGGGGCCGAACGAAATCGAGACGAGAATCGAGGCGCCGATGAACAGGACGGCCGATGCCGGATCGCCCAGCGTCAACAGCCCCTGCGCCCCGATGATGCCCAATGTCTGGGCGATCATGTAGGCGGAAAGCACCTGGCCCCGCGTCTCGTTGGTGGCCGCGTCGTTCAGCCAACTCTCGGCGGTGACGTAGATACCGGACATGCAAAAGCCGACGAGGAGCCGCAACACGGTCCAGGCCCAGGGTTCGGTCAGCAGCGGAAACGCGATCAGCGCCGCCGACATGAAGCTGCCCAGCGCCGAGAACACGCGCACATGGCCGACCCGCCGGATCAACTGCGGAGTAAGGCGTGCGCCCGACAGGAAGCCCGCGAAATAGGCCGAGGTGACGATGGCGAGTTCGGTCGGCGAAAACCCCTCGATCCCGCCCCTGAGGCCGATGAGGGTGAAATGCATGCCGTTGCCGAGCATGATGAAAACGATACCGATCAACAGGGCCCAGACGCCGGACAAGACTTGGATCATGAAGCGCCCTTCGATCGATGTGGCTCTTCTGCTGGCCTGGGCAGCATGGCATGGATCGCCGTCATGCCTTCGCCTACAGCGCCGTCTTCGCTTGCGTCCCGAGCCGGTGTCAACGGCGACGGAACGTGCAACCGGCTAGCACAGCGCCGCCGCGCATAGCGGCAACGTTCGGAGAACGACTTAAGACGCCATCGCAGCGACAGCTTCGAGGTCGAGCGCCACTTCACCCTCGACCCCGCCAGGCTGGCGCAGAGCGCGCCGGCCACCGCTGGTCCTCCGCACGGTCCCTGGCCAGCGCTCTGCATCGCCGGCCACAGCGCTCCCGCGCCCCTGTTCGTTGCCGCCTTTTTTCCTATTTCGTGCTAGACTGCGTGGCGAACCACCAGCCCCCATCGGCACGGAGCAAGCCGAGAGGTCGCGAAAAAACGTGATTTACAAAACGAACTGTCCACCCCCTCTTTCTTTCAATCCCAACGTGTTGCCCTGGGGGTAACCCGTATTATGACAAATCCCCTGCCCGCAGGTGCTGACGGCCCTGGCCGTCAGCCGGGGGGTGCGGGGGGCCAAAAGCCCCCTGCCTCCTGCAACCTTCCGCCCGCCTCACCGCTTCGGCGTCGGCACCATCAACACGGGCAGCTTCGAGGTTTCGCAGAGCTTGGCAGCCGTCGTGCCGATCAGCTTGCCTTCGAGCCAGTTCTGACCGTGCTTGCCGACGATGACCAGCGAGTAGCCCGCCGCCGCGGCGTCCGCCAGATGGGCGTCGACGTCGCCGTCCTCGATCCGCGACGTGGCCTTGCCGCCAGCAGCGGCGATCCGCTGCACGAGATCGGCGTGGGCGCGTTCCAGCGCCACCCGATCCTCGTCGCTGGGCGTTCCCGGCAGCACCGTGAGACAGTCGATCCGGGCCGCCTTCGGCGCCAGCCCGAGAGCCGTTTCCTCGGCCCCTTTGGAGGCGTCGGAAAGGTCGGTGGCGAGCAATACCCGGTCGAGTTCGAGTGGGACGGCATGGCCGTTCACTCCGAGCCGCACGATGAGCACCGGCAGCGTCGCCTGTCGCAGCAGTTCCTGCGCCACGCCGCCGAGGAACAGCTCGTAGAGCAGGTTGTGGCTGCGCGAGCCGACGACGACCAGGCTGGCTCCTTCGAGGGCGGCGACGCTCGAGAGTTCGTCGGCCACGAGCCCGGTGGTCGAGACCGAGGTGGTGACCAGGAGGCCGGCGCGACGCAAGGGTGCCGCCCGCTCCTCCAGCCAACCACGGAACTCCTCCGGTTGGGCAAAGCCCGCACCGGCGACATAGCCCAGCGGAATGACGTGGGCGAGCACGAGGTGCTGCACGCCCCAGCCCTGCAAATCCTCCAGGTGCGCCAAGAGCGCGTCCTGGGCCGGGGACAGATCGACGGCGACCAAGGCTTTCTCGAACATGGCGGTTCCTTTCGCTCAGTCGCTGGCCGGTTTCGCCGGGGCGGTCAGCTCGTGGGCGAACCAGCGGCGCTTGAGCCAGAGGGCCACGGTCACCAGCGAGATCAGCACCGGCACCTCGA
>RECO01000201.1 GCA_007694015.1 Geminicoccaceae bacterium
CCGAGCACCAGCGCCACCGCCCCCCAGGACAGCACCCGATGGAACAGGTAGAGCACGTCGATGCCGAAGGGGTGGGAGATCCACCGCAGCCGCGCCGTCAACGCGAACTGGAGGGCCAAGAGCGCCAGGGCGCCGAAGCCCAGCCCCATGGAAAAGTCCCACCAGAACCCGCGCCCATCCGGCCGCTCGCCCCCCAACAGAACGAGGAAGGGCAAGGCCAAAAGGGCAAAACAGGCGAGCGTCCAAAGGACGGCGCGCGGCGTCATGATCGGTGCCTCGGCAACGGGGCGAGCATGACACACCAACCCAAAGGCCCCTGGCCCGGTTCCCGGTTCGAGCCCGTGCCGGCGAAGCGGCCGTCAGGCGCTGCCCTCAGCCCGAGCGCGCTTGCGGCCGACCGTGGCGGAGCATGGCGAGCGTCAGCCAGCCGAGGAGGACGCCGTTCAAGAGGTGCCAGAAAAGGTGCGTGCCAATGGGAAAGGCCTCACAGAGCGGCTGGTCCAGGGTGCGGAAGGTCAACGACACCGTGAAGATGCCGGCCCCGACGAGCAACGCGTTGCCGGCGGGTCGACCCAGCCCACGCAGCCAAAAGCCGCAAATCAGGAGGGCGGCCAGAGCCGGCACGTAGCCTTGCGAGCCGTAGAGCGCGACCGGCACGAGCGCATCGATGTCGCTGGCCACGACACCGCTGAGCCGCAGGAAGATTGCGCCGATCAACAAGGCCTGCCACCAGGCGCAGCCGAAAAAGCGGCGCAGCGCCATCACCAGATAGAAAATGATGAACAACGTGATCGGAATGACGTCGGCCAGCATCGCCCAAAAGGTGGCAAAGGTATGGAACAAGAACGAGCCGATGCCGATGGCCACCATCAATACCAAAAGGACCAGCACCGCCCAGTCCTTGTCCTCATCACGCCGCCACGCTCGATAGGCGACGTAAAAGGCGATGAGAAACGACGCATTGGTCACCGCATTCAACGGCTCCGACCAAAAACTCGGATCCGTGCGCTCGCAATAGGCATCGATATGCCGGTGCCAACCTTCGGCCATCGCTCATCCTTCAAGTGCAGCCGTAAAAAGAGCCAGGGGGGCTTTTGGCCCCCTTGGGAACCCCCAGCGAGAACGGTCCGAACGGGCGGCGGCGCAGCCATAGCCGGGGGGTCCGAGGGGGGCCAAAAGCCCCCATCGCCTTTTCCCTTCAGCGCTACCGCCACCAGAACGTGTCGGGGCGGTAGATGCCGAAATGGGCGCCGGGGTCCCAGCTGTAGATGGCGTCGGCGGGGACGTTGGCGAGGTTGGTCTTGACGGCGACGGGTTGGCGCACGCCCGAGATCAGGCCGATGGTGAAGACGTTGTCGGCCCAGATGTCGAGCATTTCCGCCCAAATCTGGCGGCGTTGGTCGATGTCTTGGGCGACGCGCCAGGCGTCGAACAGATCGTAGAGGCGGATGGCTTCGGCGATGTCCGGGGCTTCGCCGGCGAGGCCGCGGGTTTCGTGGTGTTGGCCCCACATTGGCCACTGATAGTGGACCTGGCTGGTCGGCGCGAAGGCTTCGGGGCTCATGTCGGCGGTGGCAAAGCCGTTCTCGACGCCGGTGGCGATGGTCATCATGGTTTCGCCGGCGAAGATGCGGTTGCGCAGCACTTCGCGCTGCGAGGGGCGGGTGATGAGCCGCACCCCGATGTCGCGCCATTGCGCGGCGATCAGCTCCAGGATGTCGCTGTGTTCGGTGCTTTCGCCCGAGGTTTCGACGACGATCTCCATCGGCCGGCCATCGGGCAGGAGGCGCAAGCCGCCGGCACCGCGACGATCGAGCCCGGCTTCGTCCAACAGCGCGTTGGCCTTGGCGGGGTCGTGCTGGATGAAGGCGGTGGCGATCTCCTCGCGCCAGAGCGGGCTTTCCGGCAGGAGCGTGTTGTTGGCGGGATCGGCGATGCCGAAATAGAGGAAGCCCGAGAGGGCGTGGCGGTCGGTGGCGAGTGAAAAGGCGCGGCGCACGCGGACGTCGCGGAACACGGCGCGCCAGACCGGATCGGTGGCGTTGAGATTGGGGAACAGGGCCAGATGCGAGGCCGGCGAGGTGCGCCAGAGATGGGTGTACATGCCGGCCCGGCCCTCGCTCTCCTTCAAGAAGGTGACGTCCGAGAAGCTCAGGCCGCGCGCCTGCATGTCCGCCTCGCCGCCGCCGATCTTGACCGGAATGAGCCGGCTCTCGACCACGCTGAAGATCATGCGGTCGGCATAGGGAAGCTGCACGCCGTTCGGGTCGACGCGGTGGAAATAGGGGTTGCGCTCGGCAACGATGCGCTCGGCGGGTGGTGCCGTGCGCAGCCGCCAGGGTTGCAGGGTCGGCAGATTGGGATCGGTGGCGGCGTGCTCGCGGCTGTGCCGGCCGAACAGCTGCGCCCAGTCGCGCGCACCGGTGTCGCGCACCCGCTGTGCCAATTCCGCCGGATCGGCATGGTGCTCGTGCAGGGGCTTCAAATAGTGGGCCGGCATCTGGATCACCAGCGGCAACGCACCGGCGAGCCCCGGCAGGAAGAACGGGTTCGGCTTCGACCAGGTGTAGCGGACGGTCAGCTCGTCGAGGATTTGGACCTCGGGCAGTTCACCGTCGACGATCATGTCGATCGGGGGGCCCGTCGGCCGCAGCATCTCGTGCTGGGCCACGTCCTCCCAAAAGAAGCGGAAATCCTCGGCTGTGAACGGATGGCCGTCGGACCAGCGGTGGCCCGGCCGCAGGTGGAGGGTGAAGATGCGGCCCTCCTCGACCTCGACGTCGCGCAGGATGTCCGCAAAGAGGTTGAAGTCCCGGTCGAAGGCAACCAGGCGCGCGTAGCCGAAGACCAGGAACATGCGCGCATCGCGCGGCTGACCGATGAGGGTGCGGATGTCGCCGCCGGGGCGGCCGATTTCCGGCATGTCGGTGACGACGAAGGGCTCGTCCGGTGGGCCGGCCCAGGCGGGCAAGGCCAAAAGGCCGCCAAGCAGGGCGGCAAAGAGCAGGCGCTCAGCTCGCAGCAACGTCCATTCCTCCGATTCGGGCGCTTTGGCGGAGCCAATGCCCCGGCGCCACTTCGACCATCGCACCATCGTTTCGTGGCGTCAGCGTGAAGGGGGCGGGCCAAGCCTCGGGCGTGGACATGGCGCCATCGCGCAACAGCGTGAGGTCCAGCCGCTGGTCCGGGTCCGGCTCCGGCACGGCGGCGAGGAGCGCTCGGGTGTAGGGATGGCGCGGGTGGGTGAAGAGCTCCACCGTCGGCGCCAATTCGACGATGCGGCCCTTGCACATCACGGCGACGCGGTCGCACAGATAGCGCACGACGGCGAGGTTGTGGGCGATGAAGAGGTAGGTAAGGCCCAACTCCCGCTGCAGGTCGCGCAAGAGGTTCAAGACCTGCGCCTGCACCGAGACGTCGAGGGCGGAAACCGGCTCGTCGCAGATCAGGAGTTCCGGCCCGAGCGCCAGGGCGCGGGCGATGCCAATGCGCTGCCGCTGGCCGCCCGAGAAGCTGTGCGGGTAGCGGCGGAGAAAGCGCAAGTCGAGGCCGACCGCGCGCATCAGCGCCCGCACGCGTTGTGACCGGCTCTCGGCCGTACCGATGCCGTGGATGACCAAAGGCTCGGCGATGATGTCGGCGACCGACATCCGGGGGTTCAACGACGCGAACGGATCCTGGAAGACATACTGCACCTTGGTGCGAAAGCGCGCGAGCCGCTCGCCGTCGAGGCCGAGCACGTCGATCGGCCCCTGCGCGGGATCGTGGAAGGTGATCCGCCCCTGATCGACGTCGATCGCGCGCATGATCGCCTTGGCGAGCGTCGTCTTGCCGGAGCCGCTCTCGCCGACCACGGCGAAGCTCTCGCCGCGCGCGATGGTGAAGCCGACGTCGACCATTGCCTTCACCCGCTCGGGCTTGCCGAGCCAGCCGCCCTTGCGGGTACCGTAGCTCTTGGCGAGCCGATCGATCTCCAGGAGCGGGCCTTCAGCCGCGTGCCGCTCGCCAGCGCCGATCAACGCGCGCAGTTCGCCGCCGGTCACCGGGATTTCGCGCAAGGGCTGGAGGCGGGCGGCACGGTCCATGTCGATCCGCGGCACCGCCCGCATGAGGCCGCGCAAATAGGGGTGCTCGGGGGCGCGCAAGAGCTCGTCCGCCGAGCCCGCCTCCATCACCCGGCCGCGGTACATCACCACGATGTCGTCGGCGAGGTTCGCAACCACGCCGAGGTCGTGGGTGATGAACAGGATGGCCATGCGGTACTCGGCCTGCAGGCGGCGCATCAGGTCGAGGATTTGCGCCTGGATGGTCACGTCGAGGGCCGTGGTCGGCTCGTCGGCGATGAGCAGCGCCGGCTCGCAGATCAAGGCCATGGCGATCATCGCCCGCTGGCGCAGACCGCCCGACAGCTCGAACGGGTAGAAGTCGTAGGCTTCCTTGGGCTTCGGAAAGCCGACGTGGTCGAGCATCTCAACCACCCGGCTGCGCTCCTCCGAACGCGTCACCGCCACGTGCAGGCGCAGGGCTTCGGCGATCTGCTCGCCGATGGTGTGCACCGGCGAGAGCGAGCTCATCGGCTCTTGGAAGATGATCGAGATGCGGCCGCCACGGATGCGGCGGCGCATGGGGTGGTTCTGGTCGTAGGCGGCGAGGTCGACCGGCTCGGGTTGGAGTTCGGGGTCGTCGAACAGGATCTGGCCGCGCTCGATCCGCGCATTGGCCGGCAGGATGCCCAGGATGGCCTGGGAGAGCACCGTCTTGCCGGAACCGCTCTCGCCGACCACGGCGAGTGTTTGGCCGCGTTCGACATCGAAGCTGACGCCACGGACGGCTTCGACGACCCCCTCGTCGGCGCGGAACGCGACGTGCAGGTCGCGCACTTGCAACAGCGGCCTCGAGACGCTCACGCGGCGGCGGGCTCCCTCTCGACGAACAGCTCCCGGGCGGCAGCCCAGCGGAACGAGGCCGCATCATGCCCGAGCCGAAACAGCTGGTCGAGGTCGGCGAAGCCCGCCTCGTCCACGACCAAGTGGTGCGTCATCAAGCCCAGGGGCCGGACGCCGGCGGCGAGGCCCGCATCGAGCTCGCCGAGGATGGCGGCCAACGGCTTCTGCCGGCCCGTGCCCTGCCAATCCATCGCATCGACGTGGGCGTCCACCCGCCTTGGCGGTCCCGCCACCACCGGGCCGCGGTCCATCGAAACGCCGAGAAAGCCCAGCTCCGCAAGGCGGGGGACGAGGCCAGGGTCCATGCGGTTCCAAGGCGGCACCATCACCGGCAGGAACTGGGCGCCGAAGGCGTCCTCCAGGCGCTGCCGCTGCGCCACCAGTTCGCCGGCCAGCCAGGCGCGGTCGACCGTGCCGCCGAGTTCGATCTTGCGCTGGTCGTCGTCGCTGTGGTCGTCGTGGCCGATGCCGTGCTGCAGCACGGTGGCCAAGGGGCAAGCCCGGATGCGCTGGACCGCAAGGGGCTCCAGCCAGGCCGGCACCACGGCGAGGGCGATGGGCAGGCCGTGCGCTTCGGCCAGGTCCAACAGCCGGTGCAGCCGGGGGTGATCGCGGCCGGCATCGTCGTCGCGCCACCAGCAAAGAGCCGTCATCGCCTGCCTCCCACGGCGTCTCCGATCAGCTTCGCACCGTTCGCCGCCCCCTCCAAGTCGACTTGCAGGTCCGGGTAGGGCTGCACGGCGCGCGCGGCGATGGCGGCGGCGAGACCGAGACCGTCGAGGTCGGCCTCGGCGAGCACCGTGGCCGCCCCGCGCGCGGCAACGGCTTCGGCGCGACGCGTCTGCTCGGTCTCGTTGCCGGCGGCGAACGGGACGAGCACCATCGGCCGACGCAACGCCAGCGCCTCGGCGACGGTATTGTAGCCGGCCTGCGAGACCGAGACGGCGGTGCGAGCCAGGCGTTCGGGCAGGTCGTCGACGTGGCGGAGCAACGCGACCGCTGCCGGCCGCATCGCCGCCAAGGCCCGAAACCGCGCCTCGGGAAAGTTGCGGCCGGCGATGACGGTCCAGGGACCGAGGGCGTCACCGAGTTGGGCGGCAGCCGCCAAGGCGGCTTCGACCAACGCCGCCCCCACCGCCCCACCGCCGGCGGACACCAGCACACCCCGACCGGGCTGGGGCTCGGGCAGGGGCGGGACGACATAGCCCGTGTAGGTCAGCCGATCCGCGATCGCGGCCGTCAGCGGGAAGCTCGCCTCCAGCGGGATCAGCCTTGGGTCGCCGTGCACCATGACCTGCTCGAAATGGGCGTCGAAACGGGCGACCGCTTCCTCGGCGCGGCCGGGCTTGCGGCCCGTCACCAGCACGTCGCGCAGGGAAACCACGCGAGAGGGGCGCGGGCGGCGGCGGCCGAGTGCTGCCAGCACCGGCAACAGTTCGCGAGCGAAGGCGCGGCGGCCGAAGGGGAACAGCTCGACGACGAAGGCGTCCACCGGTGCCGCCAGCACCGCGTCGAGCCGGGCCGCGCGCGCCTGCCAAAGCGCGTCGGTTACGGGCGCCCCCGTGCCGTCCACCAGCGCGCTGAAGGCGGCATCGGCGCTCTGGATCGCCGGCAGATCGACCCGCTCGTAGGCGAGCCCCGGCGGCGGCGGCAGAGCGGGGCCACCGTTGACGAGCACCACCTCGGCGCCGAGTTCGGTCAGGGCTTCGGCCAACCGCTCGCTGCGGCGGAGATGGCCCGTGCCGAGCAGGTGCTGGCTCCAGAGGACCACGCGCATGGCGCTCAATCCCCCACCAAACGGATCGGGGTCAGCGGCGGCCGGGGGCGTCCCGCCGCATCGAGCGCGAAAGCGAGCGCGTCGTCGGGTCCGAGGCGCACGGGCGGCTTGCTGGTCATGGCCCAGCCCACGGCCAGCGCCATGGCCGCGCGCAACGTGCCCTTGTGCGCGACCAGGACCACCCGCGGCAGCGGCGCCAGATCGCGGAACAGCGCATCGAGACGCGCCATCACGTCGCGCGGGCACTCGCCGCCAGGCGGCCGCAGGTCCAGGCCTCGGGCCTCGATCGCGGCCATGCCGTCGGGGTCGGCGTCCCGCAGCTCGCCGAGCCTGCGGCCTTCCCAGGCCCCCCAGTCCATCTCGATCAAGCGCGGCTCGACCTCGGCCGCGCCGAAGGCGGCCGCGGTTTCCTGGGCACGGCGCAGCGGGCTCGTCAGGATCGGCGCCGCGGCGAAGGGCTGGGGCAGGCGCCAGTGGGCGAGCACCGCCCGGCCCTGGGGCGACAGCGGCGGGTCGGCGCGCCCTTGCAGGCGACCTGCCTCGTTCCAGGCGGTCGGCGCATGGCGCACGAGGAGGACTTCGGTCATCGCCGCTGGCACCGCACGTCGTGGGCGAGCGCCAGCGCATCGCGCAAGGTCCGAGCCGCCGTGTCGAGGCCATGATGCGCGCGGACATGCGCGCTTGCCGCCGCACCCAAGCGCTGGGCGAGGCCTGGGTTGTCGAGCAGGCGGGCCAAAGCCGCACGGAACGCGGCCACGTCGCCGACCGGGGCCAAGAGGCCGGTCTGGCCAGCCTGCACGACGTCCGGCACGCCGTGGCCGTCGCCCGCGACCACCGCCAGGCCCCGCGCCTGCGCCTCCAGGATCGCCATGCCGTAGGCCTCGTCCACCGCCGGCCAGACGAACGCGTCAGCGGCGGCAAAATGCGCATCGAGGCTGGCCGGATCGTCGACGCGGCCATGAAAGCGGACGCGCGCGCCGAGCGCCGCATGCGCTTCGGCTTCGATCACCCAGCGGGCCTCGCCGTCGCCGACCACGTCGAGGGTCCATGGGTGGTCCGACAGGCCAGCCAGGGCTTGGATCAAGAGGGCGTAGGAGCGCTGCTTGGCGCCGGGTCGCAACATCGCCACGGCCAAGAGCCGGCGGGGCAAGGCGGCAGGGCAAGCCGGAGGCGCATCGAGCCGGTCGACGAACGGCGCCAGGCGCAAGAGCCGCGCCGGCGGGCGGACGACGGCTTCCAGCCCTTGGGCGTCGACGCCACTCATCGCCAGCACCACGTCGGCGGCCTGGATCGCCCGTAGCGCCTGCCCGTAGCCCACCGCCCACGGGCCCTCGGCACGCTTGGGCGCAATCGAGGCTTCGGCGATCAGGTAGGGCAGATCGAGCGCCGCGCTGACGCGGCGGCCGAGGCCATCGGGCGCTTTGTGGTAGCAGTGATAGGTGAACCAGGCGCTCGGTGGGTTGCCCTCCAAGCGTCGTTGCAGACGTGACGCGAGCTTGGCCGACACCGCATCGAGGCGCGTTTGCCGCGCCGGGTCGCCGCGGTCGTAGGTGCGCAAGCCGCAAGCGAGAAAGGGCGCTGCACCGGCCAGCGTCAGCGCTTGGAACAGCAACCGCGCGACGCGGCGGTCGCCCGACGGCACCGGGTGGGCGGGCGGCTTCAAGGGCGCGTAGAACGCCGTGGCCATCACGCAGCCTCGGCGTAGGCCTCGCCCCGCAGGAGGGCGGCGAGGCGCTCGATGCCCGCATCCATGGCAAACTGCGTGCGCACCTTCCGAGCACCCGCCGCCCCCAAGCGCTGGCGCAAGGCGGGATCGCGGATCAGCCGCTCCAGGGCCGCGGCGAGCGCCGCCGGGTCGTCCGGCGGCACCAGCCAGCCGTCGCTGCCGTGCTCGATCAGCTCGGGGATGGCCGCAACGCGCGTTGCCACGGCGGCCAAGCCCTGGCTCAGCGCCTCCATCAGCACGTTGGGCAAACCGTCCCGGTCGCCATCGGCGGCGATCCGGCTCGCCAGCACGGCCAAGTCGGCACCGCGATAGGCGTCGAGCACGGCCGGCGCCGGCAAGGGACCCCGCCAAGCGATCCGCTTCCCGAGGCCGAGGGCCGCGGCTTTCGCGCGGAGCGGGGCGAGGTCGCCACCGCCGATGTGGGTGAAGCGCCAGTGCAGGTCCGCCGGCAACAGCGCCAGCGCTTCGAGCACCAGGTCGAGGCCCTTTTTCGGCACGGCACGGGCCACGGTGAGGAGCTGCACCGGTGCCGCCGCGTCGCTGCCCTCGCAGGGCAGGCGGTCGGGCGGGGCCGGCAGGTGGCGCAGGTCGAGGCCGTGATAGAGCAGGTGCACGCGCTCCGGATGCGCCGTCAGCCCGGCCAGATGCGCGCGGTTGGCCGCCGTGCAGGTGACGGTGAAACGCGCGTCGTCGAGCTTTTCCCGCTTCTCCCATTCGGGCGTCGTCCAGATGTCCTTGGCGTGGGCGGAAAAGGCGAGCGGCACGCCCTGCAGCCGTGCAGCATAGCGGGCGACCGAGCCCGGCGTGTGGATGAAGTGCGCATAGACCCGATCGCCCGGCCGCAGCACCTCGCTCGCCAGCACCAGCGCCTGGCCGAAGCGGCGCACCCGGTTGGGCGTGCGGTCGCGCACGAGGTCCCGCCACCAAAGGGCGCAGAGCGCGCCGAAGCCGGGCCGGCGCCACGTGCGGATCAGCGCCCGCAGGACGCGCCACGGCTCCTGGTAGAGATATTCCGGCAGGTAGAGCACGGGCGCGGTGATCCGGGCGTGGATCGGATGGGTCGTGCGGTCGGTCGGATGCCGCAGGGATACGAGCACGAGATCGAAGCCCCGTTCCTGCAAGGCGTGCAATTCCTGGGCGATGAAGGTCTCGGACAGGCGCGGATAGCCCTTGAGAACGACGACCACGCGCAAGTCGGGCACGCCGGAAAACGCCCTAACCCCAGGCGCGCAACGGCTCGACGACCCGCCGCTGCGCGCCGAGCTCGGGGGCCAGATCGGCGGCGATCCGCTCCAGGCCCGAGAGCGGCAGCGGGACGCGGGCTTCGCTCGGCCGCGGCCGCGACGGCAATGCCCTCAGCGCTTCCGCCAGGCGCCGGGGATCGGCCGCGGCTTCCAACTCCAGCATGGAGACCGCACCGAGCCCGGCGGCGCGCTCCGCCCGCAACCACTGCTCGCGCCTGGGTACGGTGCGCGGCACCAAGAGGGCCGGCTTGTCGAAGGAGAGGATTTCGCAGAACACGTTGTACCCACCCATCGCCACCACCGCCGACGCGTGGGCGAACAGCCGCTCGACGCGCGCATCGAAGGTCCGGCAATGGACCTTTGCCAGGGGCTCGGCACGGTCGTGGAAACGGCGACGATCCTCCCCGCTCATGAACGGGCCGAACAGGATCACGCAAGGATGCGGCAGGCTCGGGTCGGCCTCGTAGGCGGCGAGCACCGCATCGACCAGCCCCTCGCCGTCGCCACCGCCACCGGGCGTGACCAGGATGTAGGGCGCGTCCGGCAGGCTGCCGTCGACCTCGGCATCGCTCGGCGAGATCGGCAAGGAGCGCCGCAGATAGCCCGTGAACGTGACCTTGGGCGCGAACTCGGCAAAGCCCGGCAGCTCGACCAAGGGGTCGAACATCGCCCGCGGCCCGTAGATGTAGATGCGGTCGTAAAACTCGCGCAGCGCCGGATAGACCTGCTTGCGCTCCCACTCCTCCATGAGGCTCGTCGGCTCGTCGATGATGTCGCGCAGGCCCAAGACCAGCTTGGTGCCCTTCGCCTTGAGCATGGCCAGCGTGTCGCGCACCTCGCCGCGCAAGCCCAGGGGCTCCTTGTCGATCAGGCAAACGTGCGGCTGGAACACCTCGGCCGTGTGCTGGATGATCGAGGCGCGGATGGCGAGCGTGTGTTCCGGGTCGATGTGCAGCTGCAGCGAGGTGTAGTCGCCGTTGCGGAGCTTGATCACCCCCGGGACGCGCACGAAATCCACCCGCGACTTGAAGTCGAAACTGCCGATGATCGGCGAGCCCGACAGGATCAGCACCGACAGATCGGCAAAGCGGTCGACCAGATGGTGCGCGATGGCACGACACCGGCGGAGATGGCCGAGCCCGAAACTGTCGTGGCTGTAGATCAGGAGACGACGGGGCAAGGGCCTGCTGCCGTAGGTGGACCCAAAGCGCAGGTAACCCGAAGCCATACCCGCCGGCAAGCCAATCGCCATGCAGACGCATCGACGAAGCCGCTTTCACGCCTTATCTGCCTCGTCAAAGGGGAGAGCTGCGTGAGCACATCGTCATCGGCCCCGCGGGTGGGCCTGTTCGTCACCTGTCTGGTGGACAATCTCCGGCCGAATGTCGGCTTTGCCGCCTTGCGTCTGTTGGAGGCGGCTGGCTGCACGGTCGAGGTGCCAAAAGCGCAGACCTGCTGCGGCCAGCCCGCACTCAACTCAGGCGACAACGACACCACGCGCGAACTCGCCAAACGCACGATCCAGTCGTTCGAGGACTACGACTTTTGTGTAGCACCCTCGGGCTCGTGCCTTGGCACGATCAAGCACCACTACGCCGAGCTGTTCCACGATGATCCCGCATGGGCCCGGCGCCACGCGGCCTTCGCCGCCAAGTGCCATGAGCTGTTGAGCTTTCTCCACGACGTCCGGGGCTTTCGCCCGACCGCCCGCTACCAGGGCCGCGTCACCTATCACCACAGCTGCTCGGGCCTGCGCGAACTCGGCGTGCGCGGTCAGGCCGAAGCGCTGGTCCGTTCGGTCGACGGCGTGACCCTGCAACCGCTCGCCACCCCCGACATCTGCTGTGGTTTCGGCGGCACCTTCTGCGTCAAATACCCGGAAATTTCGACCTCGATCGCCGACGACAAACTGGCCGACGTGGCCCAGACCGGCGCCGACACGCTGCTCGGCGGCGACCTCGGCTGCCTCGTCCACTTGGCCGGGCGGCTGCACCGTCAGGGCAGCAAGGTGAAGGTCTACCACACGGCGGAAGTGCTGGCCGGCATGGCCGAGGTGCCGCTCGGAGGCGGGCGATGACGGTCGCCTACACCAGCCAGCACTTCAAACAGGAGGCCAAGGCTGCCTTGGTCGAGCCCAACCTGCAGCGCGCCCTCGACCGCACCACGACGCTGCTCCAGGGCCGGCGCGCCGAGGCCTACCGCGCTTATGCCGAGTTCGAGACGACGCGCGATGCGGGCTCGGCGATCAAGGACCACGTGCTCTGCCACCTCGACCACTACCTCGAAGCGTTCGAGCGCAACGCCGTGGCGGCCGGCTGTCAGGTGCACTGGGCGGCGACGGCCGAAGAGGCCTGCCGCATCGTCGTGGACCTCTGCCAACAGGCCAACGCCAAGACGGTGACGCGGGTGAAGTCGATGCTCGGCGAGGAGATCGGCCTGCCCGAAGCCCTGGACGAGGCCGGCTTCGACCGGGTCGAGACCGACCTTGCCGAGCACATCAACCAGCTCGCGGGCGACCGCCCCTCGCACATCGTCATCCCAGCGCTGCACAAAACCCAAGAACAGGTCGCCGAACTCTTCGCCCAGCACCACGGCCACGGCCGGGTGATCGAGGAGGTGGGCGAACTCGTGCAAAGTGCCCGCTTGGTCCTGCGCGAAAAATACTTCGCCGCCGACGTCGGCATCTCCGGCGCCAATTTTCTGGTCGCCGACACAGGTGCCGTCTGCACCGTCACCAACGAGGGCAATGCCGAACTCACCATGCAGCTGCCGCGGGTGCAGATCGTCACCGCCGGCATCGAAAAGCTGGTGCCCTCGCTCGACCATGCGGGCGTGCTCCTGCGCCTGCTCGCCCGCTCCGCCCTCGGCATGGAAATCACCCAGTACACCACCTTCCTCACCGGCGCGCGCCGGCCGGGCGACCGCGACGGGCCGGAGGCCATGCACATCGTCCTGGTCGATGCGGGCCGGACCGACATCCTCGCCGACGAGATCCGCTCGATCTTGAAGTGCATCCGCTGTGCCGCCTGCATCAACCACTGCCCGGTCTACTCCCAGATCGGCGGCCACGCCTATGGCGGCATCTACCAGGGGCCGATGGGCTCGGTGCTGACCCCGGCGATGGCGAGCCTCGCCCAGGCCAAGGACCTGCCGCACGCCTGCACCCTGAATGGCCGCTGCGTCGAGGTCTGCCCGGTGAAGATCCCCCTCACCGACCTGATGCGCACGCTGCGGGAGCGGACGTGGCGCGAGCAGCTGGTCGACCGCCCAACCCGCTTCGGCCTCGGCCTTTGGGCCGCGGTCGCGAAGCGCCCCGCCCTCTACCGCTTCACCACCCGCTGGGCGATCCGTGCCCTGAAACTCTGGTCGCGCGGCCGGGGTGCCATCCGCTTTTTGCCCTTCGCCGGCGCGTTCACCGCCTCGCGCGACTTACCCGCCCCCGAGGGCGGCACCTTCATGGACCGTTACCGGCGAGGCGAGCGATGAGCGAACATAGGGCACGCATTCTGGGCCGGGTGCGCCAGGCCCTCGGCGGCGAGCGCGCGAGCGCCGACGCCATCGGGCGGGAAGCGGCGGCCCTGATCCCGGACCTTGCAGCCGTCCGCCCGAGCTTCGAAGGCGAGGCGGTCCTCGACCGCTTCCTCGCCAAGGCGACCTCCGAAAAGGTCACCGCCACGGCCGAGCGGCTCGTGGCGCGCGACCTGCCCACCGCCGTCCAGCGCTATGTCGAGAGCAACCAGCTCGCCTCCGAGATCGCCTGCGCCCTGCCGGCCGAGTTGATGACGCTCGACTGGTCGGCGTTCACCTTGAAGCACGTGATCGACCGCAACGAGCCGGTGGCCCTCACCTTCGCCGAGGCGGGCATCGCCGAGACCGGCACGCTGGTCTTTCCCTCCTCGCCGATGGTGCCGACCCTGTTCAACTTCCTGCCGCTGCACCACCTGGTCGTGCTGCGTGCCCGGAGCATCGTGCCCTATATGGAAGACGTCTGGCGGCGGTTCGACACCGCGCCCCTGCCCCGCTCGTTGAACCTCGTCACCGGCACCTCCGGGACCGCCGACATCGAGGGCAAGAACGTGCGCGGCGCCCACGGCCCCCGCTTCATGCGCATCTTCCTCCTGGAGGATGCCGGCTGAAGGACCGGGGCACAGCGGCCCAAGGTGCGGCCCAAGGTGCTGCCCAAGGCGTTTTCCGTTCGGTTTGATCGGTGCCCATCCCGCACCCCCGCCTGCCGGGGGTGCGGGCAGGTCAAGCCGTTCGGGAAGCGCTCTAAGCGGCAGCCAACAGCTCGCGGACGTAGGGCGGCAGGGCGAACGCCGCCAGATGCACGTCGGGGGCGTAGTAGCGCGTCTGCAAGCCGGCCGCCCGGTAGCGCGCCTCGAGCGTGGCGAGATCGACCGGCGCCGCACCCGAAAAGCCCAGCGCCATCTGCCCGCCGAAATAGGTCGGCACCGTGATCATGTAGCAGGTGGCCGCCTCGAACACGCGCCTCAGGTTACCGAGCGAACGCTTGAACGGCTCATCCTGGAAGAACGGCACGCTCGACTGGGTGACCACGATGCCGCCCGGCTTCAAGCAGCGCTGGAGGTCCCTGTAAAACGGCTCTTCGATCAGTGCCGCGGCCGGCCCGACCGGATCGGTGCTGTCGACCAGCACCAAGTCGAAGCGCCGCTCGGTCTCGCGCGCGAACACCAGCCCGTCGGCGATCACCAAATCCATCCGCGGGTCGTCGAAGGCGCCCTGGTGGATCGGCTGCAGATGGGCTCTGGCGAAGCGCACCACGTCCGGGTCGATCTCAACCTGGGTCAGCCGTTCGACGGCCGCGTGCTCCAGCACACGGCGGGCGAGCCCGCCGTCGCCGCCGCCGACGATCAAGACGTCACGCACGGCACCGTGCGCGAGGATCGGCACGTGCGCCATCATCTCGTGATAGACGTGCTCGTCGGCCGTGGTCACCTGGGTGGCCCCGTCGAGCAGCAGCACCTGGCCGAACAGGTCGTGCTCGAACAGCACGAGGTGCTGCAACTCGGTGCGCTCCTCCACCAGCACGCGGCACCCGGTGTAGACGTGGTCCACACCGGGCGTCACCGTGTCGGTGAAGCGCACGCTCAAGGCTTGGCCCCGCGGTAGAGTTCCTCGACCTCCATCCGGTCCGGCCGGAACGCACCCTCGAGCACCGGCAGGCAGCGCTTCGGCTCGGCGTCGCCGCACATGAACACGTCCAGCGCCGCATAACCGTTCTCGGGCCAGGAGTGGATCGAGATGTGGCTCTCGGCCAACACCGCGACCCCGCTGATGCCGCCATTCGGCTCGAACGGGTGCAGGTGGATGTGCAGAAGCGTTGCCCCCGCCGCCTCGACGCAGGCCCGCATCGCCCGTTCGATCCGCTCGATGTCGTCGAGGCCTTCGGCCCCGTACAGATCGATGATCAGGTGCGATCCGGCGCACAAAACGCCGTCGCGCTCGGTAAAGAAATCGAGCCGCTCGTCCTCGCGCACCGGGTGCGCAGCGGTGTAACGTGCTTCCGTTTGGGAGGTTCGATCACGATTCAAACCCATCCCCAATTGGAAGAGGGCGTCTGGCGACATGGCGTCCCCCCCAACCAGCAGATGTGCGCGGCCATTTGCGCGCCGGCTGCATATAGGGGAACCGCCCCTCGACCACAACCATGCTGCAACGCAAAAATGGGGTCGCGTTCGCGCACCCGACACGCGGCAAAGCACGCGGTCGGGATTGCGTTTGTCCGCCCGGAGGGGCAGACCCAACGCGATCGAGGGAGGCCAGAACCATGCACGACGTCCGCGCCACCTTGCGCGCCTTGTTCGAGGCGGGCGTGGCCGCCGCCGACCCGAAGGTGATCGTACCCCGGCACCTGCCCGAGCGGCCCAAAGGCCGCACCGTCGTGGTCGGTGCCGGCAAGGCGTCGGCGGCGATGGCCCAAGCCTTCGAAGCGGTGTGGGACGGCCCGCTCGAGGGGCTCGTCGTCACCCGCTACGGCCACAGCACCCCCTGCCAGCGGATCGAAATCGTCGAAGCCGCCCACCCCACTCCCGATGCAGCCGGCTTCGCGGCCGCCCGCCGCATTTTGGAGCTGGCCGAAGACCTAGGCCCGGACGACCTCCTGGTCGCCCTGATCTCGGGCGGCGGCTCCGCCCTGCTCACCGTGCCGGCACCGGGGCTCAGCCTCGCCGACAAGCAAGCGGTCAACCAAGCCCTCCTGCGCTCGGGCGCCGACATCAAGGCGATGAACGTCGTCCGCCGCCACCTGTCGGCGATCAAAGGCGGCCGGCTCGCCGCAGCCGCGCATCCGGCCCGGGTCGAAACGCTCCTGATCTCGGACGTGCCCGGCGACGATCCGACCGCCGTGGCGTCAGGCCCGACCGTGGGCGACCCCTCGACCCTGGCCGACGCCAAAGCCATCGCCGCCCACTACGCGCTGGACCTCACCGACGCCGCGCGCCGGGCGTTGGACGACCCAGCCAACGAAAGCCCCAAGCCGGGCGACCCACGCCTCGCCAAAAGCCGCGCCCACCTCATCGCCACCCCCCGGCTCATGCTGGAAGCGGCCGCCCGCGAGGCCGAACGCCAGGGGCTCCAGCCGCTCCTCTTGGGGGATGCCCTGGAAGGGGAAGCGCGGGTGGTGGGCAAGGTGATGGCAGGGATCGCCACCTTCGCCCGCGACCACGGCCAGCCGGTCAAGGCCCCAGCCGTGCTCCTCTCCGGCGGCGAAACCACCGTCACGGTCAAGGGTGGGGGCAAGGGCGGACGCAACACCGAATTCCTGCTCGGCCTGGCGCTTGCCCTCGACGGTGCCCCCGGCATCGCCGCCATCGCCTGCGACAGCGACGGCATCGACGGCTCCGAAGACAACGCCGGCGCCCTCGTCCTGCCCGACACCCTGGCACGCATGCGCCAAGCCGGCATCGACCCCGCCCAAAGCCTCGCCGCCAACGACGCCTACACCGCCTTCGCCGCCATCGGCGACCTCGTCACCACCGGCCCCACCCTCACCAACGTCAACGACTTCCGCGCCATCGTGATCGATCCGAACCGGCTGGGATAGGCACGGAATGGGCCGGCCAAGGGGGCTTTCAACCCCTGGGAAACGCTCTAGCGGCAGCTATTGTGGGAGGTGCACGCACGCCCGCCGATGGCGGCCGCGACCTTTGCGCACACCTTCGGGGCGCCGACGTGCCGGCGTTGCCGCGGTCAGAGTGATGAAGGATCCAAGCCAGCCAGCGCCCGCGTCCAAAGCCGAACACGTCACCCTGCGCAACGGGCCATTTGTTCGGGTTTTCCAAGTGCGAGATCGACGGCTCAGCGACGGTCTGTCCGGCAGGAATGCCGCTTGGGAAGTCACCCATGCGCGGAGGCAGCGGTCGCGCCATGGTTCATCGACATGCCGACAAGACGAAACGCCAAGTCGGGTTGCCATGGCTTTTGTTTAGTCTGCCGCCGACAGGTTGTTCGTGGACGATGGCGGGGAGAGGGCGCATGGATCAACTGAAGCGTGACGACTGCGGGGTGAATTTCGCGCTGCCGCCCCACGTGGCCGCAGTTATCAAGTCGGCGCCGCGCGTAACGGTGGCCGAAACACGCGAACAATTGCTCGAGCTGGCGTGCGGTGGGCCAGGCTGTGACCGGTTCGAGGTCGCCTACGACACGCCGGGCCATGGCCATGTCGTCGAGGCGACGGTGGTGCGCTGCCGGAACGGTGCGGCCGTCAACTACGTCGACCCCTATATGCGGCGGCGCGACCCGGACAGCATGGTCGTGGCCGACGACGGGCCGTCCGACAAGCCGCGGTTCAAGGAGCGCTTCGGCGTGCCCTTTGCACAGGCGCGCCAAGACGTCCTCGACTGGTTGGCCGGGCAGGAACTTATCCTCGTGCCGTTCCGCTCCGGTCACGCCGACCACGGCTACGACAGCCTGTTCATTGGCCCGGCGAACGCCGGTTTCTTCGCCGGCGGGCTCGCCGACTTGCAGGGCTACGTCGCGGGCGAGGCCCTCGGTGAGAACTTCCGGCCCCAGGCCTTCATCTTCCTGGCGCCGCCCTTCCGGCACACGCTCTGCGAGGGCAAACAAGTCGTCGTGCACGACCGCACGGACGGGCTGCACGAGATCTTCTCCTTGAACCTCTATCCGGGGCCGAGTGCCAAAAAGGGGGTCTACGGCATCCTCTTGAACATCGGTGAGAACGAGGGCTGGGTGACCAACCACGCTTCCACCGTGCAGGTCGTCACGCCCTACGACTACACCTTCACCATCATGCACGAGGGCGCTTCCGGGGGTGGCAAGAGCGAGATGCTCGAATACCCCCATCGCGAGCACGACGGCCGGCTGAAGCTGGGCATCAATTTGGAGACCGGCGAGGAGCGCCACCTGGTGCTGCCGCACGCCTGCCGCCTGCACCCCGTCACCGACGATATGGCGCAATCGCAGCCGGTGCTGCAGCGGCCGGGTGGCAAGCTCGTCACCATGGACGCCGAGAACGCCTGGTTCGTGCGCGTCGACCACATCAAGCGCTACGGCACCGACCCGCACCTCGAGCGCATCTGTACCACGCCGACCAAACCGCTCATCTTCATCAACGTCGACGGTGTGCCGAACGCCACCTGTTTGATTTGGGAACACACCTACGACGCGCCGGGCAAGCCGTGCCCCAACCCGCGGGTGATCCTGCCGCGCGATCAGGTGCCGGACATCCAGAACGAACCGGTCGAAGTCGACATCCGCACCCTCGGCGTGCGCACCCCGCCCTGCACGCGCGAAAAGCCCTCCTACGGCATTTTCGGCATGGTGCACATCCTGCCACCGGCGCTGGGCTGGCTCTGGCGCCTCGCCGCACCGCGCGGCCACGCCAATCCGAGCATCGTCGACCGCGAAGGTCTGCAAAGCGAGGGGGTGGGCTCGTTTTGGCCCTTTGCCACCGGCCGCGTCGTCGACTTCGCCAACATCCTTCTCACGCAAATCCGCGAGACGCCGGAAACCGACTTCGCCATCTTTCCCAACAGCCACATCGGCGCCTGGCGCGTCGGCTTCATGCCGCAATGGATCGGGCGCGAGTATTTGGCCCGGCGGGGCGGCGCCCGATTCAAGCGGGGTGCCCTGCAGCGGGCCGACACGCCGCTATTGGGCTACGTCCTGTTGCAGATGCACATCGAGGGCGCCAACATCCCGGACTGGTTCCTCCGGGTGAACCTGCAGCCCGAGGTCGGCGACGAAGCCTATCAGGTGGGTGCGGAACAGCTGAAGGCCTTTTTCCGCCGCGAGCTGGAGCCGCTCCGTAACGACCCACGCCTCGATCCGCTCGGTAAGCGGATCATCGAGGTCTTCTACGACGGCGGCAGCCAGGGCCAGTTCAAGAACGTCTGGGCCGCTGCCTGAACAGGCTCGACCGAGCGGGGCCGCCCGAACCGAGTTCGGGCGGCCCCGTCGTCAGACCAGGCTCGCGCAGGCCCGTTCGATCCGGGCGCAGGCGTCTTCGAGCACCTCGGTGGCGGTCGCGTAGGAGATGCGGAAGAAGGGATCGAGCCCAAAGGCACTGCCGTGGACCACGGCGACGCCTTCGCCCTCGAGCAGGTAGCGGGCGAAGTCCTCGCTGGTCTCGATCACCTTGCCTTCAGGCGTCCGCTTACCGATCACACCGGCGCAGCTCGGATAGACGTAGAAGGCGCCCTCGGGCCTCGGGCAGCGCAGGCCAGGCGTGGCATCCAGCGCGTCGGCGACGAGGTTGCGGCGGTGGACGAAGGCTTCGTTGTTCTTGGCCATGAAGTCCATCGGGCCGTCGAGCGCCGCGACGGCGGCGGCCTGGCTGATCGAGGACGGGTTGGAGGTGCTCTGCGATTGGATGACGCCGATGGCCTTGATCAGCGACTTCGGGCCGCCGGCATAACCGATGCGCCAGCCGGTCATGCAATAGGCCTTCGAGACGCCGTTCATCGTCAGCGTCCGGTCGTAGAGTTCGGGCGCGACCTGGGCGGGTGTGGTGAAGCGAAAGCCGTCGTAGACGAGGTGTTCGTACATGTCGTCGGTGAGGATCGCCACCTGCGGGTGGCGCACCAGTACCTCGCAGATCGCCTTCAGCTCGCTCTCGGTATAGGCCGCCCCGGTGGGGTTGCTCGGCGAGTTGAAGATCAGCCACTTGGTCTTGGGCGTGATCGCGGCTTCGAGGTCTTCGGGGCGCAGCTTGAAGCCGGTCTGCTCCGGGCACGTCACGAACACGGGCTCGCCGCCGGCGAGCAGCACCATGTCGGGGTAGGAGACCCAATAGGGGGCGGGCACGATCACCTCGTCGCCCGGATCGAGTGTCGCCATCAGCGCGTTGTAGATGACCTGCTTGCCGCCCGTGCCGACGGTGATCTGGTCGGGCGTGTAGGTGAGGCCATTCTCGCGGTCGAACTTCCGGCAGATTGCGGCCTTGAGGGCGGGGGTGCCGTCGACGGCGGTGTATTTGGTGTCGCCGTCGCGGATTGCCTTGATCGCCGCTTCCTTGATGTGGTCGGGCGTGTCGAAGTCGGGCTCACCGGCACCGAGGCCGATCACGTCCTTGCCGGCCGCCTTGAGTTCACGGGCGAGGTTGGTGACGGCGATGGTGGGCGAAGGCTTGATCCGGCCGAGCCGGGCCGCCGTGGCGATCATGGGACGGGTCTCCGAGTGCGATCCCCGTTACCTAGGCGGCACCGCTGCGGCTTGCAACGAGGTGTTTAGAGCGTTTTCCGAAATGCTTGCCCATCCCGCAAAGGGACCCGATTGGCCCTGCCATCGCAGATCCGTGGCGGGGCGTGCGGCTGGCTGGAGGTTGGGCCGGGCGCAAAGCGCCTCAGGCCGTGGCCAAACGGTCGATCCGCACGACGAAGGCGCGCACCCGCTCGCCGAGGTCGGCAACATAGGGGTCGATGGCCAGCGGGTCGGGGCGCGGCCGGCCGAGTTCGGCCTCGAGGGGCGGCGGTGTGGCGTGGGTCAGCTCGCCGGCAGCGATGGCCTTCTGCTCCAAGAGCCAGCCGACGCAATGGGCTAGGCCAGTGGCGATCACGCCCAGTTCCTGCTGCGTGCGCAGCCCCTGGAGGCTGCGGCGCCGGGTGGCTGCCGTGATCTCGACCGCGTCGCGCGCCTCCTCCGCCAAGCTCGCTGCCTCGGCCAACAAGCGGTCGAGCAAAGCGTTGTGGATGGCGGCATGGTGCGGCACGGCACGGGCCTGGGTGCATGGCGTCACGTCGTGTCCTCCGTTGCGTCGAGGAATGTTGCCATGCGCGTTCGAGGCCGCCAGACCAAAGGTGCCGCCGCACACACCTTAGTATTCGTCAACCATGAGCCGGCCGCGGCAGGGACACCCGCATGACACGCAAGCTCTTCATCGCCACCTTGGGCACCGAGACCAACAGCTTCGCGGCCCTGCCGACCGGCGACCGGCTGTTCGAGGAAACCTGTCTCTTCCGGCGTGGCAGCTACGGGGACCATCCGCCCGTGTTCGCCGCCCCCTTGGTGGTCTGGCGTCGCCGTGCGGGCGAGCGCGGCTGGCAGGTCATCGAAGGTCTCTGCGCCTTTGCCATGCCCGCCGGGCCCACCGTCGGCCGCATCTACCGCCAGTACCGCGACGAGATCCTGGCCGATCTCCGGGCGAACCTCCCAGTCGACGCGGTGCTGTTGTCGTTGCACGGGGCGATGGTCGCCGATGGCCACGACCAGGCCGAGGCGGAGTTGGTCGAGGCCGTGCGCGGCGTCGTCGGCCCCGATGTCCCGATCGGCGTCGAACTCGACCTGCACGCCAATGTCGGCCAGCGGATGCTCGAGCACGCCACCGTCGTCGTCCTGTTCAAGGAATACCCGCACACCGACATTCCCGACCGCGCCGAGGAAGTGTTCACCCTCGTCGCCGACGCACTCGAGCACCGCACCCGGCCGGTGATGGCCGCCGTCGACTGTCGGACCATCGGTGTGTTCCATACCACGCGCGAGCCGATGCGCGGCTTCGTCGATCGCTTGCGCGCGTTGGAGGGGCGGGACGGGATCTTGTCGGTGTCGGCCATCCACGGCTTTCCCTGGGCCGACGTCGCCGACATGGGCAGCAAGATCCTGGTCATCGCCGACGGCGATGCGGCCAAGGCCAGAGCCGTCGCCGCGCGCTTGGCGCGGGAGTTCTACGCCCTGCGCGCGGCGACGCAGCCGAGCTATCTCACGCTCGACGAGGCGATGGCGCGCGCTGCGGCGCACGGCAGCGCTCCGCCCCTGGTCCTCGCCGACGTTGCCGACAATGCGGGTGGCGGGGCCGCGAGCGACAGCACCTACGTGCTCGAAGCCTTGCTGCACCAGGGCATCGGCGATGTGGCCCTCGGCATGGTCTGGGACCCGATGGCCGTGCGCATCGCGTGCGAACTCGGCGTCGGCGGCCGCACCGCACTCCGTCTCGGCGGCAAGCTCGGCCCCTTCTCCGGCGGCCCGCTCGACCTGGAGATCACGGTGACGGGTCTCCGGCCGAACGCGCTGATCGGCTTTGCCGGCGCCAAGAAGGGCAGCCAGCGCGCGGGCGACATGGCGGCCTTGCGGATCGAGACGGCGGCCGGGCCGGTCGACGTCGTCTGCAACACGCTCCGCGCCCAATGCGCCAGCACCGACTGCTTCACCCATGTCGGCATCGATCCGGCCACGAAACGGGTCGTCGTGGTGAAGTCGATGCAGCACTTCCACGCCGCCTTCGCGCCGCTGGCGGCAGAGGTGCTCTACGTCGCCGCGGCGGGCGCGCTGATGCCGGATTTCGGTGCGTTGCCCTACCGCAAGGCCGATCGCCGCCAATGGCCCTTGGTGGACGATCCCTTCGCCTGAGGCTCAGCGCGGCGGTGCCGCCCAATTCGGGTTGGTGAGGCTCGAACCGCTCAGGCCGGTCGCCCGCGTCGGCTGAGCGCCGCGATCGTCGAGGCCCCGTGCTGTTCCATGCCGACCGCCGAACCCGCCAGTGGTCGCCGTCATGGTGGCCGCCGGCCGCTCCAACAGGCTCTCGACCAGCCGCGGGCTCGCCGGCTCGCCCAAGCCGTGGCGGCTGCGCACGGTCGTCACTTCGGGTGCCTTGCCCCACCGCGCGAACACCCGCTGGGCGTAGGCATCGCGCAGCGTCGGCGTGCTGCTGTGATAGCGTCCGACCGCCTGGAACAGCGAACCGTTGGCCGCATAAAGGCTCTGCAGAAAAGCCGTCGCGTAGCGCACGTTGTGGCGCGGCTCGAAGGCGTCGTGGAGGCTCCGAAACGCTCGGGGGTGGTGCATCAGGTTCACCTGCATGCAGCCGACGTCGATGTTGCGCACACCCGCCCGTTGCAACGCTTCCACCTGGGCCACGGCGGCACCGCGCGACGGCAGGTAGAAGGCGCCGTGCGGCGAGTTGATCGTCCAGGGCCACGGCACCGTTCGGTTCTGACCGGCCGGGCGATAGGCGCTCTCGACCAGGGCGATCGAGGTCAGCAAGCCGGGTGGCAACCAGTCGTGGCGCCGCTCCTCGTCGGCAATCGCCTGAAGGCAGAGGTCCATGCTGCGTTCGACGGCCGCGGTCGTGACCACGCGATCGCCGGTGACGCGTTGACTGGCGGTCGGTTGGTCGTCAGCCGCCAAGTCGCCGGCGGCGACGGCCAACGCCACGCCCACGACCATCGCTGCCCAAGCCGCATGCCGCATCTTTGCCTCGATCCGAAAGCGGCGAGGATAAAGTCCGCGCTACTCGCCAGCAATCGGCAAGCCGGCGGTCAAGTCGTCCCGGAGGGCGCCGGCCAAGCGTTCGAACAGCCGATCGCAGACCGACCGCAAGTGCTGCAAACCCGCGTGCGCCGTGAAGCGGGCCTCGTCCATGTAGAGCCCGCGCCGAAACTCCACCTGGACGACGTGGACGCCGTGTTTCGGTCGGCCATAGGCCTCGGCGACGTAGCCGCCGGCATAGGGGCGGTTGCGGCCGACGACCAGCCCGGCCGCCTGCAGTTCGGCCTCGATGATCCCGACCCAGCGGGCGTCGGCGGTGCGGCCGTAGCGGTCGCCGAGCGCGACGTCGACGGCCCCTGGTCCCGCCTGCGCACTCTCGGGCATCGAGTGCAGATCGAGCAGCACCACGAAGCCGAACCGCGCGGTGAGCATCGCCAGGAGCTGCGCGAGGGCGTCATGATAGGGCCGATGCGCCAGCGCCACGCGCTGGTGCACGTCGCGCACCGTCAGCCGCCGTGGGTAAAGCTCGCGCCCGCCCACGCGCGTGGGCACGACGCCGAGACCGGCTCGCGCCTTGACCGTGGCGAGCCAAGCGCCGTCTGCGGCCTCGGGTCCAAGGACCGACGGATCGAGTTCGTTGGGGGCGCGGTTCACGTCGGCCACGGCGCGCGACCACGCCGTCAGGAGCGTCCACGCTCCCCGCTCCTGCGCCCCGACCACCAGTTGGTCCGTCCAGGGGTCCTGCAACGCCCGCAGCGCGGCCTGGTCGCGTCGCACGGTCTCCGGCATGTCCCAAGAGAGCCGCGAGCCGGCATGCGGCACCGCCACCACCAACGGCACCGCCGGGCCAACGGGAGACCGTATCGCGATACAGGACAAAAACAGCTCCTCGCGCCTCAATCCGTCAGGCATATCGCATGACCTAGGCCGGCGCCATAGCTTTTCCTGCGGCTTGCCGCCAACCGGCCGACCCCATCGAAAGTCCTTGCATCGCACCCGGCGATCTCCTAGCAACGCGGCGGATGGGCGCGTAGCTCAGCGGGAGAGCACTACGTTGACATCGTAGGGGTCACTGGTT
>RECO01000319.1 GCA_007694015.1 Geminicoccaceae bacterium
GAGCCCGGCGGCGTCGACATGGCCGTAGAGCGGGAAGCGGAACTCGAAATGCGGCAGGAACCACGCCGGATCGAACATCATGCCGGCCTGGGTGAGGTCGTCCAGCACCTCGAGAAAGTCGGCCCAGACATAGTGCGGCAGCATGAAGCGGTCGTGCAGTGCGGTCCCGAACGGGATCAGCCGGCCCGTGTAGGGGCGCCGCCAGAACCAGGCGATCAACGCCCGCAACACCAGTTGCTGGGCCAGGCTCATGCGCGGGTGCGGCGGCATCTCGAAGGCGCGGAACTCGACCAGCCCCAGGCGGCCGGTCGGGCCATCGGGGCTGTAGAGCTTGTCGATGCAGATCTCGGCCCGATGCGTGTTGCCCGTCACGTCGACCAGGAGGTTCCTGAAGATCCGGTCGACCAGCCAGGGCGGGCACTGGTGGGGCAGGGCGGTCAACGGGTCCGGGATCTGCGCGAGCGCAATCTCCAACTCGTAGAGCTGATCGTTGCGCGCCTCGTCCAGCCGGGGGGCCTGGCTGGTCGGGCCGATGAACAGGCCCGAGAACAGGTACGATAGGGAAGGGTGGTTCTGCCAATAGCGGACCAAGGAGGCCAAAAGGTCCGGCCGGCGCAAAAACGGGCTGTCGGCCGGCGTCGGCCCGCCGACCACGACGTGGTTGCCGCCGCCGGTGCCGGCCGGGCGGCCGTCGAGCATGAACTTGGCGGTGTCGAGCCGGGCCTGGCGGGCCTCTTCGTAGAGCGTTTCGGTGATCAGGACCTGCTCCCGCCACGAGCGCGAGGGCTGCACGTTGACCTCGATCACCCCCGGATCGGGGGTCACCTTGATCGTCTCCAGTCGGGCGTCCGGCGGCGGCGGGTAACCCTCGATCTGGATCTGCAGATCGAGCGCGTAGGCCGTCTCCTCGATCGCGCCGACGAGATCGACGAAGGCATCGGCCGAGGGCATGGGTGGCAGGAACACCGCGAGCCGGCCTTGCCGCGGCTCCACCGTCAACGCCGTGCGCACCACCGGCCCGCCGCCGAGAAACACGTCACCCGGCGCCACCGCTGCCATCGGTGGTGGTGCTGCGTCGTCGCTCCGGCGCTGAAAAACGGGCGGGCGCGCCGGCAGCGCCCCGTGCGCGGCGAACGGGTCGAGCGGGATCACCGGCTCCTGTTCGGCGCCGGGGCCGATGGCCAACGAGCCCAGCGGCAAGCGGTACCCGACCGGGCTGTCGCCAGGGATGAGCAACAACGCACCGCGGCGGGTGCGCCAGCGCTCGGTCCGCCAGCGAAAGCGCCGCCGGCCATCGGCTCGGGCCTGCCAGGGCTGCAGCGGCAGGACCATGCCCGTGGGCTGAGCCAGGCCGCGGTCGAACACCTGCGCGAGCCTGCGGCGCGCCTCCGCATCGTCGAGTTGGTTATCGCCAGGGGTCACACCCGGCGGCAGCTGATGCTCCTGCAACAAGAAGTGTCCGGGGTCCTCGTAGGCCGGCTGCGCCGCTTCGGGTTCCACCTCGAGGGCTGCGGCCAAGGCCTTGGCAAAGCGTTCGGCATCGGCGAAGGAGCGCGCCGTGCTGGGGGTTTCCGGGGCGATGTGCCGGTCGTCGGCCCAAAGTGCCTCACCATCCACCCGCCAGTGCAGCCCGAAGGCCCAGCGCGGCAACTGCTCGCCCGGATACCACTTGCCCTGGCCGTGGGTGAGCAGGCCCGCAGGGGCGAAGCGCGCCCGCAAGCGGCGCATCAGGTCGTCGGCCAGCGCCCGTTTGGTCGGCCCGACCGCGCCTGTGTTCCATTCGTCGCCGTCGCGGTCGTCGATGCTGACGAAGGTCGGCTCGCCGCCGACCGTGAGCCGCACGTCGTCCGCCTCGAGCCGTGCGTCGATCGCCTGGCCGAGCGCGTCGATCTGCGCCCATTGCGCCTCGGTGTAGGGCAGGGTGACACGCGGGTCCTCGGCGATGCGCTCGATCTTCATGGCGAAGTCGAACGCCACCTCGGCCGGGTCAACCGTGCCCTGGATCGGTGCGGCGTGACTGGGATCGGGCGTCGCCGCCAGCGGCAAATGTCCCTCGCCCGCGAGCAAGCCCGAGGTCGGGTCGAAGCCGATCCAGCCCGCCCCCGGCAGGTACACCTCGCACCAGGCGTGCAGGTCGGTGAAGTCGCTCTCGGTCCCCGACGGCCCGTCCAGCGCCTTCTGGTCGGCCTTGAGCTGGATCAGGTAGCCGGAGACGAACCGCGTCGCAAAGCCCAGATGGCGCAAGAGCTGCGCCAGCAACCAAGCGCTGTCGCGGCAGGAGCCCGACGCCTTCGCCAGCGTCTCCTCGGGCGACTGCACACCCGGCTCCATCCGGATCAGATAGGCGATCCGGTGCTGGATGTCCTGGTTGAGGTCGACGAGAAAATCGACCGTGTTTCTTGGGGTTCGGTCGATGCTTTCGAGCAATGAGTGAAACAGGCGGCCGCAGCGCTCACGCTTCAGATACGGGATGAGGTCGTGGCCGAGGTCGGCGCCGTAGTCGAAGGGGAAGGTGTCGGCCGAGCCTTCGACGAAGAAGTCGAACGGGTTGAGCACCGCCATCTCGGCGACCAGATCGACCTCGACCACGAAGTGGTCGGTCTTTTCGGGGAACACGCAGCGGGCCTGCCAATTGGCATAGACGTCCTGCTGCCAGTTCTCGAAATGCGCTCGAGGGCTCACCTGCAAGCTGTAGCTCAACACCCGCGTGCGGCAATGCGGCGCCGGCCGCAGCCGGATGATCTGCGGCCCCAAATTCACCAGCCGGTCGTAGCCGTAGCTGGTGCGATGGTTGAGCGCGACCTTGATGGTCATGAAGCACCTACCCCCGATGACGGCCCCCAATGCCGCCCCATGCCTATGCTGCGCTGCGTAAACCGTCCCGCACCGCTTGCCCACCATCACCTTTCGCCGGCCTCGACCCCGACGACTTTGCGATCCTTGTCGGCAAAACCGCTGTCGGCCGCGCGCCCACAACCTCCCCGCAACCCTGCCAGCCCCCGCCCGCCACGGCGCCTCGGCGCCTCGGCCCCAGCAAGAGGCGAAAGCCTGCGTTTCGCCGATCCAAACCCAAACCCAACGACGGGGCCGAAGCCGGCACCTTGCGGCGCTGCCGCGTGATCCTGCCGCGACCGGAACACGGACGCGGCAGGTCGAGACCATGCAGGCAACGCCCGCAGAACGCCGCAGCGGCAGGAGAAAGGACCGCCACCGCCACCGCCGGCCCCGACGTCCGTCGTCGAGCACCTGCCGCTCAGCGGACTTCCAGTTCGGCCCGCTTCAACAGAAGCGAGTTGCCGATGACCGAAAGCGAACTCGCGGTCATGGCGATGACGCCGATCATGGGGTGCAGCAGGCCCATCGCGGCGATTGGGATTGCGGCAGCGTTGTAGCACCAGGCCCAGAACAGGTTCTGGACGATCTTCGAGAACGTCGCCTTGGACAGGCGGATGGCCTCGACCGCCTTCGACAGTTCGCCCTGCACGAGCGTCACGTCGGCCGCCTCGATGGCGACGTCGGCCCCGGCACCGATCGCGATGCCGACATTGGCCTGCTTCAACGCCGGCGCGTCGTTGATGCCGTCGCCGATCATCGCCACGTGGTTGCCGTAGCGCGACTGCAGCTCGCGGATCGCCGCAACCTTCCCCTCCGGCAACACGCCGGCCTGGACTTCGTCGATGCCGACCTGGGTGGCGACGCGCCGGGCCGTACGCTCGTTGTCGCCGGTGACGATGACGACGTGGATGCCGAGCTCGTGCAGCGCCGCCACGGCGGCCTTGGAATCGTCCTTGATCGTGTCGGCGACGGCAACGAGGCCCGCGGCGCGATCGTCGATGGCAACCAGCATGGCGGTCTTGCCCGCGGTTTCGAGGTCGGCCAGCCGTTCGTCGAGGTCGCCGAGTTCGATCCCCGCGTCCTTCAGCAGCCGCCGGCTGCCGACCCGAACGTGGCGACCGTCGACCTGGCCCTCGACGCCGCGGGCGGTGACCGCCTGGAACTGGGCAACCTCGGGGACGTCCAGCCCGCGTTCGCGCGCGCCCGCAACGATCGCCTGCCCGAGCGGGTGCTCCGATCCGCCCTCGACGGACGCCGCGGCCCGCAGGACGTCGGCCGCGTCGAAGCCTTCCGTCGGCGCGACGTCGGTCAGCGCCGGCTTGCCCTTGGTGATGGTGCCGGTCTTGTCCAGCACCACGGCCTTGATGTCCTTCAGGGCCTGGATCGCAGCGCCGGAGCGGATCAAGACGCCGCGCTCGGCGCCGAGCCCGCTGCCGACCATGATCGCCGTCGGGGTCGCGAGCCCGAGTGCGCAGGGGCAGGCGATCACGAGGACAGCGACCGCGGCGAGAACGCCGGCGAGCAGCGGCGTCAGCTCCGGGTCGACCCAGGGCAGGAAGGTGGCCCCCCAATCCAGAACCGGCCTCAGGCTCTCGCCGAAGACGAGCCACACCGCCAAGCTGGCAAGGCTGATCAGGATGACGGCCGGCACGAAGTAGCCGGTGGCCCGATCGGCAAACGCCTGAATGGGGACCTTGGAGCCTTGGGCCTCTTCGACGAGGCGGATGACCTGCGACAGGAACGTCTCGGCGCCGACCTTGGTGGCCCGCACCTGCAGCACGCCCTCCTTGTTGATGGTCGCGCCGATGACGGCGTCGCCCGGTCCCTTCTCCACGGGCACCGACTCGCCGGTGGCGATGGATTCGTCGAGGTGGCTGTGGCCCTCGACGATCTCGCCGTCGGTCGGCACCTTCGCCCCCGGGCGCACCACCATGACGTCGCCGGCCTGGAGTTCGGTCACGGGTAGCTCGATCTCTTCGCCATCACGCCGCACCGAGGCCGTCTTGGCGCCCATCGTCACCAACCGTTCGATCGCCTGGCTCGCCCGTCCCTTGGCGCGGGTCTCCAGGTAGCGGCCCAGCAGATGGAAGGTCATGATGGTGGCCGCCATCTCGATGAACGAGGTCATCGGATAGACGAAACCGATCAGGCCGATCAGATAGGGTGGCAGGCTGCCCAGCGAGATCAGCACGTCCATGTTGGCCGTGCGGTTGGTGAGCGAGCGCCAAGCCGAGCGATGCGTCGCGAACCCGCCGTAGAGGAACACGACGGGGAAGGCGAGCACGGCGACGATCGCCAGATAGCCCGGGATCGGCTGCCAGAACATATGCACGCCCATGATCAGCATGATCAGGGTCGTGGGCACCGCTGCGATCCAGAGCCGCTGCCAAGCGGTCGCCAGATAGCGCTTCTCGGCGTCGTCGTCGGCGTTGGCCGACCGCGTGCCCTGGCCTTCCTCGACCGCTGCCACGTCGTAGCCGGCGCGCTCGACCGCGGTCCTGATGGCGGCGGCGTCGGTCTGGTCGGCGGCAAAGCGCACGGTGACTCGATGATTGCCGATGTTGGTCCGGACGTCGGCGATACCGGCAAGCCGCCGGATCGAGCCCGACACCAGCCCCGCGCAGTGGTCGCTGCCCATACCCGGCACGAGCAGCGTGGCCCGGCGGGATGCGGCAGGGGGCTGGCCAGCACGGTCTTCGGTCGCGGCGTGCTCGGTCATGGCACGGCTCCTCGCCCTCGTGGCCATCGCCGCCGCATGACGCCGCAGGAGCGCCAAAGCGGCCAACACCAGCCGAGAAACGGACAGTGAGAGTCTAAGCGACCCGACAGCGATGCGTCCACACCCGGGCGCGGACCACGGGCCGTCGA
>RECO01000321.1 GCA_007694015.1 Geminicoccaceae bacterium
GACGTAGGGCCGCAGCCGAGAAGCTTCCGGTCTCGACCACGGCGACGAAGGCGCGGAGGTCGTTCAGCGAATGCAGGCCGTGGGATGGCGGTGACGGTGCGGTCATGCCGGCAGCTCAAGGGTATGTGGTGTCATCGAGATGTCATTCGCATCTCTTATGGGAAGGGCTGCGCAGATAGGCGACTCGAATAGTAAAGCCCGCCGGGTTGGGGGGCGACGGGTACCACGCCTGTCCGTAGGCACAAGCCGCATCGGAGCAACGCCATGTCCCACCGCAACACCTCTGCCGCCATCGTGCTGCTGCTGACGGGCGCCCTTGCCGCCCCTGTCGATGCGGCGTGCGAAAATCCGGATACGCTCACGTTCTCGCTGGTCCCGACGGAAGACACCGCTGCCGAACTCCAGCTTTATCAGCCGCTGATCCGCCACCTCACCGCCGTTACCGGCAAGCCCATCAACTTCTATTCGCCGACCAGCTACGCCTCGGTCATGGAAGCGGTCGCCTCCGGCTGGGTCGACATCGCCGTTCTCGGGCCCGCCAGCTATACCCTCGCCAAGGCGCTGAACGACGACATGGTGGTCTTTGCCACCTATACCCGTCACGCGGGGCACATGCAGGAAGAGGGGCCGGGCTACCGCGCCAACCTGATTTCCCGTGCCGGCTCCGGCATCGAGACGATCGAGGATTCGCGCGGGACCACGCTCGGGCTCGTCGATCCGGCATCCACCTCGGGCCATTTGTTGCCGAACGTGGCCTTCGCCGCCGAGACGGGCGAAGCCCTGGACGATTTCTACGGGCGCATCGTCTACACCGGTGGCCACGATCTCTCGGCCCTGGCGGTCAAGGAGGGCCGGGTCGACGTGGCGTTCGTCGCCACCCACCGCTTCGACAACGTGGTCGAGCGCGGCGAGATCACGCTCGACGACGTCAACATCCTTTGGCGTTCCGCCGTGGTGCCGCAAGACCCCTTCGTCTTCCGGACGGCGCTTTGCGAGGATCTACGGGCGCAAATCGTCGAGGCCTTCCTGACGGCCCATGAGGTCGAGGAGGTCCAGCCCTATTTTGCAGCGATCAACTCGCCGCGTTTCGTGCCGATGGAGGACAGCGATTACGACCTGATCCGCCAGCTTCAAGCGGCGGCCAACTGATCGCGACCGAGACCTGTCGCGCCCTGCCCTGACCAGGGCGGGGCGCATGGCCCCAGCACTGCAGAGCGATGCCGACGATGGACGTTCTCCAGGCTCCAGACGTGACGTCGAAACCGCTGCCGGCGGCACCGCTGCTGCGGGTGGAAAACCTGCACGTGCGCTATCCCGGGGCGACGGCGGATGTGCTGCGGGGCGTCGGGTTCGAGCTCGCGCCGCGCGAATTCGTGGCGGTGATCGGGGCTTCCGGCTCCGGCAAATCGACGCTCTTGCGCGCCATCAACCGCTTGGTGGAGCCGCACGAAGGGTCGGTCCGGCTCGGCGAGGTCGACGTGACCAGCCTGCGCGGCCGCGACTTGCGGCATTGCCGCCGCCGCATGGGCATGATCTTCCAGGAGTTCAATCTGATCGAGCGCTACCGCGTGCTCGACAACGTGTTGCTGGGGCGGGTGGCCAGCCAGTCGGCGCTGCGCACGCTGTTGGCGCTCTACCCGCCGGCGATGATCGCGGAAGCGGTGGCGCTGCTCGATCGGGTCGGGCTCGGAGACTTTCTCGACCAACGCGCCGATGCGCTCAGCGGCGGGCAGCGCCAGCGGGTCGGGATTTGTCGGGCCCTGTTCCAGTCACCAGAGCTGCTGCTCGTGGACGAGCCGACCTCGAGCCTCGACCCGCGCATCGCCAACGACATCATGGCCCTGATCCGCGATCTGGCGCAGGAAAGCGGTGTCGCGGCGCTCTGCAACATCCACGACGTCGGGCTGGCGAGACGCTTTGCGGCGCGTGTCATCGCCCTGCGCGACGGGGTGGTGATCCACGACGGTCCCTTCGATGCGCTGGACGAGGCCGCACTCGGCGAGATCTACGCCGTCACGGATCGGAGCCGACTGTGAGCGTAGCCGCCCCCGTGCCGTCGCCGAACGCTCCGGCGCTTGCCCGTTGGCAACGCGCCCGGCGGCTGGGCCACATCACCCTGCTCGTGGTGATGGCCCTCTTGGCCGGGCTCGCGGTCTGGGCCGTGCAAGGCTCGCTCATCCCGGGCACCGACTGGCGGCGCATGGAAGGCCTCGGCGGTATCGTCACCGCGTTCGGCCGTTTTCTGCCGCCCGATCTGTCGCTGGTGCCGACCTTGTTCGCGCCGGCCCTGCAAACGATCCTCATCGCCGTCGTTGGGACGCTTTTGGGCGCCCTCATGTCGTTTCCGGTGGCCCTTCTCGGAGCCGCCAATCTGCGGCCGCTCGGGATGCCCGGCTACCTTTTGGCGCGCGGGCTGATGACCATGAGCCGGTCGATCCACGAAATCGTCTGGGCGCTGATTTTCGTCTCGGCCGTGGGTCTGGGGGCCTTTGCCGGCATCCTTGCGCTGGCCTGCCGTTCCATCGGCTTCGTCTCGAAGCTGTTGGCGGAAGCGATCGAACGGATCGACCTGCGGCCGGTGGAAGCGTTGCGCGCGCAAGGGGCGGGCCCCCTCGACATGGTGCGGCACGGCATCATACCCCAGCTTTTGCCCATCGGGCTCGGAACGCTGATCTTCGAATGGGACATCAACGTCAACCGGGCCGCGGTTCTGGGTCTGGTCGGTGCCGGCGGCTTGGGGCTGTCGTTCCACAATCAGCTCATCGCCTCGAACTATGCCGGGGTGACGACCGTGTTGCTGGCCATTCTCGCCATCATCCTCGTCGGCGAGGCGATCTCCGTGCGGCTGCGGCGAAGGATCGTTTGAGATGCGCCGAACGGCTGTAGCGGCCATTCTGCAGCGGCGCCGGCAGCGCAGTGCCTGGCGTTTCGTGGCGCTTTTGGCGCTGGCCACCGGGCTCTGGCTGACCTTGCAATATCTCGACGTGCGGCTGGAGCGGTTCGGCACGCTGTTCGACCGCCTCGGATTGCTGTTCGCTACCCGCTACTATCCGCCCGACTTCGACTACATCCTGCAACCGCGTTTTTTGCGCAGCGTCCTCGAAACGATCCATATGGCGCTGCTGGCGACATTGGCCGGGCTGCTGCTCGCGGTGCCGCTCGCTTGGCTCGCGGCGTTCAACGCCAGTCCGCTACCTGCGGCCGGCAAGGCGGCAGCGCGGGTCGTGATCACCGGCGCGCGGGCGATCCACGAGATGATCTGGGCGATCGTCTTCATCATGGTGCTCGGCTACGGCGTGCTGGCGGGCGTGCTCGCGCTGACGCTCGGGTGTCTCGGCTTTGCCGGCAAGCTCTTCGCCGAGGAGATCGAATCGATCGACGAGGCGCCCGTCGAGGCGATGCGTGCGGCGGGTGCTGGGCCCGTCGCGGTGTTTCTCTTCGGCGTGTTGCCGCAGGTGCGCACCGCCTTCATCGGCATCGGGATCTATACCTGGGACGTGGTCTTTCGGTCGGCCACGGTGGTCGGGTTCTTCGGTGCCGGCGGCATGGGCTGGTACCTGCGGCGCACCGCCGACCAGCTGCAGAGTGACCGGGTTGCCGCCATCATCCTCTTGATCGCGGCCCTGGTCGTGGTGTCCGAGGTGATCTCCCACCATGCTCGAAGCGCACTGGAAGGCCGCACCGACCGGCGTCTCCTGGCGCGGTGAACCGGCAGAAACGAAGAGTTACGCAGATGTGGCGCTATCATAACCCGGTGGCGGTGACCTTCGGTGTGGGCTCGTTGGAGACGTTGGCGGCGCGCGTCGCGGGGCGTTCCTACTTGCTGGTCACCTATCCCGATACGCGGTTCGCCGCACTGGCCGAGCAGGTGTCAGCCCGGCTGGGGCCGCCCGTGGCACGGGTGAGCGATGTGGCGCCGAACCCCGATCTGGCCGATCTCGACCGGCAAACGGCCCGAGTGGCGCAAGCGCGCGCCACCGCCGAGGTCGTGCTCGCCGTCGGCGGCGGCTCGGTGATCGACAGCGCCAAGGTGCTGGCCGCCGCTGGAGGCGGCGAGGGTGCCGTCGAGGCTTTGCTCGCCGGTGGCGAGCCGCCCGCTGGCTGGCGGCCGCTGCCGCTGATTGCCGTCCCGACAACCGCCGGAACCGGCAGCGAGGTGACCTCGTGGGCCACGGTTTGGGACCGTGCGGCATCTACCAAGCGCTCGCTGGATCATCCCCGGCTCTATCCCGAGGCCGCCGTCATCGACCCTGCATTGATGTGCGCCATGCCGCGCGCGCTCACCATTTCGACCGGGCTCGATGCGCTTTCCCACGCGCTGGAGAGCCTCTGGAACCGCCACATCAACCCGATCTCGGCGATGCATGCGGTGGCGGCGGCCCGCACGATCCTGGAGGTCCTGCCGGCGCTGGCCTGCGCGCCGGACGACCTCGATCTGCGCCGCCGCATGGCCCAGGCGGCGCTGTCGGCGGGGCTGGCCTTCTCGGGCACCCGCACGGCGATCGCCCATGCGATCTCCTATCCCGTCACCCTGCACCACGGCGTGCCGCACGGCATCGCCTGCTCTTTCACGTTGCCGATGATCTTGCACGGCTTGGCCGATGCCGACGGACTTACCGGCTGGGCCTTGCGGGAGATCTTCGGGCCGGACTTGCGCGCCGGCGCATGGCGCTTGGCGGCATTTCTCGAAGGGCTCGACGTCCACCTGGAGCCTGCCGACTACGGCATCGGGGCAACGGAATGGTCCGAGATTCTGGCCGCGGCAACAGCCGGCGATCGCGGCCGCAACTTCATCGCCACCGCAGCAGCGGTGCAGCCTTTGCCGCCGCGTCCGTCGGACCAGACTCCGACAGTGCCCAACCGATGAGCCGCAGTCGACAAACCGACACGGGTTCAGGTCTCGCCCCTCTCCATCGAGGGTCACCGCCAAGCGCGCCTCGGCTGGTGGGCAGTCAGTCGGTCTTCGCCTCGAGCCGCTCGTAGGCCATGGCCAGGTCGCCGATCTTGCCCTTGAGGCGGGCGATCTCGGCGTCGCGGTCGTCGGTCGGCCGGCTTTTCAGCGAAGCCTCCCCCGCCGCCAGGAAGGCATCACGCCAGGCGCTCAGTTCCGCCGCCGTCACGCTCAGCTCGCGCGAGACCCGGGGCACCCACGAAGTCTGCTTCGTGGGGTGGGCAGCAGCTCGATCGGCGCGCCCGTCAACAGCCGCAGCACTGCGCCCTGCTTCCGCTTCGCCGGCATCCGCGGCCACAGGGCTGGTCAAGCCTTTCGGGAAACGCTCTAGACCGGTTGAAGCGCGACCAGCGTGCCGGTATCGCGACCGATCCGCTGCGCTCTGCGGCAGAGCTTTTCGTTGGTCCAACCGGCATAGCGCCGGTGCAAACGCGGCAGATGCTTGGCAAGGGCCGTCTGCGCCTTGGGCTGACGCGAGCGCAGCTGGTTCGCCTCTCCCAGTAGCACTCTGCGCTCCGCTTAGGCCGCGACGCGACCCTGCCAGGTTGATGAGGACGACCCGTGAGCATCGCTGCGCGGGTCTTGTCTTATGGACGACCGAGGCTTCTGGGTGACTGGGAGCCGCTGCCCGCCACGCCATTCATGGCGAGCAGCGGCGGCGGTCGGATCGGCGTTGTCTTGGTCTTGCGGGACTGAACCGCCCCGGGTTTGCCGGAGGCTCCAGACCTTGAGAGGATGGAGCGATG
>RECO01000322.1 GCA_007694015.1 Geminicoccaceae bacterium
ACGTGACAGTGGAAACTAGAGCGTTTCCCGAAATGCTTGACCATCCCTCACCCCCGCCCGCCGGGGTCCCCAAGCTGCTTTGCAGCTTGGGGTGGCCGGCCACCCACGAGTGTACGATACCATGGGTGGCCGGGCGCGTGTGAGGGATGGCCCGCGCGCTACCTAACCGGGAAACGCTCTAGATGCCGTAATGGGCCGGCGGCATCGGGTCTGAGTCCTCGGCCATCTCGTCGGCCCTGTTGCGTCTGCTCCCGTCCCCGCCGCCATCGCATCCGCCTTCCAGCGCCGCCTTTTGGGCGCCGTCGCCGACATTCTCCAGGCCCAAACCTCCCTCGGCCACGCCCGCCCCCAAACGGCCGCTTCACCGCCCGACGCGGCAAACCTAGGACTTCAGACCTTTTCGTGCTACCCTGGCGCCCGCTTTTTGGACATGGTCAATCCCCCCACCGCCCCCCCCCAGCCCAGCCTGGGGCGGGCCAAAAAAAACGATTCTACAAAACGAACTGTTCCACCTCATTTTCCTTCCGTCACAACCGCTTCGACTGGGGATAACGGGTATTATGACAAATCGCGAAGTGACGTTGAGGACGCCGGAACGGCGCCACGATCTGGCCGAGCCAAGAGCACCTGGCCGTTGCCAACGGTCCCAGCCCTTTGCCACTCGAATGGGTCTCGGCGGGCCTAGCGCCCGCGCCGCGTCCGGCCGAAGCGCCGTGGCACCGGTCTCGGGGTGGCGGTTTCGCCGGGTTTGGCGAAGCTGGGGTTCTCCGCTTCCAACGGCTTGAACAAATCCGGTGCCGGTGGTGCCTCCTCGGCCAGCACGAACGCCTTGGCGAGGCGCGCCAGGGCCACCTCGGCGTCGGCCTCGCTCCGGGCATGAATGCAGGCCAGCGCTTGGCCCGCCTCCACCCGGTCGCCAATCCCCAAAACGTCGCTCAGCCCCACCGCCGGGTCGATGCGTTGCTCGGCCGACCGCCGCCCGCCGCCCAGCTCCACCACGGTCCAGCCCAGGGCGCGCACGTCGATCCCGGCAACGAACCCCGCGGCGTTCGCCGGCACCTCCCGCACCACCGAAGCCGCCGGCAACAGCCGTTCGGCGTTGCGGACGAGATCGACCGGCCCGCCCAACGCCTGCACCATCCGCTCGAACCGCTCCGCCGCCGCCCCCGAACTCAACGCCGCCTGCGCCCGCTCCGCCGCCGCGTTCTCGTCGCCGTCGATCCCGGCCTGCACCAGCACCGTCGCCGCCAGCGCCACCACCACCTCGTCCAGCCGCCAATCGACCGGCTCCCCCGCCAGCATCGCCAAGGCTTCCTTCACCTCCAAGGCATTGCCGGCGGTCGTGCCGAGGCACTGGTTCATGTCGGTCAAGAGTGCTCGGCAGTCGAGCCCCGCCCCCTCGCCCACCTCGGTCAAGCTGGTCGCCAGTTCCCGCGCCGCACCGAGGCTCGGCAAGAACGCGCCCGAACCGACCTTGACGTCCATCACCAAGGCATCGAGCCCCGCCGCCAGCTTCTTCGCCAAGATCGACGCGGTGATCAGCGGCACGCTCTCGACCGTCGCCGTCACGTCGCGAATGGCATAAAGCCGCCGGTCCGCCGGCGCCAGATCGTCCGAGGCCCCGATGATGGCACAGCCAACCTCGCCCACCACCTGCTGCAAGCGCGAAAGGTCGGGCCGCACGTGGTAACCGGGAATGGCCTCCAGCTTGTCGAGCGTGCCGCCGGTATGCCCCAGCCCCCTGCCCGAGATCATCGGCACGAAGGCGCCACAAGCCGCCAGCACCGGCGCCAGGACCAGGCTCACCTTGTCGCCGACGCCGCCGGTCGAATGCTTGTCGACGACGGGGCCCGGCAGGTCCCAGGCGAGCGTGCGCCCGCTGTCCCGCATTGCCAGGGTCAGCGCCACCGTCTCCTCGCGGTCCATGCCGTTCAGAACGACCGCCATGGCGAACGCCGCCGCCTGCGCATCGGGCAAGTCAGCGGACGCGATGCCGCCAACGATCGTCCGCAGCTGGTCGGCATTGAGTTTCAGCCGATCGCGCTTGCGGGCGATGATCTCCTGCACGAGCATGGCAAGGGGCCGCCTTGTCGGGGATATGCGCTCCTGTTTACCGTCGCGCTTCGAGCGCGTCGAGGAGCGACGAGGCCCCCAGGCGAAAGGTCCGGGGCGTTACCCAATCCGGCCCCATCACGGCGTCGCACAAGGCCAGATACCCCGCCGCCTGATCCGCCGTCCGCAGCCCGCCCGAAACCTTGAGCCCGACCCTGCCCCCCGCCTCGGCGATCACGTCCAACAAGAGTGCAGCCGCCTCCAGCGTCGCCCCCACCGGCACCTTACCCGTCGAGGTCTTGAGCATGTCCACCCCCGCCATCACCGCCGCCCGCGCTGCCGCCGTGATCAGGGGCGGCTCGGCCAAGAGCCCCGTCTCCAGGATCAGCTTCAAGGTGCCGCCCTGGGGCGTCCGGGCCTTGCAGAGCTGCACCAGTTCCCCCACCAGACCGACGTCGCCGTCCTGCAACGCCGTCAGCGGGGCGACTACGTCCACCTCGTCGGCACCGGCGGCAAAAGCCCGCGCCACCTCGTCCGCCGCCTTGGCGATGTCGTCGTCGCCGTCCGGAAAATTCGCCACCGTCGCCACCCGGACGTCCGAGCCCGCCAGGACCTGCTTCGCCGCAGCGACGAACGCCGGCCAGACGCAGACGGCCGCCACTCCCGCCGCCTTGGCCCCCACCGCCAAGCGCGCCGCCCCCGCCGCGTCCTCGCTCTCGCCGAGCGCCGTCAAGTCGAGGCAGGCCATCGCTCGCCGCGCGGCCAGGCCGTCCGCCACCGCCGCCCGCGCCCGCTCCATCCGTTCGTTCTCAGAGCGCATGGTGCACCTCCGGTAGGACGACACCCAGGAGCTTGGCCAGCTTCTCGCCGGCCACGGCACCAACGGCCAGGGTTTCGTCGTGGCTCAAGGGGCGGCCGCTCTGGCCCGCAGCCCGGTTGGTCACGGCGGAGAAGCCGAGCACGCGCAAACCCGCATGCCGCGCCGAGATCGCTTCCGGCACCGTCGACATACCAACGAGATCGGCACCGATCGCCTTGAAGGCGCGGATCTCGGCGGGCGTTTCGAACGACGGGCCGAGCGTCGCCAAGTAGACGCCCTCATGGACTCGAAGCCCGGCAGCGGCGCCCGTTTTCTTCACCAAGTCTCGCAGTTCTCGATCGTAAACCACCGACATATCAGGAAAACGCGGCCCAACATCGTCGGCGTTCGGCCCAACGAGTGGGTTCTTCCCCAAGGCGTTGATGTGGTCGCTCACCAGCACGACCGAGCCCGGCTCGAAATGGGGAGCAATGGCGCCGGCGGCATTGGTCAGGACGAGGAGGCGGATACCGAAGGCGCGCAGCGTGCGGATCGGCGCGTTGACCGCCGCCGCCGGCCCACCCTCGTAGAGATGCACCCGGCCCTGCAAGCACAACACCGGCACGCCCGCCAGCTGGCCCGCCACCACACGCCCACGATGCCCCGCCACCGTCGGCTGCGGAAAGCCCGCCAACGCCCCGTAGTCGACGGCATCGACATCGGCCAACGCGTCGACCAGCGCGCCGAGCCCGCTGCCGAGCTGGATCGCGATGCGGGTATCACCGGCGTGCTTCAAGCCACTGAGCCGGTCGACCGCGGAGCCGCCCTCCGATCCGCCGCCGCGCCCGAGGTGCCCTTCGCCGAAGCCGAAGGGCAAGAGCTCGCCGACCGTCGTCGTGTGCCGCACACCGGCGGGCCCGGCCAGATGGACGGGCGTTGCCGGCTCGGCGAACTCGGCCAAGCGCTGCCGGCAGCCGCCGCAGGGGCTGATCAGCGCGTCACCATCGGCCAGCACCAGAGCCTCGACGATCCGCTTGGCGCCGGCCGAAACCAAGGCGCCGATGGCGCTGGCCTCGGCGCACTGGCCTTGCGGGTGCGCCGCGTTCTCGACGTTGGCTCCGGCGAAGATGCGACCGTCTTCCGCGCGCAGCGCCGCGCCTACGGCGAAGCCCGAATAGGGGCAATGGGCATGGCCGCGGGCCGCCTTCGCCGCCTCGAACAAATCGTCAGACACCCGTCCGCTCCTTGTCGTAAGCCCGCCCGATCGCCCGCGGCGCCACCGCCCGGCCGACGAACCCAGCCAGGAGCAGCACGGTGAGCACATAGGGCAGCGCTTGGATCGCCTGGGTCGGCACCCGGCCGATCAATGGCAGATCGACGCCCTGCAGCCGCACTTGGACGGCATCGGCGAAGGCGAAGAGAAGACAGGCCAGAAGTGCCGGTACCGGCCGCCACTTGCCGAAGATGAGGGCGGCGAGAGCCAGGAAACCCTTGCCCGCCGTCATGTCGCGGATGAAGCCGGCACCATGGGCGGTGGAGAGATAGGTCCCCGCCACGCCGCACAGGGCTCCGGTGCAGATCATCGCCTGATAGCGCAGCCAGGTCACCGAAATCCCCGCCGTGTCGACCGCTTCCGGGTGCTCGCCGACCGCCCGCAACCGCAACCCGAAGCGCGTCTTGTAGAGCACATACCATGTCAAGGGTACAGCGAATGCAGCGACATAGACGAGAATGTTGTGACCGGAGATCAAGACGGAATAGAGCGGTCCCAAAATCGGAAGCGGGGCCAGGGCCTCGGCGAAGGGCAGCTCCAGCGAGGGGAAACGGGCGCTGCCGGAGAGCGACGGCGTACGGCCGGCTTGGCCGAACCAGGCATCGGCCAGGGTCGGCGCGAGGCCGGCGATGACGATGTTGATGGCGACGCCGGAGACGATCTGGTTGCCGTTGTGGGTGATGCAGGCAAAGCCGTGCAGGAGCGAGGCGGCGATGCCGACCAGGATGCCGGAGAGCAGACCCAGCCAGGCATCGCCGGTCACCGCCGCGGTCGCGGCAGCCGCGAAGGCCGCGCCCAGCATCTTGCCCTCGAGGCCGATGTCGGCGATGCCCGAGCGCTCGGCGAACAGGCCCGCCAGCGCCGCCAGGATCAGGGGCGTGGCGAGGCGAATGGTGCTGTCGAACAAGAGGATCGTCTGCAGGAAGGCGCCGTCCATCAGCCCCCCCGGACAGCGGCGGCAGGTGCCAAGAGGCGCCGCAGGGTGGGCCGGAACATGTTCTCCAAGGCACCCGCAAAGAGGATCACGAGCCCCTGGATGACGACCACCATCTCGCGGCTGATGGTCGGCATGTCGAAGGCAAGTTCGGAGCCGCCCTGGTAGAGGGCGCCGAACAGGATCGCGGCCATGACGATGCCGACGGGGTGGTTGCGCCCCATCAGCGCCACGGCGATGCCGACGAAGCCGAAGCCGCCGGTGAAGCCCAACAAGAGGCGTTGCTGTGCCCCCATGATCTCGTTCAGCGCCATCATGCCGGCCAGGCCGCCGGCTAGCGCCATGGCGAGGATGGTGATGCGGGCGGGGCTGATACCCGCATAGACGGCGGCCGCCTCGCTTTGGCCGGTGACCCTGAGCGCGTAGCCGAAGCGGGTCTTCCACAAGAGGAGCCAAACCCCGAGAGCGGTGAGCAAGGCGAGGAGAAAGGCGAGGTTCAAGGGCGAGCGGGCGAGCGTGAGGCCGAACCAGCCGGCCATTTCGTGCAGGCGCGGCAGGGTCGCGGCCTCGGCAAAGCGCCGGGTTTCGGGTGTCGCCTGGCCCGGATTGATCAGCACGTC
>RECO01000077.1 GCA_007694015.1 Geminicoccaceae bacterium
TCGTTTCGGGCGAGTTCGCGGTGATCAAGGGCATCGACTACATCATGGCCGCCCAAGCCGCCGAAGGGGCGCCCGTTGCCTTCACCTTCGTCGAAGACGGCGTCTTGTCGCTGCCGAGCCCGATCGCCATCGGCAAGAACGCCCGCAATGCGGAGGCGGCGGCCGTGTTCGTCGACTTCATCCTCTCGGCCGAGGGGCAGCAGGTGTTGGTCGACAAGTTCTTCTTGCCGGTGCGCACCGACGTCGCCCCGCCCGTGGGCTTGCCCTCGCCGGCCGAAATCGTCGCCCTCGAGATCGACTACGAGTGGCTGGCCGAACACGGGCCCGAGTTGCGCGAGCGTTTCGCCGATCTCTACTGATCACGGCTGCGGGGCTGGCTGGTGTTGCCGCCGGCCCCCTCGTTCGGGCGCGTGATGTCCCGATCTCGCCTCGTCGAACGCCTGGCCGACCACCGCTTCGTGCTGCTGGTCGCCCTGGCGCTGTTCGTTGCCATCACCGTGGTCTACCCGCTCTTTCAGGTGGGGGTGCGCAGCTTTCTGGTGCAGGGCGAGTGGTCGCTCGCCAATTACCGGGCGGTGTTTCTGCAGCCGCGCAACCTGGAGGCGGTGTGGAACTCGCTTTGGGTCTCGGTGATCGCGACGCTCTTGGCGACCGTCATCGGCACCGTCGCCGCCTTTTTGGTGCAGCGCACGGACCTTCCGGCCAAGACCCTGTTCCGCGTGCTCCTGGTCTTGCCCTTCGCCATCCCGCCCTTGTTCTCGGCGATGGGCTGGGTGCAGTTGGCGGGACCGGTCGGGCTCTTCTCGCAGTGGTGGCGGGAGGTGTTCGGCGTGGCGTCGGTGCCGTGGACCATCTATGGGCCGGGCGGCATCATCTTCGTGCTCGCCGTCACCAACTACCCCTTCGTCTTCATCACCGTCGCCGGGGCGCTGCAGCGCATCGACCCCAGTCTGGAGGAGGCGGCGCGCACCTCCGGCGTCGGCACCTGGCGCATCATGCGCGACGTGACGCTGCCCTTGGTGCGGCCGGCGATCTACGGTGGGGCGCTGCTCGCCTTCGTCTCGTCGATCGACAATTTCGGCATTCCGGCGGTGCTGGGGCTCAGGGCGCAGTTCTACGTCTTGACGACGCGGATCTACGAGGCGCTGACCATCCCCAACATGCCGCTGGCGACGGCCATGTCGGTTTTGCTGATCGGGGTCGCCGTCATCGCCATGGTGGGCTTTCGGTTCGCCGAGGGCAACCGCAGCCAATATGCGGTGATCGGCGGCAAGTCGGTCACGCCCAATCTGATCCGCCTCGGCCGGATGCGTCCGCTGGTGACCGGTGCGTTGGCGCTGGTGGTCCTGGTGGTCGTGGTGATGCCGTTGTTCGCGCTGGTGCTCACCTCGTTCCTGCGCTTTTGGGGGGCGGACCTCACCCTCGCCAACCTCACGCTGCGGCACTACGAGGCCGTCCTCGGCGCCGCCGGGGCGCAGCGCGGGATCCGCAACAGCCTGTTCCTGGCGGCAGCGGCGGCGACCATCTTGATGATCGTCACCGTGTTGATCTCGTACCTGCACATGAAGGCCAAGGTGCGCGGCGCCGGCCTCCTGGACACCATCGGCATCATTCCCTTCGCGCTGCCGGGCTCGGTGATCGGCGTTGCCATGATCCTTGCCTGGAGCAACCCCGTCGTCGGGCCGACCCTTTACGGCACGATCTGGATCCTGCTGATCGCCTACATCATGCGCTACATGGCGTTCGGGCTGCAGACCACCCGCGCCACCTTGGCGCAAATCCACGACAGCCTGGAAGAAGCGGCGCACACCGCCGGCGCCTCCAAGCTGCGCGCCCTCAAGGACATTACCTTGCCGCTCCTGCGCCCCGGCATGGTCGCCGGCTGGATGCTGATCTTCATTTCGGCCTTCAACGAGCTGACGGTGTCCGTGCTGATCTGGACCTCGGGGTCGGAGACCATCGGCGTGTGGATTTTCCTGCTCCAGGACAGCGGCTTCACCGGCCGGGCCAGTGCGCTCGCCGTGCTGACGCTGCCGGTGATCTTGATCCTCTATCTCGCAACGCAGTGGCTGGCCCGGCTGGAAGAGCGCCGTGTCGCCGGGAAGGGCACATGACCGCCGTCGTCGAGGTCGGACACCTCACCAAGCGTTTCAACGAGGTTACCGCGGTCGACGACGTGTCGTTCGCCGTGGCCGAGCAGGAGTTCTTCACGCTTCTCGGCTCGTCGGGTTGCGGCAAGACGACGACGCTGCGCTGCGTCGCCGGGCTGGAGCGGGCCGACGCCGGCCGCATCGGCATCGGTGGCGAGACGGTGTTCGATGCGGCCCAAGGCCTCGACGTCGGCAGCGAGCGCCGGGCCATCGGCATGGTGTTTCAGTCCTATGCCGTTTGGCCGCACATGAGCGTGTTCGACAACATCGCCTATCCCTTGCGGATTCGCCGCCAACCGCGCGAGGCGATCCGGCGCCGTGTCGACGACGTGCTCGCCATTCTCGACATGGCCGCCCTCGGCCGGCGGATGCCGAGCCAGCTTTCGGGCGGCCAACAGCAACGCGTCGCCCTCGGCCGTGCCCTTGCCATGAACCCCAAGGTGCTCCTGCTCGACGAGCCGCTCTCCAACCTGGATGCCAAGCTGCGCGAGACGATGCGCGCGGAGCTCAAGCTGATTCAAAAGGAGACTGGGCTGCCGATCCTCTACGTCACCCACGACCAGACCGAAGCCTTGGCCATGTCGGATCGGATCGCGGTGATGGCGAACGGGGTGATCCACCAGCTGGCCCCGCCCGACGCCATCTACCGCCGGCCGGCGACCCGCTTCGTGCTCGACTTCGTCGGGGCCGTGAACTATCTGCCCTGCACCCTCGAGGCCGTGCTGGAGGACGCGCTGGTCCTGCGCCTCGCCGAGGGTGCGCGCCTGCGCGTGCCGAAGCCACCCCACGTCCCCACGACCTCGGCACACGAACTTGCCGTCCGCCCCGAGGACATCGTGCTCGGCCCGCCGGGCGAAGGCCGGCCGGCGGCGACCGTCACGCTCAAGAGCTTCGTCGGCACGGGCTTCGACTACCGACTTCGCCTGGGTGAGGTGGAGCTTCGGGTGCAGGCACCGAAGACGGCGGCCTTTGCGGAAGGGGAGCACGTCGGCATCGCCATCACCGAAGCCCTCCTGCTCGATGCCCGCCAACGGGGCGACGCCGCGCGGGTGGGGCCGTAGCCGAAACGTGGCGACGGCAGCGCCGTCGCCGGGGGGCGCGGGGGGTCAAAAGCCCCCCGACCCTTCCTTCCTTCCTTCCTTCCTTCCTTCCTTCTTTCTTTTCCCCTCAAGCGTGCTGGCGGCGGCCGAGCATGCGGGCGAGGGTGTTGTCGCGGCTGACGAAGTGGTGTTTCAGGGCGGCGCCGGCGTGCGCCAGCACGGCGGCGATCAGGAGGTAGCCGCCCCAGGTGTGCACGAAGTTGGCGCTGTCGGCGATCCAGGGGATTTCGCCGACGGGCGGCACGGCGAACCAGCCGAAGACGTCGATTTCGCGGCCGCGGAAGACCGACATGAACGAGCCGGAGATGGCGAGGGCCAGCGTGCCGATGACGAGGAAGTGGTGGCTGATCTTGCGGGCCGTGAGCTCGAACGCGGTGTAGTTGGGGTCGGGCTGGGGGCGGACCTTTTGCAGGCGGTGCGCCGCCTCCATCCAGATGATCCAGAAGATGGCGACGAAGCCGAAGGCCTTGTGCCACCAGACCCAGGGCGCGCGGGCCGGACCGCTGAGCAGTTCCGCAATGACGAGCCCGGAGATCAGGAGGCCGATGATGCCGATGGCCAGCACCCAATGGTTGACGATCGAGATCGCCCCATAGGTTTTCGCGTCGTCGCGAAGCTGCATCGTAAAAGCTCCTTCAAGCGTGTTCGAACACCCCTCCGGTTTCACAGTTGGCGATGGCAGAATATGTGTCAACCCTCGCGGCTCCAGGGCAGGACACCCATGCGATAACGACGATCCAACACGTGCAGCGCCAGGACGATGGCCAGAACGGCGAGCAGGCAGAGGACGGCGAGGGCGGCTGCGAGCACGCCCGAGCCACCGTCCTGGAGGTTGAAAATGAGCACGCCCAAGGTCTCGGAGCCGCGCGACCAAAGGAGTGCGGAGACGGTCAGCTCGTTGAAGGACGTGAGGAAAACCAACAGACCCCCGGCTGCCGTCGGGGCCATGAGAAGGGGCAGGGTGACGGTGCGCAAGCGCTTGGCGAGACCGGCGCCATCGAGTTGGGCGGCCTCGTCGATGGAGCGGTCGATCTGTTGGTAGCCGGCGATCACCGGCGTGAGCGCCAGGGTCAAGAAGCGGGCCAAATAGGCAAGAAAAATAATCCAAAGCGTGCCGTAGAGCGAGACGCCGAAGAAGGGTAAGGGGCGGATGAAGATCAGGATGCAGGCGACCGCGAGGACCACGCCGGGCAGCGCGTAGGGCAGCTCGATGATCGGGCGCAGCAGGCCGGCGATCCGGCTTTTGCGCCAGGTGAGGAAATAGCCGAGCGGCAGGGCCAGGAGCATCAGGGTGAAGGCAGCGGCCGTTGCCAGCAGCGTCGAGTTGACGAAGGCGCGCTGCGTGACCGCTTGGCGAAGCAGTATCTCCTCGTAATTGGCGAAGGTGATGGTTTGGAGCGTGAGGCGCACGCCGTAGGCCGGCACCAGGGACGAGGTCACCAGGGCTATGAGCGGCAGCACGAGGAGGCCCAGGACGATCAGCCAGGCGGCCAGTTCGACCCAAGGCCGAGCACGGCCGAGCGGGAGGTGATAGGGCCGGCCGATGGTTTCGGCGGCGGCCACGTCCTGGCGGCGCAGGAGCCACGTCTGGAGCAACACCCCGGTGAAGGCGATCGAACCCACGAGGACCGAGAGCACCGCCACTTCGCCGATCACCTGCGGACCGAAACTGGCGAGCCGCTGGAAGATCAAGACCGGCAGCAGCGTGACGCCGGCCGGGATGCCGATGAAGGCGGCGATGCCGAAATTGCCGATCGACGAGACGAAGGCAAGGGCGGTGCCGGCGATCATCGCCGGTGCCAAGAGCGGCAGGACGATGCGGCGGAGGGCGCGCATGCGGTCGTCGCCCATGACGTAGGCGCTCTCGACCAATTCGCCGGGCAAGCGAACCAGGGCGGCGCGCACGGTGAGGAACACCAAGGGCGCGTGCTGCACGCCCATCAACAGGATCAGGCCTTCCCGGGAGTAGAGCGGGTTGGGCGTGCCGGGGGGTGGGGCGATGCCCAAAGCGTTCAGCAATGGCGAGCCGGGGCCGGTCAGCTGGGTCCAACTCAGGGCCGTGATCGGCGGCGGGATCAACAGCGGCAGCACGAAGCCGAAGACCAGCGCGGTCGAGGCGCGGACGTCGGTGGCGCCGACCAGGATGGCGAAGGCCGTACCGAGCACCAGGGAGAACAGGGCCGACCAGAAGGCGACGTCGAGCGAGTTGAGGGTCGCGTTCCAGGTCGCCCGGCGTTGCAGCACGCGCTCGGCGAGTGCCAGATCGAACGCACCGCCCGGTGCCACCGCCTCGACCAGGAGGCGGAGCATCGGCCAGAGGCACAAAATGCCGACGGCGACGACCAGCGGGGCGAGAACGAGGCTCTCGCCCCGCAAGGGCAAGCGCATCAGAGGCCGAAGATGTCCATGTAGCGGTCGCG
>RECO01000259.1 GCA_007694015.1 Geminicoccaceae bacterium
CCAGATACTTGCCGGCCGGCTGCATGTTGACCAGGAGCGGGATGTCGTAGCCGATACGCTCCCAGTCCTTGATGTCGAGCTCGACCCCCATGTGGCGGGCGATGGCGATGACGTGCGGCGGGCAGTTGGTGGAACCGCCGATCGCGGCGCAGACCGAAATCGCGTTCTCGAACGCCTTTCGGGTCATGATCTTCCGCGGCGTCAGCTCCTCGTGCACCAGCTCGACGATGCGCTTGCCGGTGGCGTAAGCCATCTGGCCGCGCTCGCGATAGGGGGCCGGGATCATGGCACAGCCCGGCAGGCTCATGCCGAGCGCCTCGGCCATCGAGTTCATCGAACTGGCGGTGCCCATGGTGTTGCAGTGGCCGACGCTCGGGGCCGAGGTCGCCACGTACTCCATGAACTCCTCATAAGTGATCTTGCCGGTGGCGTACCACTGGCGCGCCTGCCAGACGACCATGCCGGAGCCCGTCAACTGGCCGCGGAAATGGCCGTTCAGCATTGGCCCGCCGGAGAGCACGATGGCCGGAATGTTGACCGTGGCAGCGCCCATCAGACAGGCGGGCGTGGTCTTGTCGCAGCCGGTGGTGAGCACCACACCGTCGATCGGGTAGCCGTACAGCACCTCGACCAGGGACAGATAGGCGAGGTTGCGGTCGAGATTGGCGGTCGGGCGCTTACCCGTCTCCTGGATCGGGTGGATCGGGAACTCGATCGGCACGCCGCCCGCCGCACGAATGCCGTCGCGAACGCGGCTTGCCAGGTCGAGGTGGTGGCGGTTGCACGGGGAAAGATCGGAGCCCGTTTGGGCGATGCCGATGATGGGCTTGCCGGACTGCAGCTCCTCACGCGTCAAACCGTAGTTCAGGTAGCGCTCCAGGTAGAGCGCCGTCATGTCGGCGTAGTCGGGGTTGTCGAACCAGTCCTGACTTCTCAGCTTTTTGCCGCCGCGTCCTGCCGTCGTCACCTATCGGGCCTCCTCTGGTTTGCGGCGGCTTAGCAAGGGGTGCGGTGCGGGGAAAGGGGCTTCGCAGCGACCCGTGACTGCCCAATGACCGGGCAGCCGCTGCTCGCTTCGGAGGCGTTTCCTCGGGTTTTCCGCAAGATTGCTCGACCAAATGACAATGCGGTTGAGCTATTCGAATTCGCTGGGCATGAATGGCACGTCGCTTGCGATCCACGATCCGGGTTCCGATCCCGTGTTCGGGGATCGGAGGAGCGCTTTTAAGGAGGCACGGAACCACATGAATCGTCATCTTTCCATTCTCGCCGCGGCCGCCGCGGTGGGCATCGTGGGTTACGCCCACGATGCCCAGGCCCAGGCGACCCTCGCCCAAGTCAAGGAGCGCGGCCACCTCAATTGCCAAGTCGGCCTGCCGACACCAGGCTTCTACCAGCTCGGCGACGACGGCACCTGGTCGGGGATCGACGTCGACGTCTGCCGCGCGGTCTCGGCTGCCATCTTCGGTGATCCGGATCGCATCGAGTATCAGTCGGTCACCTCGGCGGTGCGCTTCACCTCGCTCGCCAATGGCGAAAGCGACATGCTGAGCCGCACCACGACCTGGACGGCCGTCCGCGACACCCAGCTCGGCCTGAACTTCGCCGGCGTGAACTTCTACGACGGTCAGGGCTTCCTCGTGCCGGTCGACAGCGGCATCAGCTCGACGCTGGAACTCGATGGGGCCACGGTTTGCGTCCTCACCGGCACCACCACCGAGTTGAACCTCGCCGACTATTTCCGCGCCAACAACATGTCGTTCACGCCGGTCACCAACGAAAACGTGAACGTGCTGGTCGAGACCTATCTGGGCGGTGGCTGCGACGCCTACACCAACGACAAGTCGGGCCTGGCCGCACGCCGCTCGGCGTTCCCCGACCCGACGGCCCACGTGATCCTGCCCGAAACCATCTCCAAGGAGCCCTTGGGTCCGGTGGTGCGCCAGGGCGACGACGCCTGGGCCAACCTGGTGCGCTGGGTGCTGTTCGGCTTGATCGAGGCCGAAGAGCTGGGTGTCACCGCCGCCAACGTCGACGAGATGCTGGGCTCCGACAACCCCAACATCAAGCGGCTCTTGGGCGTGGAGGGGAATATCGGTGAAGGCATGGGCGTCGCCAACGACTTCATGGTCACCGTGCTCAAGGAAATCGGCAATTACGGTGAAATGTACGAGCGCCACGTCGGCGAAAACACGCCGATCGGTATTCCGCGCGCCGGTACCCTCAACGCGCAGTGGTTCGACGGCGGACTGATGTACGCGATGCCGTTCCGGTGAGCCCGGCGCGCTGACATCGACATCGAACGATCGACGCGGCGGCCGGGTCCGATCCCCGGCCGTTGCGTGGCGATCCCGATCGCATCCAGCCATTCATGACGCACGTTTCGATTGCAGGCCGTAACGCCAGGAGGGTGCCGCATGGCCATCACCCGTGACCAAAAGCGCCCGTCGGCGGCTCCGATTTGGAGCTTCTTGAACGACGCGACCTTTCGCTCCATCGTCTATCAGCTCGTCACCGCCGCCAGCATCATCCTCTTTTTCTGGTGGGTGATCGGCAACACCACCGCCAACATGGCGCAGCGCAACATGTCGGCGGGCTTCGACTTTTTGAACGTCTCCGCCGGTTTCGGCATCAGCTTCACGCTCATCCCGTACCGCGAGGGCGACAGCTATCTCCGCGTGTTCCAAGTCGGTATCGCCAACACGCTCCTCGTGGCCATCATTTCGATCATCTTTGCGACCGTGCTCGGCCTGTTCGTCGGCCTCGCCCGGCTGTCGTCGAATTGGCTGATCCGCACGCTGGCACGCAGCTATGTCGAGGTGCTGCGCAACACGCCGTTGCTTCTGCAGATCATCGCCTGGTTCTTCGGCGTCTTCAATTTGCTGCCACGACCGCGCGACAGCATCGTCTGGCTCGACGTTTTCGCGCTCAACAACCGCGGCTTCTACATGCCGGCACCGCTGCCGGAAGCCGGCTTCAACGCCGTGCTCTTGACCTTGGCCTTGGCGATCGTCGCCGCGGTCTACATCCGCATCTGGGCGAAACGCCGGCAGGACGCGACCGGCCAGATCTTTCCCTCGCTCAGCGTCGGCGCCGGCCTCGTCTTCGGCCTGCCGCTGGTCGTGTTCCTGGCGCTGGGACAACCGCTGAGCTGGGAAATCCCCGAACTGCGCGGCTTCAACTTCCAAGGTGGCCTGTCGGTGCCGCCGAGCTTCTGCGCGCTGGTGATCGCCCTTTCCGTCTACACGTCGTGCTTCATCGCCGAGATCGTCCGCTCGGGCATCCAGTCGGTGAGCCGGGGCCAGACCGAGGCGGCCAAGTCTCTGAACATCAAGCCGAACTGGACGATGCGGCTGATCGTTTTGCCGCAGGCGCTGCGCGTCATCGTGCCGCCCTTGATCAGCCAATATCTCAACGTCACGAAGAATTCGTCGCTCGCGATCGCCATCGGCTTCCCGGATCTGGTCAGCGTGTGGATGAACACCTCGCTCAACCAGTCGGGACGGGCGATCCCGATCGTGGCGATGACCATGGCCTTCTATTGTGCGGCCAGCCTGTTCGTGTCGCTCCTGATGAACGCCTACAACCGCCGCATCTTGTTGAAGGAGCGCTGAGCGATGTCGGACTATCGCGCCCTGGGCGGTGTGCCCTTCATGCCGAAGCCGGCCCGCCCGGCACCTGCCAACACCACCGGTGTGGTCGGCTGGATGCGGCAGAACCTGTTCTCCAGTCCATCGAACGCGCTCTTGACCCTCGTCGGCGCCTACATCGCCTACGTGACGATCATGGCGATCTTGAACTGGGCCGTGTTCAACGCCGTGTTCGAGGCCGAGAGCCGCCGCGAGTGCCTCGACCTCGTCGGCCGCGCCGGCGCCTGCTGGCCGGGTGTCGTCGCCTGGTCGCGCCAGATCATGTACGGCCTCTACCCCGCCGATCAGATCTGGCGGATCAACATGGGCTTTCTCACGCTGATCCTCTGGGTCGTGCCGCTATGGCTGCCGCGGGTGCAGTCGAAGGTGGCGATCGGCCTGACCGCCGTGCTCGTCTACCCGTTTCTCGCCTCATATTGGTTCCTCGGCGGCCAGGCCGGCTTCGTCTGGTCGGTGCTGATCGCCGCTTCGATCGCCTGCTTCGTTTGGGTGTGGGCGACGGCGCTCCTGGAAAGCTTCACCGGCGCCACCTTCGGCCGCTTCGTTCTCACCTTGCTCGGCGTGCAGCACCGCAGCGAACAGGACCAGCGTCGCGTGCTGCGGGCGGTCGCCGCGGCCATGTTGTTGGTGGCCTATGTGGCGGTGTCGTTCTGGACGCTGCCCTTCGTGCCGACAACCCGCTGGGGCGGCTTCTTTCTGACGCTGGTCATTTCCGGCATCGGCATCGCGTTCTCCTTGCCCTCCGGTATCCTTTTGGCCCTCGGCCGGCGTTGCGACATGCCGGTGATCCGCATCGCCTGCGTCCTGTTCATCGAGTTGTTCCGCTCGGTGCCGCTGATCACCATCCTCTTCATGTTCAACACCATGCTGCCCCTGTTCTTGCCGGTGGGCGTGGAGGTCAACCAGCTGCTGCGGGCGATCGTGGCGGTGTGTCTGTTTGCGGCGGCCTACATGGCGGAGGTGATCCGCGGCGGCCTGCAAGCGATCCCGCGGGGTCAGTACGAAGCTGCGTCCGCGATGGGTCTCGGCTTCTGGCAGACCACGGTGTTGATCATCATGCCGCAGGCCTTGAAGATCATGATCCCGACCATCGTCGGCAACTTCATCGGCCTGTTCAAGGACACGACGCTGGTGTCGATCATCGGCCTGTTCGACGTCTTGAACATGGCCCGGGCCGTGGGCGAAGACACGCGCTGGTTGGGTCTGTTCATCGAGCCCTTCTTCGCGGTGACCGTGCTCTACTTCATCTGCTGCTTCGCCATGTCGCAATACAGCATCAACCTGGAGCGCAAGCTCGACACCGGCCCCGGCGGCCGACGCTGACGCCTTCGAGGAGACATCGACCATGAGCGAGATCACCGAACTGGAGGAAGCCGCGCGCGAGGCCGTCGCCTCCACGCGCTCCACCACGCGGATCATCGAAATCAGCAAGCTCAACAAGTGGTTCGGTCAGTTCCACGTCCTGAAGGACATCGACCTGACCGTCTACCAGGGCGAGCGCATCGTCGTCTGCGGCCCGTCGGGCTCGGGTAAGTCGACCTTGATCCGTTGCATCAACCACCTGGAGGAACACCAGGAGGGCGATGTCATCGTCGATGGCACGCCCTTGAACAACAACGTCAAGAACATCGACGCCATCCGCTCCGAGGTCGGCATGGTATTCCAGCAGTTCAACCTGTTTCCGCACCTCACGGTGCTGGAGAACTGCACCCTCGCGCCGATCTACGTGAAGAAGATGCCGAAGGCCGAAGCCGAGGCGTTGGCGATGAGCCTGTTGGAGCGGGTGCGCATCCCCGAACAGGCGAAGAAATATCCGCTCCAGCTCTCCGGCGGCCAGCAGCAACGCGTGGCCATCGCGCGCGCGCTGTGCATGAAGCCCAAGATCATGCTGTTCGACGAGCCCACCTCCGCGCTCGACCCCGAAATGATCAAGGAAGTGCTGGACGCCATGGTCGAACTGGCCAAGGAGGGCATGACGATGCTCGTGGTCACGCACGAAATGGGCTTCGCCCGCCGCGTCGCCGACCGCGTCATCTTCATGGACCAGGGCGAGATCGTCGAGCAGGCGCCACCCGAGGTCTTCTTCGGTGCTCCGAAATTCGACCGCACCAAGCTCTTCCTGAGCCAAATCCTCGCCCACTGAGCCGACGCTGCCGGACGGGCGGCCAGTCGCCTGCCGCTTCGATGATCGCAAGGAACCGCGGGGCCTCTTCGGCCCCGCGGTGTCACCGCACCGCGGCCGGCTCAGGCCGAGCGCAGGGGGTGGAGTTCCATGTGCGGCAGGGCTTCGCCTTTGCGGACGATGTGGTGGTCGGCTTCGATCAGGCGGACGGTGCCGGTCTTCGAGCGCATCACGATCGAGTGCGTGTGGAGGCTGTTGCCGATGCGCCGCACGCCGCGGAGCATGGTGCCGTCGGTAACGCCGGTGGCGGCGAACATCACGTCGCCGCGGGCGAGTTCGAGGGTGTCGTAGACGCGATCCAGGTCTTTGATCCCGACGCGGCGCGCGCGGGTCTTTTCGTCTTCGTTGCGGAACAGGAGCTTGCCCTGGATCTGGCCGCCGATGCAGCGCAGCGCGGCGGCGGCGAGCACGCCTTCGGGGGCACCGCCGGAGCCCATGTAGATGTCGACGCCCGCATCCTCGCGCGAGGTGGCGATGACGCCGGCGACGTCACCGTCGCGGATCAGGCGGATACGGGCCCCGGTCGCGCGCACCTTGGCGATCAGTTCGGCATGCCGTGGCCGATCGAGGATGCAGGCGACCAGTTCGCTGACGGGGATGCTTTTGCACTCGGCGAGCCGGCCGAGGTTCTCTTCCGGCGTGTCGTGGATGTTGATGACCCCGTCGGGCAGGCCGGCGCCGACGGCGATCTTTTCCATGTAGACGTCGGGCGCGTTCAAGAAGTTACCCTCGGTCGCCATGGCGATGACGGCCATCGCGTTGGAGCCACCCGTCGCGGTGATGGTCGTCCCCTCCAAAGGATCGAGGGCGATGTCCATCTTCGGGCCTTTGCCGGAGCCGACCTTCTCGCCGATGAACAGCATCGGCGCCTCGTCGCGTTCGCCCTCGCCGATCACCACCGTGCCGTCGATGTCCATGGCGTTGAGCGCGTTGCGCATGGCGTCGACCGCGGCTTGGTCCGCCGCCTTTTCGTCGCCGCGCCCCATCAGCCGGGCGCTTGCGATCGCCGCCGCCTCGGTGACGCGTACGGTTTCCAGCGCCAAGTTGCGGTCTTCGCCTTGATAGCCCGTCATCGTCTTCTCCAGCTTCGGTTGGGGGCGGTCGGTTCTTTAGCAAGCTTTCGGTTATAGTGTCTCGATGCGCAACGCGCGGGGAGGCTCGCGGACGGCGCGCAGCGCTGCGATCGCCCGCAGCGCTTCGCGCATTGCCGCCTCGTCGGCCTCGTGGGTGGTGAGCACGATCGGCACCGGCTGATCGGTGGCGCGATGGCGCTGGATCATGGTTTCGACCGACACGTTCTGCTCGCGCAGGCACGTGGCGACGTCGGCCAGAACGCCGGCCCGGTCGTCGACGGTGAGCCGCAGATAATAGGCGCCGCGCCGCTCGCTGATCGGTGTGATCCGAGCGGTTGCGAGGGTCGCACTCGGCACGCCGAAGGCATGGCTGCGATGACCGCGGGCGAGGTCCATGAGGTCGGCGACGACGGCCGACCCGGTCGGCGCATCGCCCGCACCGCGGCCGACGAAGGTGGCCACGCCCACCGCATCGCCCTCGGCGACGACGGCGTTGAAGACGCCTTCCACCTGGCCGATCGGCGAGGTGGCCGGGACCATGCAGGGATGGAGGCGCTGTGCCAGGCCGTGGTCGGTCGCTTCGGCGATGCCCAGGAGCTTGATGCGGTAGCCCAATTCCTCGGCATAGGCGATGTCGGTCGCGGCCACCTGGCGGATGCCCTCGACGTGGACCTGGTCGAAGGCGGGCTCGACGCCGAAGGCAATGGCTGCCAACAGGGCGAGTTTGTGGGCGGCATCGATGCCGTCGACGTCGAAGGAGGGATCGGCCTCGGCGTAGCCGAGGGCCTGGGCTTCGGCCAACACGTCAGCGAAGTCGCGCCCGGTCGCCCGCATCGTCGAGAGGATGTAGTTGGAGGTCCCGTTGAGGATGCCGTAAACCCGCCGGACGCGGTTGCCGGCGAGGCCCTCCTTCAACGCCTTGACGATCGGAATGCCGCCGGCGACCGCGGGCTCGAAGGCGAGCACGGCGCCGTTGGCCTCGGCGAGCCTGGCGAGTTCGCCGCCGCGATGCGCCAACAGCGCCTTGTTGGCGGAAACCACGGACTTGCCCGCCGCGAGTGCTGCCCGCGTCACCTCCAGAGCGACGCCGTCTTCGCCGCCCATCAACTCCAAGACCACGTCGAGCGCCGGATCGGCCGCCAGCTGGAGCGGATCGTCGTACCAGCGATAAGCGTCGATCGGGACGGGCCGTGGCTTGGTGCGGCTGCGGGCGCTGACCGCCACCACTTCCAGGCGGCGGCCGGCGCGCGCCGCCAGCAACTCGGCCTGGCCCTGGAGAATGGCAAGCGTGCCCGAGCCCACCGTGCCGAGACCGGCAACGCCGATCCGCAAAGCCTCATTCACGACGCCACCTCCTCGGGTACCCGGTTGTCATGGCGCTGCAGGAACGCCTTCACGTTGCGCACCGCCTGGCGCAGACGATGTTCGTTTTCGACCAGGGCGAGCCGGACGAAACCGTCACCATGCTCGCCGAAGCCGAGGCCCGGGGCGACGGCTACGTTCGCTTCCCGCAGCAGCAATTTGGCGAAGCCGAGCGAGCCGAGGTCGCGAAAGGCCGGCGGCAGCGGCGCCCAGGCGAACATCGTCGCATCCGGGCTCGGCAGGGGCCAGCCGGCCGCATTCAGGCCCTCGACCAAGACGTCGCGGCGCCGCTTGTAGCGGGCGCGGATGTCGTCGACGCAGTCCTGCGGCCCGTTCAAGGCGGCGGTGGCGGCAACCTGCACGGGGGTGAACGCCCCATAATCCAGATAGGACTTGATGCGCGTCAGCGCCTTGATCAGGTGACGATTGCCGGCGGCGAAGCCGATCCGCCAGCCGGGCATCGAATAGGTCTTGGACAGGCTGGAGAACTCGACCGCCACGTCGAAAGCACCCTCCACCTGGAGGATCGAGGGCGGCGGCTCGCCGAAATAGATTTCGGCATAGGCGATGTCCGAGAGCAGCCAGATCTCGTGGCGGCGGGCGAAGGCGACGGCTTCCTTGTAGAAATCGAGATCGCACACCTGTGCCGTCGGGTTGGCGGGGAAGTTCAACACGACCGCGGTCGGTGGCGGCACCGAATGCTGGGTGGCGTGGGCGATTTCGCGGATCAGATCGACGCCCGGACCGATCGGGATGTGGCGGATGGCAGCGCCGGCGATGATGAAGCCGAAGGCGTGGATGGGATAGCTCGGGTTGGGCACGAGGATGGTGTCGCCGGGTGCGGTGATCGCTTGGGCGAGGTTGGCAAGCCCCTCCTTCGAGCCGAGCGTGGTGCAGATCTCGGTTTCCGGATCCAGCTTCACGCCGAAGCGACGGCCGTAATAGTTGGCCAGAGCCCGCCTGAGGCCTGGAATCCCGCGCGAGGCCGAATAACGGTGCGTTTTCGGGTTCTTCACCGTTTCGGTCAGCTTGTCGACGATGTGCTGGGGCGTCGCCCCGTCGGGGTTGCCCATGCCGAGGTCGATGACGTCGCGGCCCGCGGCCCGCGCCTTCGCCTTCATGTCGTTGACCTCGGCGAACACGTAGGGCGGCAGGCGCCGGATACGATGAAAATCGGGATCGCGCACGGATGAACTCTCGATTGAGCGAGGGGCAGTGACGCCGCGTCGGGAACGCGCGCGCGGTGCCGCCTCGGGTTTTCACGCTTACCGCCGAACGCGCACTTCCGCCAGATCGACCTGCCGATCACCGTCGACGACCGCCACACGCTCGGCGTCGATCCCGGCGTCCAGGAGCAGGCCACGCACGACCGCGGCGCGCGCACGTGCCAGTTCGCTATCGCCGTGCACGGCCACGCTCCACTCCCCCGCCGAGCCGAACCGCTCGAGCCCCCCCCGAAGCCGCTCTTGCTCCAAGGCCGAAAGCTCGACGCTACCGGGGGCGAAGACCAAGGCGGTGAGCATGCGCGGGGCATCCGGCGGCGGCGGCGGTGGTTCGAGCAGTGCGAGCCGGCGTTCGAGCAGCCGGCGGTCCTCCCGCACCGCACGTTCCAGCGCAACGAGGCCCTGGGCGCCGACCAGGCCGCCACCGATCAAGGGTGGCGCCGCCGCAACCGGCGGCACGGGCGCCACGGGTGCGCCGGTGATGGGTGCGCTCGGCAGGTCGGCTGGCGGGGGCACCGTGTCGCGGCGGCCCAGCCGGGTCTCGATGACCTGGAAGGCGTGCGCCGCCTCGGCGCGGTCGACCGTCAGATTGTCGAGCACGGCTTGGCGCTCGCTCGGCGAAAAATCGGCCGCGGGGCGGGACGGAATGGCGGCGAAATCGGGCCGTGTGCCGCCTTCGGGCACCGGTGCCCGGCTGCAACCGGCGAGCAGGAGCATGGCCAGGAGTAGGCAGGCGAGCGATCGAGGGTCATGACGCATTTGTGGGCTTAAGTCCGGACGCATTGTTCGGTACAACGCAGTTGCAGCAAACCGGATGACTGGACCGCAGATGGCGGTCCGGGCACATTGTCGGGAAGGCTGGTGCCACCAACGCCGATCGTGCGCAGGGTCTGCACGGCCACCATCGACGTTTCGGCCGCCGCTTCGACCGTCGTGCGAAAACACAAAGGGCACTCTCGATGACGCAACGCGAAACCTCCGCCGCCCAGCGCGAAGAACTCAACGCGATCATGGGCGAGATCGCCGAGAAGAGCCAGAAGCTCGTCCAGGATTTCGTCGAGCGGCAGCGGCCGGGGGCGATGCTCACCTCGTCGGCGGACCCGTTGAACCTGGCACCGGCCTACGCCGAGTTCGCCACCCGCATGTTCACCAACCCGGTGCAGGTGATGCAGGGGCAGTTCGATCTCTGGCAGGGCTACATGCGCCTGTGGCAGACCACCGGCAAGCGGATGATCGGCCACGAAACGGCTCCCGTCGCCGCACCCGCCCGCGACGACCGTCGCTTCAAGGACCCGGCCTGGAACGACAACATCCTGTTCGACTTCATCAAGCAGTCGTACCTGTTGAGTGCCCGCTATCTCGTCGACACCGTCGAGCGCCAGGACGGCCTCGATGCCAAGACCAAGCACAAGCTCGAATTCTACACCCGACAGTTCGTCGATGCGATGGCGCCGTCGAACTTCGCGCTGACCAACCCGGAAGTCTTGAAGACGACACTGGAAACCCGCGGCGAAAACCTGCTGCGCGGGCTCAAGAACATGCTCGACGACCTCGAGCGCGGCAAGGGCAAGCTCGCCATCAAGATGACCGACTTCGATGCGTTCGAACTCGGCCGCAACATCGCGATGACCCCCTGCAAGGTCGTCTATCAGACCGAGCTGGTGCAGCTCCTGCAATACGAGCCGTCGACCGAACAGGTGCACAAGACGCCCCTGATGATCGTCCCGCCGTGGATCAACAAGTTCTACATCCTCGATCTGCAGGCGAAGAACAGCTTCATCAAATGGGCGGTCGATCAAGGCTTCACCGTCTTCGTGCTCTCCTGGATCAACCCCGACGAGAGCTACGCGCAAAAGTCGTTCGAAGACTACATGACCGAAGGCACGCTCGCCGCGCTCGACGCCATCGAGCAGGCGACGGGCGAGCGGCAAGTGACCGCCATCGGCTACTGCCTCGGCGGCACCCTGACGTCGGTGACCACCGCTTATCTGCGCGCCAAGGGGGACGACCGCATCAAGGCGATCACCCTCTTCACCACCATGCTCGACTTCTCCGACGCGGGTGACCTCGGCGTCTTCATCGACGAAGAACTCCTCGCTTCGCTCGAAGACACCATGGCCCAGCGCGGCTATCTCGACGGCCGCGAAATGGCGACCACCTTCAACATGCTGCGCGCCAACGACCTGATCTGGTCGTTCGTCGTCAACAACTACCTGTTGGGCAAGGATCCCTTCCCGTTCGATCTGTTGTACTGGAACTCCGACAGCACGCGCATGCCGGCGGCGATGCACAGCTACTACCTCCGCAAGTGCTACCAGGAGAACAAGCTGGTGGAGCCGGGCGGCGTCGAGCTCTGCGGGGCGCCGATCGACCTGCGCGACATCGACATCCCCGCCTACTGGCTCTCGACCCGGGAGGACCACATCGCACCCTGGACCGCGACCTATGCCGGCACGCGGCTGACCTCCGGCCCCAAGACCTTCGTGCTTGCCGGCTCGGGGCACATCGCCGGCGTGGTGAACCCGCCCGCCAGCAACAAATACGGCTACTGGCTCAACGACGGCCTGCCGCCCAGCCCCGAAGCCTTCGTCGAGGGCGCCACCCACCACGAAGGGTCCTGGTGGCCGCATTGGTCGGGCTGGAACGCGAGCTTCTCGGACGGCGAAATGGTGCCGGCGCGCGTGCCGGGTGACGGCGCGCTGCCGGTCGTCGAAGAGGGCCCCGGCAACTACGTCAAGGTGCGCGCCGTCTGAAATCGTCGAGCTTGCAACCCATGGCACAGGAACAGCCGGCTCGCCTCTACGTCGCGAGCCGGGACGGCCAAGCACTCCGGATCGGCGAGCGCATCGCCCAACACTGCGCCGAGGCGGGTCGCCCGCTGACGCTGCAACGGCTCGGCGACACGCCGCCCCCGGCCGACGAGTTCGCCCAGGCGCCGCTCGTCGGACTCGTCGCCGCGGTGCGCTACGGCAAGCACCTGGCCGAAGCCGAGGCGTTTCTCGCCGTCTACCGCAACCTGCCCACGCCACCGCCCCTGGCGCTGGCGTCGGTCAACCTGACGGCGCGCAAACCCGGCAAGGATACGGGTGCGACCAACCCCTACATCACCAAGTGGATCGCCCGTCAGGCGCTCTCTCCGGTGGCGACCGCCGCCTTTGCCGGGCGGCTCGACTACCCGCGCTACCGCTGGTTCGACCGCCAGATCATCCGCTTCATCATGCTCCTCACGGGCGGCCCCACCGACGGGACCAGCACGGTCGAATACACCTCGTGGCCGGCGGTCGACGCCTTCGCCGCGGAGCTGCTGACCCGCCTGCCCGCCGACGAGGCGACCCGCGCGCCGACCTGAACGTCGGCGTCACGCCGCCCCACGCCCGCATCGCTGCCGCCGGAGCCCCCCTCGATGCCCACGCGCACCAGCCGCATAAGCGGCGCCCTGCAAGGCCAGTTCATCGGCGATGCCCTCTGTCTAGGCTCGCACTGGATCTACAACCTGCGCGAGCGCGCCCGCCTGTTCCCGGCGGGCATCGAAGGCTTCGAGCCACCGGCGCACGACCACTACCACAAAGGCCGGGTGCCCGGTGACGGCACGCATTACGCCGATGCCGCGCAAGCGCTCCTGGCCTCGGTCGCCGAGCGTGGCGGGCTGGACGCTCGCGACTACGGCCGGCGGCTGGTCGCGGTCTACGGCGATCCGGCCTTTAGAGGCTATCTCGACAAGCCCACCCGCATCCTGTTGGAACGCGAGCGGGAATGGCGCCGCGCGCATCCGGGCGAAGCTTACGCCTTCGACGACGGGGCGGCCGACGAGCAAACCGTCACCCACTGCCGCTTGGCACCGGTGGTGATCGCCCACGCCCAGGACGCCGATCTCGCCGCCCGCATCGAGGCTGCCGTCCGCGTCTGCCAAAACCACGACCGCGCCGTCGCCCACGCCCTGGTCTATGCCGATCTGTTGCGCCGCGCCCTGGACGGTGAGGCGCTTGGCGCGGCCGTCGAGGCCGCGGTGGCGGCGGCACCGGCCCCCTACGCCGGGGAGATCGCCCAGCGCCTCGACGACGCCAAGGCGATGATCGACCTGCCGGCGATCCACGCCACCGGCGAAGTCGGCCGTTCGTGCTACCTGCCGAACACCTTCCCCGCCATGCTGCACGTCCTGCTCCGCCACGGCGACGACCCCGAGACAGCACTTCTGGAAAGCGTGCGCGCCGGCGGCGACAATGCCAGCCGTACTGCCGTCCTCGGCGCCTGGCTCGGGGCCTTCCACGGTACCGACGCCTGGCCCGCCACCTGGTGGGCGCGGCTCACCGCGGCGCCGCGCCTCGAGCCCCTGATCGACCAGCTCGCAGAACGCTTCGGCGGCGATTGACCGAGGCCCTGAAGCGGCCTACCCGACGCAACCTTGGAGCGTGGAGGACGACATGCGAGCGAGCCCGGTTGCCGTCGAGGTCTGGCGCAGCACCACCGTCGAGAGCCGCCACCGCGTCCAACTCGCCGTGGCGACCACCGACGGCCGTGTCCTGCATCGCCAGGGCGCGACCGACGTCTCGATGTTTCCGCGCTCGGCCCTGAAGCCGCTCCAAGCCCTACCCTTCATCGAGACCGGCGCCGCCGACGCCTCAGGCTCGGACGCCGCCGAGATCGCCCTCGCCTGCGCTTCCCATGGCGGCGAGCCCATGCACGTCGAGCGCGTCCTGGCCTGGCTGGAACGCCTCGGGCTCGGCGCCCCGGACCTCGAATGCGGCGCCCACGCCCCCGCCTACGCGGCGGCCGCCGACGCGCTGAAGGCAAAGGGTGCGGCCCCAACCGCCGCGCACAACAACTGCTCGGGCAAGCACACGGCCATGCTGGCGACCGCCCGCCACCTGGGCGAGCCGACCCGGGGCTACCTCGCCCCCGACCACCCGGTACAACGGCGCGTGCGCCAGACGCTCGAACACCTCCTGGGTGAAGCGCTGCCCGAGCCCGCCGTCGACGGCTGCGGTGTGCCCAACTGGCCGATGACGGTCGGGGGCCTGGCACGGGCCATGGCCCGGAGCCTCCACCACGGTGCATCGGCCGAGCGCATCCGCCACGCGATGCGCGCTCATCCCGACCTGGTCGCCGGCACGGGCCGGCTCTGTACCGCCCTCATGACGCACCTCCCCGACATCGTCGCCAAGACCGGCGCCGAGGGCGTGTTCGTCGCCCTACTGCCGAGGCAGGGCCTCGCCCTCGCCGTCAAGGCCGAAGACGGCGCCAGCCGCGCCGCCGAAGTGGCCCTCCTGGCCGTCCTGGCCAAGCTGCTCCCGAACGAGCCCGGCTTCGAGGCCTTGGCACCCTTCGCCCGACCAACGCTGCAGAACGTGGCCGGCAAGGCCGTCGGCCGGATTCTCCCGGCTCCGGGCTGGCCCGACTGGTAAGGCCGCGGTCGGTAGGTTACGCGAACACGAAGTGGTAGTATAATTCCCGGTTCGTCAGCCGTCGCCCACGCGGGCGACCGAGGAGGACCGGCGATGAAGACGCCTACCATCACGAGCCCGGCAGCCCACCAGGATCGGTTCCTACGCGCCTTCGAAAGCAACACCGATCGCCGTCACGCCAAATGGGCGGAAGGCACCACCTGCGCAGCTTGCGGTGCGGCCTTCGTCGGCGGCCGCTGGATTTGGACCGAGGCACCGCAGACCGGCCCGCAGACGACCTGCGACGCCTGCACCCGCATCGAAGCCAATACCCCCGCCGGCGAACTCCGCCTCGAAGGCGCCTTCCTCGCCGACCACCAAGACGAAATCATGGGCCTGATCCGCAACGAAGCCGACGCCGAAGGCGCCGACCACCCCCTCAACCGCCTGATGGGCGTGGTCGAAGCCGACGGCGCCCTGGTCGTGACCACCACCGACATCCACCTCCCCCGCCGCATCGGCCACGCCCTGGAACGGGCCTACCAAGGGGAACTCGCGCTCGACTACCAAGCGGCCGAAGAGATCGTCCGGGCGGTCTGGCATCGGGACTGAAGTCTGGAAGTGGAGGCAGGCAAGGAACGCAGGGGGCAACGCCCCCTGCACCCCCGATCCTTGGGGCGGTTCAGGCGGGAACGGCGCGGGCCTCGACGAGTTCGGCCTTGGCTTGGCGAAGGATGTGCCAAGCGGAGTGGAGAAAGAGGCTGCAGAGCAGGAAGGCGACCATGATGTCGGGCCAGGGCGAGGCGGAAAGGAAGACCAGTAGGGCCGCGACGATCACCGCGAGATTGCCGATGGCGTCGTTGCGCGAGCAGAGCCAGACCGAGCGGACGTTCGCGTCACCGTTGCGATAGCGCATCAAGATCAGGACACTGGTGAGGTTGGCGGCAAGGGCCAGCAGGCCGATGGCGCCCATGATCGGGGCGGAGGGCTGGCCGAGGACCAAGGTGGCGTAGAGGGTGGAGCCGAGGACGAACAGGCCCATCGCGGCAAGGCTCAGGCCCTTGAACAACGCCATGCGGGCGCGCCAGACCAAGGGCTGGCCGATCACCGCCAAGGTCAGGCCGTAGGTCAGGGTATCGCCCAGGAAGTCGAGGCTGTCGGCCTTGAGGGCTTGCGAACCGGCGAGGCGCCCCGCCGTCATCTCGACCACGAACATGGTGAAGTTGATGGCGATCACCCACCACAGCGCGCGTCGGTAAGTGGCCGAAAGCCCCTCGAACCGCACGTTGCCGCAGCTACAGCCAACCATTCCATACTCCGCATGTGATGGTGGAGCCGTAACATGGTGACCGGCGTTCGGCGCCTTCGCCGAAGGTGGCGGTCAGGGAGCCACCGGCCGCAGGAAGTCGGCGCTGACATAGGCGCGCGTGCCGTCCTCCAGCTCCAAGCGGCTCCAGCCGTCGATGGTTTCGATGACCGCGAGGCGCGTACCGACGGCGAGTGTGGTCAGGCGCGTGTAGCCGGTGCCGGGACCCGTGCGGAGGTTCACGTTGCCGGTGGTGAGGTGCAGCACCCCGCCGGTGGTACGGGGCGGGGCAAGGTCGCGCGGAGCACCCCGAAACCACGCCACGAAGTCGGCATCCACGGCCGCGACCGGCTGGCCCAAAACGGCCTCCACCAAAGCGACGGCGTGGTCGGGGGCGGCCCCGTCGAGATCCGCCAAGCCGCGGTCGCGCAGCGCACGATAGACGTCGACCAGCTGACCGCGCTCCTGCAGGTAGAGGGCCGTATAACGGGCCATCGCCATCATCGCTGCCTGTTCGCGCCCGGTCGGCAGGTCGTGCAGCATTTCGTGCGGCTCCAGCTCGGCGAGGGCCTCGGCCTGGGCCGGGTCGTCGAACAGGAACCACTCCGAGCGGATCAGCGTGCCCATGTCCGGCCGCGCGTCCCAGGTGGTCTCCAAGACCTGCCGGCGCCAGTTCTCGCGGCCGACGAAAACGTCGCCCCGGCGGGCCCAGACCTCGTAGAGGCTGGCGATGCCCTCATCGAGCCATTGGGGGACGTCGCCGAAATTGCTGCGTACCAGGAGGTGGAACAGCTCGTGCAGCACCGTGCCGGGTGCGGCCGTCGGCACCGCGCCGATGACGCTCGCGTCCTCGACGAAGGCGTAGCCGATGGTGGCGGAGCTGACGTCGAGCCCGTGGCGCTCCAGCGCCAGTTGGCCCACTGCCCAGCCGTCAGGGACCAACTCGACGCGCAGAAAATGCGGCGGCGGCACCACCTCGTAGGTTGCGATCAGATGGGCGACGAAGGCGTCCAGCGTCTGCCCCATCTCCTCGAGCGTCGCATCGTCGTGGATGCCGTGGCTGATCAAGACGAAGCGATCGGTCACGCGATGGGATGCGCGCGGCGCCAAGCTGGTGGCGAGGCTCCGCGCACCTTCGACCTCGTCGAGGGGCACCAGGCGCTCGGTGAAGGTAGCCCGGTCCATCTCCCGCACGCGTCGGATGGGGTAGGAGGCGACCGGCTGGGTTTCCTGGGTCGCCCAGTAGAAGGTCTTGCCGAAGCCGGTCATGCCGGCGGAGCGAATTTCGACGATCTCGCCTGGCTGCGCGCTAACCGGCAGGATCACGGGCTCTCGGCATTGGTCCCGTTCGAAGGCGACGCGGCGGCGGCTCTCGGCGGTGAGCGGATAGCCGTACAGCATCCAGTCCAACAGCCGCGCGCCATAATCGCGCACGCCAGCGAGGCGGCAGGCGCTGGTGGCGAGCATGTAGTCCACCACCGGCTGCTTGCCGTAGGGCAGCTCGCGCAGCTCGGCGAGCAGGCGGTAGGCGACCGCATAGTCGGGCGCGTGCCAGGCGGCCCAGGCGGCATCGAACAGGGCGTGACGACGCTCGCCCTGTGCTGCCGCCGGGGTGAGGAGCAAGCCGAAGGCAAGGAGCGCACCGACGACGCGCATCGCTAGTCTCCCAAAAGCGGCAGCGGCGGGGCGGAGCCCGGATCGACCAAGCTCAGCGGGATGGACGGCGGCAAGGGCGCATCCGCACGCAGATATGTGGCAAGGTCGCGGGTCTCGACACCGAACGGGACGACCAGCGTCACCGCCATCAAGGACGCACCCAAGGCGGCGAGGACCAGGCCGGGCGAGGCACTGGCGATCGCTGCCTTCGTGCCCCGCGCCTCGATCTCCAGGGTCGATGTGGTCTCCTGCAAGCGCCCGAGCACGAAGGCCGCACCGACCAGGGCGAGGATCATGCCGGTGAGGAACCCCAGCTGGCGGGTCCAGACCCGCGCCAGCATCGTGGCGTTCGCCTGGTGGTAGCGGCGATGCAGCGCGTCGGCTTCGAGCAGCGCCAGGGTCTTGAAGCGCAGATAGGTCGTGTCGCCCAAGACGTCGCCGGCGGCGCGTTGTTCGAAGGCCAGGAAGGTCGGGGCGAGGTCCAGCGGACGCTGCTCGACGCGGTCGTAGAGCTGGCGCAACTCGACCACGCTCATCACCGCGAAGAACAGGGCCGTCAGCACCAGCATGCCAGCCATCAGCGGCAAGAGACGTGCCTGCCACGCCTCGCGCTGCCGTGCACGCGCCGCCGTCTCGCTCCCTGCTGCCACCGGCGAAGCCCCCCCTCGTGACGCAGCCGTCATGCTACGCCAAGGTGCCGGTGTTCGTCGACTAGGCGCCTTCGGGCCAGGTTTCGACGGCGGCTTCCAATTCGGGGAAGGTCAACGGGCGGTTCAGGGCGAGGCGCACGTCGCCCTGGCGGTCGATCAGCCGCACCGCGAACGCGCCGGCGACGCGGTAGGCGTTGGCCAGTTCGTCCACGGTCGGGGTCGGGCGCGGCTCGCCATTGACCCGGATCGGCCCGCGTCCCACCGCTTCCACCAGATCGAAGTCGAAATTGCGGAGCCTGGGCGTTGCCATGAGCGCCATCTGCCGGTTGAACGGCTCGGAGCCGGCGTTGTTGGCGAACACCACGACCAAGCGCCGCTCGCCGCGCTTTTCGGGAAAGGGCGGGGCTAGGGGTGCTGGCATCGCGCAGGCGGCAAGGGCCAGGGGCGCCAGCAACAGGCTACGACGGACCAACTTCATGATGGCGCTTCCTCACCGACCTGCAACACATCGAGGCTTGGTAGTTAGGCAAAACCCTGTCGTCACAGAAGTCCCCATCCATGACCAGCTTCCGACCGCTCGATGACGAACGCCTCGCCGAGGGGGTGCGCGCCCTGGCCGCACGCGACCCTGACGTGGCCTTGGCGCTGACGCGTATCGGCATGCCGGCAGCGCGGGTCCGCCCGCCGGGCTTTGCCACGCTCCTGCACATCGTCACCGCGCAGCAGGTCTCGACCCATGCCGCCAAGGCGATCTTCGCGCGGCTGGAGGCCCGTCTCGGTGAGGTCACCGCCGAGGCCCTTTTGGCCCAGTCGGAGGCGGACTTGCGGGCCTGCGGCCTCAGTGCCCGCAAGGTGGACTATGCGCGGGGCCTGGCGCGGGCCGTGGCCGCGGGCGAACTCGACCTCGACGGCCTGAACCACGCCCCGGACGCGGCGGTGACGGCGGCGATCACCGCACTGCGCGGCTTCGGCCGCTGGAGTGCCGACATCTACCTGCTGTTCGCGCTGGGGCGGGCCGATGCGTGGCCGATGGGCGATTTGGCGGTGCGGCTGGGCTCGATGCGGCTCAAGGGCTGGCGCGCGAAGCCCGACGACCACACCATGACGGCCCTGGGTGAGACGTGGCGGCCCTATCGGGGCTGTGGGGCGATCTTCCTTTGGCACTATTACGGCGCCACCACGCTCCAGCGCTGAGGCGGCAGGAGCGGCTGGAACAAGAGCGAGAAGTGATCGGCCCCGGCGACCGCCTCGAACCGCCCCTCGGCGTAGCGCTCGGCATAGGCCCTGGACTGGGCGATCCAGCCGGACGGCTCCTCGGCGCCGACGGTGACGTCGATCACCGGCCCCGGCCGCGGCGGCAAGCGCAGCGCGTCGTTGCGTGCCGCCATGTCGGGCATGAGCCGCACGTCGGCGTTAATGGTGAGCTCCAGAATCACCGCCGGCTCGTAGATGCCGCTCGCCAGCACCGCCGAGGCAATGGCGAGGTCGGCTCCAGCGTCGTGCAGCAGCATCGCCGCGAGGTGCGCGCCGGCCGAGTGGCCGGCGAGGTGCACCGCGTCCACGGCAAGGCCGAGCCCCGCACCCTCGCCGGCGAGAAAGGCCATGCAGGCGCGCATCTGCGCGACGATGCCGTCGAGGGTGTTGGCCGGGCAGAGGTCGTAGTTGACGACGACGGCGGCAAAGCCGGCCTGGAGTGCGGGTTCGACGACGAAGTGGTGCTCGTGCTTGTCGAGGGCCCGCCAATAGCCGCCGTGGATGAAGACGAAGGGCACGGCCGGGGTGCCCGCGGCCGGCAGGAAGATGTCGAAAGTGGCCTTCGGCCCCTCGCCGTAGCGGATGTCGAAGGTTGCTGGCCAGTTCGGGCGCATCGCGGCCGAGCGCTCTGCGTACTCGGCGAGGTAGGCCTCGACCCGATCGTGGCCGACGGCCACGCGCGGGTTGAACTGGCGCTCGCGCTCGGCCACTGCAAGGTCTTGCCATCGCGTCGTCATGCTCGCCTCACAACCGCTTGCGCAGGATCACTTCGTGGTCGTCGTAGCCCACCGCCGCATAGAAGGCGCGGGCCGCGTGATTGACCTCGAGGGCGACGAGCTTCACCACTGCCACGCCGAGCTTTTGGAAGTGGGCGTCGGCGGCGGCCATCAGGGCGCGGCCGACACCCGCGCCACGGGCCCGCGGGTCGACGCAGAGGTCGGTGACCCGGCCATGACGGCGCTCGTCGGCGCGGATGAAGGTCCCCATTTCGTGCTCGATCCAGCCGATCACGAAGCCCAGGACGTCGGGGCCGCGCGCTGCCACCAGCACGAAGCCGTCATGGGCGGCGGCCTCGGCTTCGAGGAAGGCCAGGTGGCTCTCGGCCATTTCCGGGCCGGGGGCGCGGTCGGCCTCGAGCGCGCGCTCCACCTCCTGCAACTCGGCCATGAGGCGGGCCAGGGCGGCGCGGTCGGCCGCGCCCGCCGGGCGGACCTCGAATTCGCTCGACATCGAAAGGGGCTCCCAGACAACGACGCGCCTACGCTACGCCATTGCGCCCGGCCGCGTCTTGGTCCATCGCTCGAGGCGCCTGCCTTTCCGCCGGAGACCGCTCCCCGATGCCCGCCCCTGCCCGAGCCGCGCTTGCCGTCGAAGCGGTGGGCCTGACCAAGACCTATGACGTCGGCACCGTGGTCGATGCCGTCGACCTGGCCGTGCCGACGGGCATCTGCTTCGGCCTCTTGGGGCCGAACGGCGCCGGCAAGACAACGACGCTCAGGATGACCTTGGGCCTCACCGAGCCGAGTGCTGGGCGCCTTACCGTGCTCGGCCACGAGCTGCCCATGGAGGCGCAAAGGCTGCGGGCGCGGGTGGGCGTGGTGCCGCAGTTCGACAGCCTCGACCCGGACTTCACCGTGCGCGAGAATCTGGTGAGCTACCGGCGCTATTTCGGCCTGGGGGCCGATCAGGGGCCGCGCATCGACGACCTGCTCGGCTTCGCCAATCTGGAGGCGCGGGCGGACGCCAGGATCACGACCCTTTCGGGCGGGATGAAGCGCCGCTTGAGCCTGGCGCGGGCCCTGGTCAACGACCCGGAGCTGGTGGTTCTGGACGAGCCCACGACAGGCCTCGACCCGCAGGCGCGGCAGAACATCTGGCAGCGGCTGCGCCAGCTCAAGGACCAGGGCCGCACGCTTTTGCTGACCACCCACTACATGGAAGAGGCCGAGCGCCTCTGCGACCGGCTCGCCATCATCGACCACGGCAAGCTGATCGCCGAGGGACCGCCCACGTCATTGGTCGCCGAGCACCTGGAGCCGCACGTGCTCGAGCTGCGCGGGGAGCAGGCCCGCTCGATCGACCTCGGCGGGATCGACGGGCTCCGGGTCGAGGACGTCGCCGACACGCGGCTCGTCTATGCCCGGAGCGAGGCGCCCCTGCACCAGGTGATGGAGCGGGCGGAGGGCCTCACCACCATCCTGCGCCGCGCCAATCTGGAGGACCTGTTCCTCCGGCTCACCGGCCACGATCTGAGGGACTGAGATGCCGGCGACCCCGTCCAACGAGCGCCTCCTGCCGCGCCTCGGCCTCGGTTTCGTGCCGGTTTGGCAGCGCAACTTCCTGGTCTGGCGCAAGCTGATGCTGCCCTCGCTGCTCGGCAATTTCGGCGAGCCGCTGCTCTACCTGCTCCTCCTCGGCTACGGCTTCGGCCAGCTGGTCGGCGAGGTGAACGGCGTTCCCTACATGGTCTTTCTGGCGTCGGGCATCCTTTGCTCGTCGGCGATGATGGGCTCGAGTTTCGAGGGGCTCTATTCGGCCTTCACCCGGATGAGCGCGCAGCGGACCTGGGATGCGATGCTCAACACGCCCTTGGGCGTCGACGACATCGTGCTTGGCGAGGTGGTCTGGGCGGCGTCCAAGGCGTGCATCAACGCGGTGGCGATCATGGCGGTGGCGGCGGCCATGGGCCTGATCGGCGGTGCGGGTCTGCTCTTGGCCTTGCCGGTCTTGATCCTGGCCGGGCTCTGCTTTGCCTCGATGGCGCTGGTGGTGACCGCGGTCTCGCCCTCTTATGACTTCTTTCTCTACTACATCACGCTCGCGCTGACGCCGATGCTCCTGGTCTCGGGCGTGTTCTTCCCGCTCGACGCCCTGCCGACCCCGGTCGCCCTGCTCGCCTACCTCTTGCCGCTCGCGCACGTCGTCGAACTGGTCCGGCCTCTGGTCACCGGCGGCACGCCCAGCCACGTCCTCCTCCACCTGGCCGTCCTCGTCGGCTATGGCAGCGTCGCCTTCGTCATCGCCACCCGCCTGTTGCGCCGCCGGCTCGGCGGCTGAGACCCAAGGAAACGACCCCATGGCCCACGGCTACGAGAAAGGCCGGCTCGACCTGCCCTTCGTCGGCATCGCCACCTTTGCCAAGCGCGCCTATGTCGCCGACTGGGACGCCATCGACGCCGACTTCGCCATCCTCGGTGCCCCCTTCGATGCCGGCACGCAATGGCGCTCGGGGGCGCGCTTCGGCCCGCGCGCCATCCGCGAGGCCTCGACCCTCTTCGCCTTCGGCCACGCCGGCGCCTACGACCACGAGGACGACGTGGTCTATCTCGGCCCCGAAGTGCGCATCGTCGATCTGGGCGACGCCGACATCGTCCACACCGACACCGCCCAAAGCCACGCCAACATCGCCTTTGCCGTAGGCAAAGTCCTCGAAGCCGGGGCCATCCCGGTCACCCTCGGCGGTGACCACTCGATCACCATCCCCTGCATCGACGCCTTCGCCGGCCAAGGCCCGCTCCACGTCGTCCAACTCGACGCCCATCTCGACTTCGTCGACGAGCGCCACGGTGTCCGCTTTGGCCACGGCAACCCGATGCGCCGCGCCGCCGAAAAGCCCTACGTCACCGGCCTTTCCCAGTTCGGCATCCGCAACGTCTCCTCGACCGCCAAGGAAGGCTACGACGACGCCCGCGCCCGAGGCTCGGACATCCTCTCCGTCCGCCAGTTCCGCAAGCTCGGCACCGAAGCCCTGCTCGCCCGCATCCCCGAAGGTGCCAAGGTCTACCTCACCATCGACATCGACGGCTTCGACCCCTCCATCGCCCCCGGCACCGGCACCCCGAGCCACGGCGGCTTTCTCTACTACGAAGTCCTCGAATTCCTCGCCGGCCTTGCCCAACGCTGCCGCATCATCGGCATCGACCTGGTCGAAGTCGCCCCGGACTACGACCGGACGGGCTCGACGGCGATCCTCGCCGCACAGTTGCTGTTGAACGTGATCGGGCGGGTGGCGAAGGCGCGGGGGTGAAAAAGGGTCGGGGGGCTTTTGGCCCCCCGGACCCCCCGAGCGACGGCGTTGCCGTCGCCACTTGACGGAAAGTCTTTGGACCAAGGTCTCGGCCGCGGGCCGCGAAATTCACCGTAACCCATTGATTTCAAAACCGAAAATAGCGTTCTGGGTTCGTTTTGACTGGGCGTTTTTTCGGCCCGTCGCCCGCTCCCTGCAACCACCACCCGAATCTACACCAATAAGGCTTTCCTTCCTACCCTGAAGTCCGACGGCCCTGGCCGTCGGTCGGGGGTG
>RECO01000076.1 GCA_007694015.1 Geminicoccaceae bacterium
CCTGCACCCCCGACCGACGGCCAGGGCCGTCGGACTTTTGGGGATGGGCGCACGAAACGTCCGACCACCGATCGCCAAGTCGCGACGGCAACGCCGTCGCCCGGGGGGCGCGGGGGGGCCAAACCCCCCCCCCCCCCCCAAACCCCCCCCCACCCCCGCGGCCCCCCCCCAACACGCCCGACCGGCGGGCCCCGATCCTTCCTTCCCACCCCCATCAACTGCTCCTCCCACCGAACAGGCCCGTCGGGCGGACGATCAGCATGATCACCATGATGCCGAAGGGGACGACCGGCGTGTACTGGCTGGGCAGGAACAGGGTGGAAAACTCCATCACCATGCCGATGACGTAGCCGCCGACGATGGCCCCATAGGGTTTACCGATGCCGCCGAGGATGGCGGCGGCGAACACGGCGAGCAGGATGAACCAGCCCATGTCGGGCTGCAGGCGGGTGTCCATGCCGAGGAAGATGCCGGCGGCGGCGGCGAGCGAGCCGCCGATGATCCAGGTCCAGATGACGACGCGTTCGGTGTCGATGCCGGAGAGCCGGGCGAGCGTCGGGTTGTCGGCCATGGCGCGCATGGCCTTGCCCTGCCTGGTCCGCGACAGGAACAGATGGACGGCGATGACCAAAAGGATGGTGCCGCCGATGATGTAGAGGTGGCGGATGTGGTAGCGGATGCCCATCCAGCGCTGGGCGAGCTGCAGGCCGGTTTCGTAGAGCTGGGTGTCGGGGCCCCAGATCAGCTGGATCAGGGCGCGGATGATCAAGGCGACGCCGAAGGACGAGATCAGCAGGATCACCGGCGGCCGCGTTCGAAAGCGTTTGAACAGCGTGCGGTCGATCAGGACGGCGACGGCCGCGGTTGCCACCATCGCCAGCGGTACGGCCAGGTAGAACGGGAAGGCGAGCTGGACGTAGACCAGAAAGGCGACATAGGCGCCGAGCGCCATCATATCGCCGTGGGCGAAATTGGCGAATCCCAGAATGCCGAAGGTGAGCGAGACGCCGATGGCCCCCAGCGCGATGATCGAGCCGAGGACGAAGCCGTACAGGGCGAGCTGGATGATTTCGAGACCCATCGTTCAGCCCCCGAGGAACGCCTGGGCGACCTCGCGGTCGGCCAGAAGATCCGCGCCCTTGCCTTCGAACCGGTTGCGGCCGGTGGCGAGCACGTAGCCGCGATCGGCGACCGCGAGCGCCTGCTTGGCGTTCTGTTCGACCATGAGGATGGCAACGCCGAAGTCGCGCACCTGGTGCACGATGTCGAAGATCTGGCCGATGAATTTGGGCGAGAGGCCGGCGGTGGGCTCGTCGAGGAGGAGGAGCTTCGGGTCGAGCATGAGGGCGCGCCCCATGGCCACCATCTGGCGCTGGCCGCCGGAGAGCGTGCCGGCCGGCTGGCGGCGCTTCGGCTTCAAGGGCGGGAACAGCTCGAAGATGCGGTCCTTCTGCTCGGCGATGCCGCTGTCGCGCAGAAAGGCGCCCATCTCCAGATTTTCCTCGACCGTCAGGCTGGGGAAGACGTTTTCGGTCTGCGGCACGAAGCAGATGCCGCGCTTGACGATGTCGACGGTGCGCGCACCGCGCAGGTCTTGTCCCTGAAACAGGATGCGGCCGGCGCGGATGTGCACGAGGCCGAAGACGGCCTTCATGGCGGTGGATTTGCCGGCACCGTTGGGGCCGACGATGACCACGATCTCGTCCGGATCGACGTGCAGCGAGACGCCGTGCAGGATGTCGGCCTCGCCGTAGCCGCCGACGATGTCCTCGACCTGGAGCAGGCTCAAGCGGCGGCTCCCGTCGGCTGGCCGAGATAGGCTTCGAGCACCTCGGGATGGGCGCGGACCTCGGCCATGGAGCCCTCCATGAGGACGCGCCCCTCGGCCATGACGATGACCGGATCGCACAAGGCGGCGATCAGGTCCATGTCGTGCTCGATGATGCAGATGGTGTAGCCGCGCTCGCGGTTGAGCCGGCGGATGAACTCGGCGATCTCGATCAAGAGCGTCTTGTTGACCCCGGCACCGGGCTCGTCGAGCAGCACCAGCCGCGCGTCGGTCATCATGGTGCGGCCGAGCTCCAACAGCTTCTTCTGCCCCCCGGAGAGGTGGCCGGCGAGGCTGTCCTTGACGTGGCTCATGCCGAGGAAGTCGAGCACGTCGAGGGCGCGGCGCTGCAGGGCCGCTTCCTGGCGGCGGACGGCTCCCCAGCGCAACCAGCCGTTCCACACCCGCTCGCCGGTCTGGCCCGGCGGCACCAGGAGGAGGTTCTCCAAGACCGTCATGCGGTGGAACTCGTGCGGGATCTGGAAGGTGCGCACGAGCCCTTTGTGGAACAGCGCATGGGAGGCAAGGCCCGTGACGTCCTCGCCGGCAAAGGTGATGCGCCCGCCGCTGGGCGGAAACACGCCCGCGATGATGTTGAACAGCGTCGTCTTGCCGGCACCGTTGGGGCCGATCAGGCCGGTGATCGAGCCTTCGCGGATGTCGAAATGGCAGGCGTCGACGGCCAACAGCCCGCCGAACCGCTTGCTGACGTCGGTCACGCGCAACAGGGCGTTCTTCGGATCCGGGGCGCGCGCGGCATCGGCTTCGGCGGCGAGAGCGACGGACATGGGCTGCCACGGGTGTGGAAAAGGGAACCCGCGGTCAATGCCCGAGGCGGCGCCGAGACGCAAGCATCGGCGGGCGAAAAAACGCGGCTTGGCCGTGGGTTGGCGTGTTTCGAGGTCCGCCCGGCGTCAAACCCAAAGGCCGGGCTCGGCCGCGCCGGCGCGGGCGGCGGCGCGCGCCAGCCGACGGGCGAGCTTGCGGCGCCCGAGGGCGATCAGATACTCGCTGGACGCGGCGAGCGGGCCATGGACGACGACCTCGGTGCGGCTGCCGACGTGCAGGACCGCCACCCGTTGCCAATCGCCCAGCGGGGTAATCTCGATCAAGAGGTCGTCGTCGTGGAACTGCATGTGTGCCCTGCAGTGCGTTGGCGACACTTGAAGGTGCGACACCGTCATCCATACTCGCTAGTTCTTAATGAGTGATGGATCGGACATGAAACTCGCGCTGGCTCGATTGTCGAGCGTGCTCCTTGCCCTCGCCGCATTGACGGCATCGCCCCTGGCCGCACAGGAGCGCCCGACGGCCGTGCGGGTCGATCCGGTGCGCGTCGAGCCCTTCTCGCAGACGGTCCCGATCATCGGCCGGCTCGTGGCGATCCAGCAGGGTGACGTCGCGGCGCGCGTGTCGGGTGCGGTGCAGACCCTCGACGTCGAAGTGGGCGATCGGGTCCACGAAGGCGACATTCTGGCCTTGATCGACGAGGACCGGCTGATCGCCCGCGCCGAATTGGCGAGTGCGCGCGCGCAAGCGGCCGAAGCGCTGATCGCCGCCGAGCGGGCGCAGCTGGAGCTGGCCCGCCAGGAGCGGGCGCGATTGGAACGGCTGCGCACCTCCGCCGCCTTCTCGCCCGCAGCCCTGGCCGACAAGGACCTCGAGATCGAAATCATCCTGGCGCGGCTGGCCCGCGCCGAAGCCCAGCACATCGAATCGCTGGCCGATCTGGCGCTCGCCGGCCAGGACCTGCGCGACGCCCGGGTCGTGGCGCCCTTCGCCGGCGTGGTCAGCCGCAAATACGTCAATGTCGGCGGCTACGTGCAGATCGGCCAGCCGGTCGTCGGGCTGATCGACGACGCCAGCCTGGAGATCGAGGCCGACGTCCCCTCGGCCCAGGCCCGGGCCCTGACCACGGGTGCGGCGGTGAACGGGCTGCTCGCCGGCGGCGAAGCGGTCGAGGCGCGGCTCCGGGCGGTGGTGCCGGACGAAAACCCGCTGACCCGCACGCTCGCCATGCGCTTTGCGCTCGATCCGGCGACGGTCGGCCGGCTGGTCGCCAGCGGCGAGACCGTGACCGTGGCGATCCCGGTGGGGGCCGTGCGCGACGTCTTGACGGTGAGCAAGGATGCCGTGCTGCGGCGTGGCATGGGCGACGTGGTGTTCGTCGCCGAGGGCGGCAGCGCCAAGCTGCGCAACGTCGTCCTGGGCGATGCCGTCGACGACCGCTTCGTCGTGGTCGAGGGGCTCGACGACGGCGAACTGGTCGTCGTGCGCGGCAACGAGCGGCTCCGCCCCGAGCAGCCGATCAGCTACGACGTGCCCGAAACCACGGGCCGGGCCGACACCGAAACGGACGCCTCTTGATGCGGCCCGAAGCGCCGGGCGGCGAGGGGCGCGCCCCGCTCCCCACCTCTGACGTCGTTTGGGCCGTCGTTTGGGCCGTCCTCCGGGACGCCCGCCCATGAACATCATTCGCGGCGCCATCGAACGGCCGGTCGCGGTCATCGCCGCCGTGCTGATGGCGGTCATGTTCGGCGCGGTGGCGCTGGTCTCGATCCCGATCCAGCTGACACCGGACGTGGACCGGCCGGTCATCACCATCGAGACCAACTGGCCGGGGGCCGCACCCGTCGAGGTCGAGCGCGAGATCTTGAACCGGCAGGAGGATGCGCTCGCCGGGCTCGAGGGCTTGGATCGCATCGTCGGCACGGCGTCGGACGGCCAGGCCAAGATCGAGCTCGAGTTCAACGTCGGCACCGACATGGACCGCGCCCTGCTGCTGGTCGCCAACCGCCTCGACCGGGTCGCCGCCTACCCCGACCGCGCCGATCAGCCGACCCTCTCGACGGCCGGAGCGGAAGACAGCCCGATCGCCTGGTTCACCATCACCCGCGAGCCCGGCAACGACCGGCCGATCCATCACTTCGGCGACTTCGCCGAGGACGTGATCAAGGACCGGATCGAGCGCGTGCCGGGGGTCGGCCGGGTCGACGTGTTCGGCGGCAGCACGCGCGAGCTGCGCGTAACCGTGCGGCCGGAGCAGCTGGCACGCTTCGGGCTGACCGTGCCCGAGGTCGCCGACACGCTGCGCGCTGCCAGCGTCTCGATGACGGCGGGCGACGTCGACGAGGGCAAGCGGCGCTACGTCGTGCGGGTCGAGGGTGAACTGCGCTCGCCCGAACAGGTCCGCGACGTGGTCCTGCGCACCGTCACCGACCCCGTCACCGGCCGCATCGCACGGGTCACCGTCGGCGACATCGCCGAGGTCGGCTTCGCCGTTAAGGACCCCGTCTCGACCATCCGCGTCCTCGGCGAGCCGGCGATGGCGATGCGGGTGATCCGCCAGATGGGCGCCAACGTCATCGAGACCATGGCGGGCGTGCGCGAAGCGGTCGCCGACCTCGAGGCCAACGTTTTGCCCGATGCCGGCTTGCGGCTGACCCAGCGTTACGACGAGACCATCTACATCGACGGCGCCATCCAGCTCGTCATGCAGAACATCTACGTCGGCGGCACGCTGGCGGCGTTGGTGCTGCTCTTGTTCCTGCGCAGCTTCGGCGCGACCTTGATCGTATCGGTGGCGATCCCGGTCTCGGTCATCGCCAGCTTCGTCGCCATGGCGGCGATGGGCCGCTCGATCAACGTCATCTCGCTCGCCGGCCTCGCCTTCGCCGTCGGCATGGTGGTCGATGCCGCCATCGTCGT
>RECO01000075.1 GCA_007694015.1 Geminicoccaceae bacterium
CTCGCCAAGTGCTATGGCGGCGACATCACCAGAAAGCGCAAGCTTTTGGAAAAGCAAAAGGCCGGCAAGAAGCGGATGCGCCAGTTCGGCAAGGTGGAAATCCCCCAGGAAGCCTTCCTCGCCGCCCTCAAGATGGAAAGCTGAAGCGCGGCCTTGCCGCGCGCGGGGGGCTTGGGGGGACCATCAAGTCCCCGCGCTCCTTTCCCTGACTCTTCTTTTCTTGTCTCTTCAACGCTTTTCCCTGGCCAGTTGCCGGAGCCAGTGGCCGACGACGTCGGCGCGGAGTTCGCCGGCGGTGCCGAGGCTGGTGGCCGGGACGTCGTCGGCGACGGCCTCGAACCCGATCCAGCCGGTGACGTCGTTTTGGGCACCGACGATGAGGTCGGGGTCGGGTTCGAAGGGCCGCATCAAGAGGTGGTTCAAGAACACACGGCCGTCGGCGGTGACGTTTTCCAACAGCGCGTCGACCGGGCGGCGGGCTTCGATCGCCGCGCGCAGCCGGCGGCGGGCCTTGTCGCTGGTGCGGGGCGTTTGCAGGAATCGGCAATTGCGCCCGATCACCGCTCGAGGCGGATAGCCCGTGAGTTCGAAAAAGCGCGCATTGGCCCAGATGACCGGACAGTCCGGGGCCGACGCGTCGGCGATAACGGCGGAAAAACGGTAGGAGTTGAGTTGATTTCGGTAGGCGGCCAAGCGGGGCGGAACGACGATGTCCATCGATGCAGCTCCTGTTCGTGGCTGTGAGCGGCGCCCTCGGCAATGAAGTAACGGTTCACGTAAGGCTACGGTGCAGCCGAAACAAGCGCCGGCCGCCTCGGAAACAACGTTGAGCCTGCCCTGGATCACGATGCTGGCGGGGCTCGCCGGCGGCTTGGCGCTGTTCCTCTTGGGCCTCGAGCGCCTGGGCGACGGGCTCAAGGGGGCAGCGGGCGAGAGCATGAAGCGGCTTCTCGCCACCCTCACCCACAACCGCGTGGTCGCCGCCGGCACGGGTGCCGTGGTCACCGCCGTGATCCAGTCCTCCTCGGTCACCACGATCTTGACCATCGGCTTCGTCGGCGCCGGGCTGATGACGCCGGTGCAGTCGGTCGGCGTGATCATGGGCGCCAATATCGGCACGACGGTGACGGCACAGCTCGTCGCCTTTCGCCTCGACGATCTGGCGCTGCCGTTGTTGGCGGCGGGCTTCGCCATGGCCACCCTCGCCCGCCGCCAGCGGGTGCAGCACTATGGCGACATCGTCCTGGGGCTCGGCTTCGTCTTTCTCGGCATGGCGATCATGAGCGAGGCGATGCAGCCGCTGCGTGGCTCGCCCGCCTTTTTCGACCTGATGGCGCGGATGGACCAGCCCGTCCTGGCCGTGCTGTTGGGGGCGGGCTTTACGGCCCTGGTCCAGTCCTCGTCCGCCACCACCGCCATCGTCGTCGTCCTGGCGAGCGAGGGCTTCATCGGCCTGGAGGCCGGCATCATGCTGGCGCTCGGCGCCAATATCGGCACCTGCCTCAAGGCCATCATCGCCGGGCTGAAGAGCGGGCCGGAGGGGCTGCGCGTCGGCTTGATCCACGTCCTCTTCAACGTCGTCGGCGTGGCGCTCTGGCTGCCGCTGGTCGGCGTGCTGGCGGGGCTCGCGGCCGATCTCAGCGGCGAGACGGCGCGTCAGATCGCCGTCGCCAACACCCTCTTCAACGCCATCAACACGGCCCTGTTCCTGCCCTTCGCCGGACTGTTCGTGTGGGCCGCGGAGCGGCTGGTCCGCTGGCAGGCCGACGAGGTGGCCGACCGGGTACGGCCCCGCTTCATCGAGCCCACGCTGTTGGCCACCCCCAGCCTGGCGCTGGATGCGGCGCGGCGTGAACTCGGTCATCTGGGCGGGCGCGTCGTCACCATGATGGATCACATCGAGGCCGTCCGGGAGCAGCGCGCCGTCGCCCGTCTGGCCGAGGTCAAGCTGGAGGAGCAACGGGTCGACCACCTGCACCACCAGATCCTGGCCTATCTCTCGGCGCTGCGCCCGGAGAGCCTGCCAACCGACGAGATCGGCTCCAGGCAGCGGCTGGTGCAGGCGAGTGCGGCCTTGGAGCTGGCGAGCAACACCATCAACCGGCGCCTGGTGAAGCTGGTCCGCAAGCTGACCGAGGCCGCCGACCGCATGACGCCCAGCACGCAGGTCCGGTTGGGCGATCTCTTCGGGCTGACCCGCACGGCACTGGCCGACGCGGTGGCGGCCATCGCCGAAGGCGATGCCGCCAAAGCCCAGGCCGTGCGCGCCATGGCGGAGCCGGTGCGCCAGCAAGCCGATGCGGTCCTTGCCGGCGTGACCCGGCACATGGCGGGCCGCCCCGAGGGCCACGTCGCCCTGCTCCGCACCGAGATCGAGATCGCGGGCGTGCTCCAGTCGGTCTACGACTTCGCGGCCGCGGCGGCAGCGACCGTGACCCCGAAAGGCCCAGAAGCGCCCCCACCGAGCCAGGCGGCGGCGTGAAACCAGGGCCGGCAGCCATGTTGTGATGACCCCGAGCGTGTGGTTATTGCACGAACGTGTCGTGTGCCGGTCGTGGCGCGCGCAGCTCGGAGAACGCCCCATCATGTTCCGTCACGTTGCCGGCCTTGCCGCCGTGCTCGGTCTCGTCGCCACCACGGCCGACGCCCAGACCACGCTTCGCCTGCACACGCTCGTGCAGTCGCCGCATCCCTACAACGACATGGCCGAATTCATGGCCGAACAGATCGCCGAGCGCAGCGATGGCGCCTTCAGGATCGAGATCTTTCCGGGCGCTTCGCTCGGCAACGATCCGGCGGTGATCGGCGAGATGGCGCTGGGCAGCATCGACCTGATCGTGTCCTCGACCAACAACGCCGAGAACGCAGTGCCGGAGCTGGCGGCCTTCTCGCTGCCCTATCTCTTCACCAGCATCGACGACTTCATGGAGCGCGCCGGCCCCGGTACCGCCTTGGAGGCGCACTTCATGGAGCGCTACGAGGCGAGCGGCTCGGGCATGCGGCTGTTGGCGCTCAACGCTTCGGGTACGCGCAACTTCTCGACCGCGCGCGGGCCCGTCGAGGGGCTCGACGACATCAGCGGGGCACGGATGCGCGTGCCGCCCTCGCCCTTGATGATGCAGACCTGGGAGGCGCTCGGCACCATCCCCGTCTCGGTCGCCTGGGCCGAACTCTATGCCGCCGTCCAGACCGGCGTCGCCGACAGCCTGGAGAGCTCGATCCCCGGCTATGTCGGCTCCAAGCTGTTCGAGGTCGCACCCTATCTGGCGCTCACCGCCCACACCCTGCTCGCCAGCCACATCTCGATCTCCGAGGTCACCTGGGGCCGCTTGAGCGAAGAGCAGCGGGCGCTGTTCCTCGAGGTGGCCGACGAGGCGACCCGGCTCGGGGCCGAGATGGGCAAGGTCTACGACGACGAACTCGTGGTCGAGCTGCAGGAACAGCACGGCGTGACGGTGACGCAGCCGGACCCGACCCCGTTCATGGAGCGGCTGGCCCCGGTGCAGGACGCGCTCGCCGCCCAGATGGGCCTCGAAGCCGAACTCGCGCTGATCCGCGCCGGCAGCTGATCGCCGGGCGCGCGGCGGAGCGAGGACGGGATGGACGCATCCAGGCCCGGTTGGCGGCCACTCACCCGCGTCGCCGATGCGCTCGAATGGCTGCTCCTGGCCGTCGGGACCACGGCGTTTGCGCTGTTGGTCTTGACGGTGGGCGCGCAGGTCTTCGCCCGCAACGTGCTTGCGATGGGCCTCGGCTGGACCCTCGACCTGGCCCAGCTGCTCTTTACCTGGTGCATCTTCCTGGGTGCTGCCATCGCCGTGCGGCGGCGCGTCCATTACCAGGTCGACCTGTTGCCGCCGAGCTGGCTGCGCGTGCAAGCCCTGTTGGGCCTGATCGCGTTCGCCGCCTCGGCGGTGGTCGTCTACGTCATGATCGCCTCGGGCCTGATCATGATCGAGATCAGCGGACGCCGCTTCAACCAAGCACTCGGCATCTCCGGGGCTTGGTTCTACGCCGCCATTCCGGTCAGTGCGGCAGCCGCCGCCTTTTTCCTGCTCGAACAAGCGGTGACGGAGTTGCGCCGGCTCGTGGGTGGGGAGCCGGGTCCGGCGTGAACCCCTTGTCCCTGCTGCTCGGCAGCTTTTTCCTCCTCATCCTGTTGAAGGTGCCGATCGGCTTCGCGCTGATCCTCTCGTCGGTGCTGGTCATCCAATATGTCGGCCTGCCCTTGGGCTCGGTCGTCAATCAGATGTACTCGGCGATCGACAGCTTTCCGCTCCTGGCCGTCCCCTTCTTCATGCTGCTCGGCCGGATCCTCAATGCCGGTGGCATCACCGAGCGGCTGTTGGGTGTGGCCGATGCCGCCGTCGGCCACATCCGCGGCGGCCTCGGGCACGTCAACGTCGCCGTCTCGATGGTGTTCGCAAGCCTCTCGGGCTCGGCCGCCGCCGACACCGCATCGGTCGGCTCGATCCTGATCCCGGCGATGAAGAAGGCCGGCTACAAGCCCGCCTTCGCCGTGGCCCTCACCGCCGCCTCGTCGACCCTCGGCGTCATCATCCCGCCCAGCATCATCCTCATCATCTACGGCGCCTTCGGCAACGTCTCGATCGGCGCCCTCTTTCTCGGCGGCATCCTGCCCGGCCTGACCATCGGCGTCTTCATGATGGTCTACACCTACCTGCAAGCGCTGCGGCACGGCTACGGCGCCAAGGACTTCCCGGGCTTTCGCGCCCTCGGCCACGCCCTTTGGCGGGGTGCCCCGCCCTTGATGATCCCGGTTCTGGTCCTCGGCGGCGTCACCGGCGGCTTCCTCACCCCGACCGAAGCCGCCATCATCGCCGTCTTCTGGGCGCTGTTCCTCGCCTTCGTCGTCTACCGCGACGTCCCGCTGCGCCAACTGCCCACCATCCTCGGCCAAGCCCTGGTCGACTTCGCGGTCCCCCTCTTCACCGTCGCCGGCGCCGGCATCTTCGGCTGGCTCATCTCCTACCTCGGCGCCGCCCGCCTCGTCGTCGACTTCATCACCGCGCAAACCACCGACCCGGTCGGCATCATGCTGCTCCTGATCGGCTTTTTGGTGCTCATCGGCACCGTCTTGAACCCGATCTCGGCGGTCCTCATCTTCCTCCCCATCATCCAAGCCCTCGGCAACCTCGCCGGCGTCCACCCCGTCCACCTCGGCGTGCTCACCACCGTCACCCTCTCGGTCGGCCTGATCACGCCGCCCTACGGCATCTGCCTCCTGATCGCGACCCAGATCGGCCAAGTCCGCCTGATCGACGCCATCGCCGCCGTCATGCCCATCGTCGCCATCACCATCGGCGTCGCCATCCTCTCCCTCTACGTCCCCGGCCTCATGACCCTCCTCCCCAGCCTGGCCTTCCCACGACTGTTTTGAGCTGAGATAGTGCAGGGGAAGTGTTGGGCTGGGGTTTGGGTAGGAAGGCAGGAAGGCAGGAAGGCAGGAAGGCAAGGGGGGACTTGATGGTCCCCCCTTGGACCCCCCAGGCGACGGCTATCGCCGCCGCCACT
>RECO01000074.1 GCA_007694015.1 Geminicoccaceae bacterium
CTAAGGCGCCCTCGCCACCGGCTCGCCCAAGCTCGAAGCTTTCGCCCGTGTGCAAGCCACCACCCGGCGCACCTTCCCCGCCTAGCGCGACTGGGGCGCCTTCCAGCTCCATGAGGCGTGGTAGCGCGGAAGGGACGAAGGGAAGGGGGCTTGGGCCCTCTTTGGAATCCCAGCGCCACGGCTCTCGCCGTCCGGAGGAGATAGAGAGAAGCGGCGCGCGGCTCAGACCGGGGCGCTGGCGACGGTGTGGGCGTAGTCGGGATTGGTCCGTTCGAGCCGAGCCTGGACGTGGGGGCGCAGGTCACGGGCGGCGGCGCGCGCGGAGCCGGGCTGGAGGGGCACTGGGGGCAGCGTTTGCCGCGGCCAGGACGTGGCGGGGCGTTCCAGGGTGCTTGCGGCCAGGGCCAAGGCGCGGGCGACGGTGGCGGCCCTGAGCTTGGCTGCCTCGTCGAGCTGCGGCGTCAACTCGGTCGTCAGGACTTGCTCTGCCGTCCGTAGCAGGGCCGCGATCAGCTTCGGATCATCGAGCGCCATCGAGCACCTCGATCAGGTCCAAGATGTCCCACTCCAACTGCGGCAGCACCGCTCCCGTGAGGGCCAAGTCCAAGCTCGGCTCGCCCTCTTGGTCATGGCGCTCTGCCTGCATCAGCGCGATCACCGCCCAGCGCACCGTGCCCATCAACTGCCAATAGGTGAGTACGGCCGGGTCGTCCGGGAGGACACCGCCGGCTTCGCGGTAGCCCTCCAGCAGCGCGGACTTCGGCCCCAGCGCCCCGGCCTCCGCATGCCACCGCCCGAAGCGCCAATAGCGCACCAAGAACCAGCCGAGGTCCTCCAGCGGGTCGCCGATGTCGGCAAACTCCCAATCGAGGATGGCCGAAAGGATGCCCTGGTGGACCAGGTAGTTGCCGGTGCGCAGATCGCCGTGGACCAAGGCGAGATGCCCCGGCTCCGGCGCGTTGGCATCCAGCCACGCCAGCGCGAGATCGAGCACCGGGTTCTGCACCGCCCGCTCGGCCAAGTGCCGGCGATAGGCTCGAACGCGCGCCTGCGCCGGATTTGCCTCTGGCGGTGCGAGAAATCCAAGCTCGGCAAGCGGGGGGGCGAGCCGGTGCAGCCGGGCGCATTCCTCGCCAAGGCGCCGTGCCAAAGGCGGCCCCCAACGGTCGATCTCGGGGTCGAGCACGAGTGTGCGCCCCCGCGCCTCACCCGGCCGCCACTCCATGAGGTAGAACAGGCGGCCGATGACCTGAGACTCCGCGCACAGGGCCAAGGGCCTCGGCACGGTCAGCCCTTGCGCGAACACCCGGGCGTGGATGGCGAACTCCTCGGCCTTGCCCCGGCTGAGCGGCACCGTCGAGACGGCTTCGGTCCGCAGGACCAAGGGCTGCCCGTCGGCGAAGTCGAGCCGCCAATTTTCCTGGATGGCGCCACCGCCGAGCTTGGTAACCCGCGCGATGCGCCGACCGCAGCCGAGCGCCTGCGCCAGCCACGCCTGCAAGGCCTCCAGGTCGAACCCTGCGCTCACGGGCGCTCCCAAGCCTGCTAGCGTGCCGCGTCGAGGTCCGTATCGGCCCGCTGCAGCGAGTGCGGCGTGCCTTCACGCGACCCCGCTTGGCGGGCGGTTTGCCTTGGCGTCAAGGTCGGGTTGCGGTCCATGGCACGATCCAACGCCTCACCTGGCCGCGCCCGACGAACGTCACTCGGCTGCATCGTGCTCCCCACCGCACCCAGCGCTCGTCTCTTCGCGGGCGCTGCAAAGCAAAACCTTAGCGGCGAGGCTCGACCGAACCAAGCGACGGTGGCGCCTCACCCCAACTCGGCGAGCGCCGCGCGCAGGCGGCCGCCCTTGTGCGCGAGGCGGGTGCGGGCGGTGGTGAGGTCGTCGCCGCGGGCTAGGAGGGCCGCGGTCTTGACGTGGCCGCCCGCCGCCTGGAGCGCCGCCAGCGCGGCGGCGCGGTCGACCGCAACGATCCGCTGCAACATGGCCACACGGCGCTCCTCCAGCTTGGCGTTGCGGGCTGCCACGTCGACCATCAGGTTGCCGTAGGTGTGGCCGAGGCCCACCATGATCGCGGTGGAGAGCGCGTTCAGCGCCGCCTTTTGCGCCGTGCCGGCGGCGAGGCGGGTCGAGCCGGCGACGACTTCGGCGCCGGTGGGCAGGGCGATGGCGTGCGTGGCGGCGTCCAGGAGCGGTGCGGGCGCGTTGTTGGCGAGGCCGATGGCGACGGCACCGGCCGCGCGTGCAGCCGCGGCGGCGGCGACCGCAAAGGGCGTGGTGCCGCTGGCCGCGACGGCGATGACCACGTCACCCGGCCCGATGACGAGGTCCTGGAGTTGGCGGCGCACGGCAGCCGCATCGTCCTCGGCCGCTTCGACCGAGCGGAGCAGGGCCTGGGACCCGCCCGCCATCAGCGTGACGAGCCGCGTCTCGGGCCAGCCGAAAGTGGGCAGGAGTTCGACGCCGTCCTGCACCGCAAGCCGGCCGGAGGTGCCCGCACCGACGTAGATCAGGCGCCCGCTGCCGCCGGCGAGTGCGGCGATGGCGGCCTCGACCGCGGCGGCAAGCGCCGGTGCTGCAGCCCGGACCACGGCCACCGCGGCCAGTTGCTGCTCCAGGAGGGCGGCGACCACGTCGGCGGTGGGCCACAAGTCCAAATCGCGGTAGCGGACGCTGACGTCTTCGGTGTGCAAGGACGACCTCCAAGGGTGCCGTCGGCTTTAGAGCGTTTTCCGAACGGCTTGACCATCCCGCACCCCCGTCCGGCCACCCATGGCATCGTACACTCGTGGGTGGCCGGCCACCCCAAGCTGCAAAGCAGCTTGGGGACCCCGGCGGGCGGGGGTGCGGGATGGGCGAAGCTCAACCTAACCGGAAAACGCAGCAACCGAGCACGCGGCACGTGCTATCGGAGACGACGCAGCGTCAAGGAGCCGATCGACCATGCCCGCACGCGACGGCAGCATTCTCACGCCGGCCGGCTGGGTGCGCGGTCGGCTCCGCTTCGAGGCGGGCATCTCCGACATTTCGGGCGAGCCGACCGAGCGGCCGACCGCCCCCTATCTCCTGCCGGGCTTCGTCGACCTGCACGTGCATGGCGGCGGCGGCGGCGACGTGATGCAGGGGGAAGACGCGGTGCGCACGCTGGCCCGCTGCCACGCCCGCTTCGGCACCACCGCACTGCTCGCCACGACCGTGACGGCCCCGCTTTCGGACATCGAGCAGGCGCTTTTGGGGGTCGAGGCGGTGCGCCAGCGGCCCGAGCCGGGCGCGGCCCAGGTGCTGGGTGCCCATTTGGAAGGGCCGTTCATCAACCCCGACAAGCTGGGCGCGCAGCCGCCTTTCGCCCGCTTGCCGGACGTGGACCTGCTCGCCGGCTGGTGCCGGCTCGCGGCCGTCCGCGTGATGACCTTCGCACCCGAGTTGGACGAAGATGGCGGCTTGCGCGCGGCGTTGCTCGCCGCCGGCGTGCGGCCGCAGGTGGGCCACAGCCTGGCCCAGAGCGCCGTGGCCAGCGCCGCTTTTCGGGCCGGGGCCGGGGCGACGCATCTGTTCAACGCCATGAGCGGCTTCGACCACCGGGCACCCGGTGTCGTGGGCGCGGCCTTGGCCCATGCCACCTCTGCCGAGATCATTCCCGACCTGGTCCACGTCGAGGCCACGGCGATCCTGGCGGCGCGGCGGGCCATCCCCAAGCTCTACGCCGTGACCGACGCGACCGCCGGTGCCGGCATGCCCGACGGCCCCTTTCCCCTCGGCCGGCGCACCGCCCACAAGTGCGCCGGGGCGATGCGGCTCGACGACGGCACGCTCGCTGGCTCGACGCTGACCATGGACCAGGCCTTGCGCAACCTGGTCGCCATCGGCCTGCCCTTGGCCGAGGCCAGTCGGCGCACCGCCACGCTGCCGGCGCTGTGGCTCGGGTTGAGCGACCGCGGCAGCTTGGAGGTCGGCCGGCGCGCCGATGTCGTGGTGCTGGATGCGGCCTTGGCGGTCGAGGAGACGATCATCGGCGGGGCGCTAACCAAGCCTTAACGGCAGCCGTGCGACAAGGCTCCTGGCGGTTCGTCACCCGGCCGTCAGCTCGGGAGAGACGCGTTGGTTGCCCAGCCGCAAACCATCATCAAGAAAGTCAAGAAGGGCGGCCACGACCATCCGCACAGCACGGCCTGGAAGGTTGCCTACGCCGATTTCGTCACCGCGATGATGGCGTTCTTCCTGCTGCTGTGGCTGTTGAACGTCACCACCGAAGAGCAGAAGGCGGGCATCGCCAACTACTTCATGCCCACCATTGCCGATGACGGGCCGACCGGCAGTATCGGCTTCTCGGGCGGTGCCGTCACCGACATGGAAGGGCCCTTGAACCTGCCGCCGTCGGGCATGCCGAGCGTGATGGTGGGGCTCCCCCCGCGCGAAGCCGGCGGCACCGGCGCGGGCCATGGTGGCGGCGACGCGCGGCGCGACCGCACCGAGCAAGGGGCGCTGCAGGAGGGACGGGCGCGGCTCGATCAAGGCGTGCCGGAGGAGCTACCGGACCCGGCCGAGGAGGAACGCCGGTTCGACGACTTGGAGCGCAAGCTCCGCGAAGCGATCGCGGCCGATCCGGAACTCCAGGGCCTCGAGGCCAACCTCGTCATCGACCGCACCGAAGAGGGGCTGCGCATCCAGATCATCGACCAGGAAGACCGCTCGATGTTCCCGCGCGGCTCGGCCGAGATGTACCCGTTCATGGAGAAGCTCCTGGGTCAGGTCGCCCGCGTGATGGCCGAAACCAACAATCAGGTCTCGATCAGCGGCTTTACCGACAGCACGCCGTTTCGTGTTGGCAGCCAGAACGACAATTGGGCGCTTTCGGCCATGCGCGCCAATGCGGCGCGCCGCGCGCTGGTGGCCGCTGGGCTCGACGAGAACCGGCTCGCGCGGGTCATGGGCCGTGCCGACACCGACCCCTTCCTGCCCGAGGACCCGACCGCCGCCGTCAACCGCCGCATCGGCATCGTGCTGCTCTACACCCACGGCCCGCGGCCCGAACTGGGCACGCCACGGCTGTCGGCTCCGAGCGTTCGAAGCTGGCAGCCCTGAACCACGCTGCCGGGGCTCGACCATGACCGCCTCGTGGCCGGGCCGCACCGCCTCCAGGGCCGCCTCGCTCCAGGCGAAGAGCGCGGATCATGGCGGACACGATCTTTCGTTGGGGACGGGCTTTGGGCCAGGCGCAAGCGCTGCGGCTTGCCGGCAAGCGCGGCTCGATCGGCCTCGTGCCCCACGCGGAGGGCATGGCGCGCAGTTGGCCCCGCGACAGGGCAAGCTTGGTCCGATCATCGGCACCATCCGCGACACGCCCTTCGCTGCGGGCCGCGCGCCGCCGAGCGCAGGGCAGCGGATCCTTCCGGTCATCCGCCCGCCTCAGCGCTCGCGCTTGGTCAGCTTGTCGACGATCAGCTCGTAGCGAACGCGGACGGTGGAGGCTTGGCG
>RECO01000133.1 GCA_007694015.1 Geminicoccaceae bacterium
ATGGTATCGTACACTCGTGGGTGGCCGGGCGGGGGTGAGGGATGGTCAAGCATTTTGGGAAACGCGCTAAACCGGCTCCAGCACCTTCGGTTTGGCGGGGGCGGGCCGGCCCTTGGCGGCGTCGAGCAGGGATTGCGGCAGCGGCGGCAGGGCGTCGTCGCCGTCGGGGTCCTTGGTCGGGGGCGGATCGACCAGGGCGTTGCCGTCGCCGCCGCCCTTGGGGCGCTTCGGCTTGACCATCTTGAGCTCGCGATAGGCGATGAACATCGGCACGCCGAAGGTCAAAAGGAAGCTCAAGAAGATGTGCATGTCCGAACTGATCATCCGACGCGCTTGACGCATCGCGCCGCGCTTGGCGACGCGCCCGATCGTCGCAGGCGCGGACCGTCTGCCTTGCGGCAAAGCTGCGCCGGGCGGGGGTGCGGGACGGTCGAGCATTTGGGGGGCTCCTCTACCAGAGGCCGGGCAGCCAGAGGCACAAGCCCGGGAAGGCGACGAGGAAGACGAGGCGGACGATGTCGCTGAGGCAGAAGCCGAGCACGCCCTTGTAGGTCTGTTGGATCGCGACGTCAGGCGCCATGGCGTTGATGACGAAGAGGTTGAGGCCGAAGGGCGGGCTGATCATGCCGGTTTCGACCGCGACCAGGACCAGGATGCCGAACCAGATCAGGGTTTGGGTGGGGGTGAGGCCGAGGTCGAGGGCGAGCACCACCGGCACGAACACCGGCAGCGTCAACAGCACCATGGCAAGGCTCTCCATGACGCAGCCGAGCAGCAGATAGGCGAGGAGAATGCAGGCGACGATGACGAGCGGCGGGACGTCGAGGCCGGCGACGAAGCGGGAGAGGTGGGCCGGCATCTGCGAGAGGGCGAGGGCCGCGCTGAAGAGTTCGGCGCCGAGCAGGATGACGAAGATGAGGGCCGTGGTTTCGGCGGTGGCGAGGAGCGCTTGGGTGAAGCCGGAGAGGCGCATGCCGCCGACGACGACGGCGAGCAATCCGACGGCAAAGGCGCCGATGGCGGCCCCTTCGGTCGGCGAGAACCAGCCGAAGTTGATGCCGAGGATGACGAGGAGGAACACGAGGACGGCGGGCCAGACGTCGCGGCTCGCCCGCAGGCGCTGCCACCAGCCGATGCGGGGGGCGGGCGGGGCCGCGTCGGGGGCTAGGCGGACGTAGAGGTTGACGACCAGCGCGTAGCCCAATGCTGCGAGCAGGCCCGGGATGATGGCGGCGATGAACAGGCTGCCGATCGATTGCTCGGTGTAGATGGCGTAGATGACCAGGATCACCGAGGGCGGGATGAGGATGCCGAGGGTGCCGCCGGCGGCGAGGGTGCCGGTCCAAAGCGCGCCCGAATAGCCCTGACGGCGCATTTCGGGGCCGGCCACCTGGGCCATGGTGGCGGCGGTGGCGAGCGAGGAGCCGCAGATGGCGCCGAAGGCGGCCGAACCGCCGATGGTGGCCACCGCCAGCCCGCCGCGGCGGTGGCCCAAAAAGGCGCGGGCACAGGCGAAGAGCGACTGGCTGAGGCCGCCCTTGGTGGCGAATTCGCCCATCAGGAGGAAGAACGGGATCACCGTCAGGGTGTGGTTGGAAAAGCGGCTGAAGGTCAGCGTTTTGAGGCTGTTGAGCATCGGCCACCAGCCGGTGATGGCGGCAAAGCCGAGGCCGCCCGCCAGCAGCATGGCGATGCCCACGGGCATGCGCAGCACGATGAGCAGCACCGCCCCCAAGAACAGGGCCGCGCCGATGTCGAGGTTGCTCATGGCCGGCGGACCAGCAGGCGCCAGCGCTCGGCGGCGGTGAAGAAGGCGGTCAGCGTCCACAGGCCGAGGCCGACCGAGGCGCCGGCGAAGCCCCACCAGTTGGGCAGGTTCAAGAACATCGAGCTGCGGCCGCGGTGGTAGGCGTCGAGGCCGCCCTGCATCAGCCGCCAGGTGACGACGGCCACGACCACCGCCATGGCGAGCGCCATGAGCGCGTCGAGCAACGCCTTGCCACGCTCCGGCAGCCGGCCGGTGAAGACGCCGACCACGACGTGGCCGCCGCGCATCTGGCAGTAGGGCATGAAGAGGGCAATGGCGATGCCGGCGGCGAGCGACACGATCTCGGTGTCGCCGAGGATGGGGCGGCCGAAGCGGGCCTGGACCACCGAGGTGACGGTGACGAGCATGGCAAGGGTGAGGACGAGGCCGCCGAGAATGGCGGCCCCCTCGCTCAACCGCAGGAGCACGAGGCGCAGCGTGGCCACGTTCGGGGCTCAGTTCCGGCCGTACTTCGCCGTGATCTCCAACACGGCCTCGAACAGCGCCTCGCCGTCGCGGCCGAGGCGGTTCATCTCGGCGATCCAGGCGTCGTAGGCGGGGCGGACCGCCTCGATCCAGCGCGCGCGCTCCTCGGGCGTCAGCTCGAAGACCTCGTTGCCGGCATCGATGGTGGCCTGGCGGGCGGCTTCGGTCTGGCCGTCCCAGATCTCGCCCAGCCGCTTGGCGTAGGCGATGCCGCTCTCGGCATCGATCACGGCCTTGAGGTCGTCGGGCAGGCGGTCATAGGCGTCCTGGCTCATGAGCGTGAGCAAGGTGCCCTGAAACAGCGCGGTGTCGGTCTGGTAGTTGGTCACCTCGTAGAAGCGATACGGCAAGGTGATGGCCCAGTTGATGTACATGCCGTCGACCTGGCCGCGGGCGAGGGCCTCGTAGACGCCCGGCAAGGGGATGCCGACGGGCACGCCGCCGAGGGCCCGCACCGCCTCGCCGATGAAGCGGCCGGCGACGCGGATGCGCATGCCCTCCAGGTCTTCCTTGGTGCGGACGGGCTTGTCGACGGTGTGCAGGATGGCGCGGTCGGTGGTGTGGATGGAGATGATCTTGATGCCGTCGAACTCGTCCTGCAGATGCTCGAGCGCGAACTCCATGGCGGCGGGGCTCATGGTGGCGGACAGACCCGTGTTCATGAAGGGCAGCTCGATGCCCTCCATGCCGGGGAAGCGGCCGGGGGTGAAGCCTGCGACCGTCCAGATCATGTCGACGACGCCGTCCTCGAGCTGCTGGACGAGGTCGCCGGCGGCGCCGCCGAGCTGCATGGCCGGGAAGATCTCGATCCTGATGCGGCCGTCGGAAGCGGCCTCCACCCGCTCGGCCCAACGGTCGAGGTGCATGGTGTGGTCGAGCGAGGTGGGCGAGGAGAAGGAGTGCAGGCGGAAGGTGAACTCCTGGGCCTCGGCGGTGCCGATGACGGCGGCGAGGCCCAAACTGGCGGCGAGCAGGCGGTGCATGGACGATCTCCCTGAACACGACGGCCGGACGGCCGTGACGCAGACGTCATGCAAGGCCCATACCATGCGACCAAAGTTTGAAACAGGGTTCCCGAAATTGCCAACAAACCCTTGAAGGTAAAGGCAAAAACCGCATTCTGGGTTCGTTTTGTCTCACGTTTTTTTGCGCAACGCCCGGCCAACCCCGCACGCAACTGCCGCCATGCCTAACACATGAAGGATGAAATGCCTAGAATTGCCCGCGCACTCCTCACCCTCCTGCTCGTGGTGGCGCTGCCAGCACCCCCGGCCGAGGCCCTGCATCCGCGCTTCGAGGAACTGACCGGCGACGAGCTGGTGCGGGCCGTCGGGCGGCTCGCCGCCTATGGCCAGGCGCCCTTGTCCTATGGCGAGCTTTGGGCGGCTTTGGAGGAGACCGACGCGGACCCGAGCAACCCCGACAACGTGATCCTGTTCTACAGCGGCCGCTCGCACCCGAAATGGGACAAGGTCAGCGACGCCCTCAATCCCGGCAATTTCACCCCGCACAGCTGGAACCGCGAGCACGTCTGGCCGCGCTCGAAGGGCTTTCGCGACACAAGCGACCTCGCCCACAACGACCTGCACCACATCCGCGCCACCGACGCCTGGTGCAACGAGCAGCGCGGCAACCTCGATTTCGACGAGGGCGGCGAACGCCTGCCCATTTGTCAGGCACATTTGAGCGCGACCAGCTTCGAGCCGCGCGACGCGGTGAAGGGGGACGTGGCGCGGATGATGTTCTACATGGACGTCCGCTATCACGGCCAACGCGGGCTCGTGGACCTGCGCCTGGTCGACGAGGTCGACACGCGCGGCACGAGGCTCGGCCGCCTCTGCACCCTGCTCCGCTGGCACGCAGCCGACCCGGTGGACGACGTCGAGCGGCGGCGGCACGAGCGCATCGTCGCCATTCAGGGCAACCGCAACCCCTTCATCGACCGCCCGCAACTGGCCGAGCGCATCTACGGCGACCGCTGCCCGTAGCGCGGCCGGCGACGGCGTAGGGGCTCGGTTCTGCTTGGGCTCGTCAGGACGAACCTCGGACATAGGCCTTTTCTTTGCGCTACCCGAAAGGTGCGCACTCGAGACAAGGATCTTGCCGCTGCTTCGGGCGCTATCTGCGGATTTGAGACGAGCGCTGCGCCGGTCCGATTTCTGCTTTGGGCCGACCTTGCCCCTGCCGCGCGGTCCTCCCCTTCGGCTCATGGCGGCATCATCGGGAGGCGGCGGTGCATGAGGTCATCTCGTCCGCCCTGTGGAGAGGGCCGGGGGTAGCGAACGCCAAACGCTTGGGTTGTACGCCTGCAGGCATGGTCTTGCCGATCCGTCACCAAACACCCAGGACGGATGACCGAGCCTCCACATGAAAACGGGGCACGCCGCATGGCCCAGAACGATGGCTGGTTGCACACCTTCGGTTACAGCAAGCGGTCACCGGCGCCGGCCGCCGAGGGGGCATCGAGACGGTCAAGGCGCGAACCCGACCCGCCCCCGGAAGCACCGGCTCCGCGCCGCCGCGGCCTGATCGGCCTCTTCGCCGGTACCGCCATCGGTCTGCTTGCCGGCATCGTCGTTGCCGCCGGCTTCTTCCTGCCCCAGTTCGACGCGCGCAACGCGACCCTGGAAGCGCGCCTCCTGCACATCCTGGAACGCTCGGACCAGGTGATGGAGCGCCTCGACCAGCTCGAAAGCCAGGTCGCGGGCGTGCGCGACGTGCAACCCGCGCTCACCGCGATCGAACGGCAGACCGTCGCCGTCGAGGATCGGCTGTTGGAAATGCTCGGCCGGTCGGACCTCGCCATGCGCCAGTTGGCCGAGTTGGACGCGCTGCGGACGACGGAGATCGCGCGGCTGCAGGCGATGCGCATGCCCGCCTGGCAGGCGGTGGGCGGCGACCGCGGGTTGATGGACGCACTGGATCCTCGACCGCCTGCGCGGCCGGGTCGACGGCGTGCTCGCGGCGCAGGACCCCGTGGCACTGGAGCTGCGCGCGCTCGGCAGTGTGGAGCGAAGCTTGCGCGAGCTGTTGACCTACGTCGAGCAGGTCGCAACCATCCTCGACACCTCCGCCGACACGGCGGCGGCCCGCACCTTGACGCTGCCCACGGTCCCGGAACTGGCCGAACTGGCCGACACCGACCCCCTCCTGATCCGCGTCCAGGCACTGGTCCGCGAAACGGAAGACCTGCAGCAAGCCGTCATCGCCCACGCGACAGCGACCGAGTGAAGCCAAGGACACAGAAGAAAAGAAAGCCAAGGGGGCTTTTGGCCCCCCAAGGAAACGGAAGGAAGCCAAGGGGGCTTTTGGCCCCCCAAGGAAACGGAAGGAAGCCAAGGGGGCTTTTGGCCCCCCAAGGAAACGGAAGGAAGCCAAGGGGGCTTTTGGCCCCCTTGGAAACCCCCGCGCCAGCAGCTTCGGCGACAGGCAGGCCTGTCGCCGAAGCTGCTGGCCATTAGGCGAAGTGACGGCGGCGCAGCCGGCGTCCGGGGGTTCCGAAGGGGGCCAAAAGCCCCCTTCGCTTGCTTGCTTGCTTGCTTGCTTGCTTGCTTGCCTGCCTGCCTCTCGTTGCTCGCGGTGGCCTCAGGCCGGCGGTGGCTGGCGACGGGTGAGGACGTCGTCGAGGAGGGCTTCGAGGGGGGCGGGGTTCTGCCACGTTACTGCGACTTCCAGGATGGCGACCTGGGCCTGGCAGGCTGCGGGCAGGCGGGCGGCGTCCTTGGTGGTGGTAAGCGGGAGGGCGGCGCGGTCGCGGGCGGCTTCGAACACCCTGGCCAGTTCGTCCCTGCTGAAGGGGTGGTGGTCGGGGAAGGCGCGGGTGGCGACGACCTCGGCGCCGATGGCGGCCGCCGTTTCGAAGAACTTGGCCGGGCGGCCGATGCCGCAAAAGGCATAGACGCGGCGGCCGCGCAGCCGGGCGATGCTTGCCGCCGTCGGTTCGAGGCGGCAGCGGAGCAAGGGGCGCCCGGCCAGGTCGGCGGGCAGGCCCGGGGCGTTGCCGTCACCGACCACGACCACGGCGTCGCTGCGCTCGAGCGCCCTCGCGAAAGGCTCGCGCAAGGGCCCGGCCGGCACGATGCGGCCATTGCCGAGGCCGGTGTGGCCATCCACCACGAGGAGGCTCAGGTCCTTGGCGAGCCTGGGGTATTGGAGGCCGTCGTCGAGCACGATGACGCGCGCGCCTTCGTCGAACGCGGCGCGCGCCCCCCTGAGGCGATCGCGCGCGGCGAAGGTGGGGGCGCTCGCGGCGAGGAGGAGGGCCTCGTCGCCGACGGCGGCGGCATCGTGGCACGACGGCTCGACCCGGACCGGCCCCTTCGAGCGGCCGCCATGGCCACGGCAGAGCGCGTGGACGGCGAGGTGGCGCCGTTGCAGTCGGGCGATGAGGTCCAAGACGATCGGCGTCTTGCCGACCCCGCCAACGGTCGCGTTGCCGACGCAGATGACCGGCACGGGCACCCGCCTTGGCGGGTTGAGCGCCCAGCGCAGCCGGCCGAGGGCGGCGTAGCCGGCACCGAAGGGGGCGAGCAGCGTGGCGGGCCAGCCGCCGTCCTGCCAAAAGCGCGGGGCCTGCACGGGCGTCAGCCTTCGAGAGCCGCGCGGATCGCGCTGACGGTGCGGGCGACGGCTTCACCTGCGTCGGCGGTGACGCGCACGGCCGCGGCCGCGGCGGTGCGGCGGGCAGCGTCGTCGTCGAGCCAGGGGGCGACGCTGGCGGCGAGGTTCGAGGTGTCGGTGCGTTTGGCAGCACCGGCTTCGATCAGGCGGTCGGCCATGTCTCGGAAGTTGTGCATGTGCGGGCCGAACAGGACCGGGCAGCCGAGCCGGGCCGGCTCCAGGGGGTTCTGGCCGCCATGCGGGATCAGCGAACCGCCGACGAAGGCGAGGTGGGCCAGGCGATAGAACAGGCCGAGTTCGCCCAGGGTGTCGGCGACCACGAGGCCGGTCCGGGCGCTCGGCGGCTCCGGCGCGCGGCTGCGCAGGAGGGCGTCGTCGCGCTGGAGGCTCGCCATGACCGGGGCGCCACGCTCGGGGTGGCGCGGCACGATCACCGTCAACAGGTCCGGCCGGCTGGCGCGCAAGGCCCGATCCGCCGCCTCGATCCAGCCTTCCTCCGGCGCGTGGGTGCTGGCGGCAAGCCAGATGGGGCGACCGGCCGTGGCGGCCTGCCAGGCGGCCAGCGTGGCTTCGTCGACCGGCAGGGGTGGGGCCGCGGCCTTCAGATTGCCGGGTGTTTCGACCTCGGCCGCACCGAGGCCGCGCAACCGCTCGGCGTCGGCCTCGGTCATGGCCAGGATGCGGTCGAAGCGGCCGACGAGCCAGCGGGCGATGGAGGGCGCCCGCTGCCAGCGCCGCGCCGTCGTGGCCGAGAGCCGGGCGTTCAGCAAAAGACGGGGGGGCGGTGCTTTGGCCAGCAGCATCGGCCAGAGCTCCTGTTCGACGACGAGTGTCGCATCCGGGCGCCAATGGCGCTGAAAGCGCGTCCAGGCGGGCCCTGTGTCGAACGGCGCGAAGGCGTGCAGCGCGCGGGGCGGCAGGCGTTCGGCCATCAGCCCGGCGGCGGTACGGGTGACCGTGGTGACCAGGACGTGGTCCCTGGGCTCCGCCCTGAGCCACGCCTCGATCACCGGCAGGATGGAGAGGCTCTCGCCGACGCTCGCCGCATGCACCCACAAGAGCCGCCCCGCCGGCCGCTTTTGGGTGTAGTGGCCGAAGCGTTCGGGCAGCCGGGCCGGGTCCTCCTTGCCGCGGGCGAGCCGGCGGCGCGCATGGAGCTGCAGCCCCGGCGTGACCAGGCGGCCGAAGCCGTCGTAGAGCGTCAGCCAGGCGGTCACGCGCGCTCTCGGGCGAGGCGGTCGGCGCGCGCGGTGAGATCGTGCAGCTCGTCCGTCAAGCGGGCACGGAAGGTCTGCAGTGCCGCCGCATCGGCGTCGGCCGGAACCCACAAGGGTGCGCCCGCGATCAAAACGCCACGACTGAAGGGCAGCGGCACCAGCATCCGGTCCCACGACCCGGCACGGCGATGGGGGCGCACCGAGCCGCTGAGGGGCACCACCGGCACGCCGGTCTCGCGGGCGAGATAGACGGCACCCGGATGCACGTGGCCGGCGGGGCCGCGCGGGCCGTCGACGGCGATCGCCATGCAGGCCCCCGCTTTGATCTCCGCCTTGGCGATGCGCAGCACCTTGGCGCCGCTTTTGCCGGTGGAGCCGCGGAGGGGCGGTACTCCCAAGCGATCCAGGGCGGTGGCGATCAACTCGCCATCGCCATGCGCCGAGACCATGGCATAGGCGGGACGCGCACCGCCCGCCATCTCCTGCAGGGTGCGCCAGAGCTTCGGCACCAGCAACAGCCGGCCGTGCCAAAAGGCGCCGATGGCGGGCGCGCCGCGCTCCAGGATGGCGAGGCAGCCGGGGTCGGCCTCGATCCGCCAGCGGCCGGTGCGTTCGAGCAGGCGCACGAGGCCGGCGATGCCGCGGCCGAGGGCGACCGCGACGCGGGGGTGGTGCACGAGGCGCTGGCGTTTCGGCAAGGGACGGTTCGGACCTCAGCGGGTGCCGAGCTCGCGCAGGCTGCGCACGGCGACGGCGATCATGGACAAATCGAGCGCCGGGGCGGTGTCGACCTCGGCCGCCAGGCGGTCGGCCCGGCGCCGCGCCGCATCGGTGCGCGCCAGCCAAGCCTCCACCTGGTCCGATGGAGCCCCCTCGTCGGGGCCGGTCAGCACCGCCGCGGTGATCCGGCGCAGCTCACGATAGAGATCGTCCGTCAACCCCGCTGCCGTCAAGCGGTCCCAGCGCGAGCGGATCGCCACCGCCGCGAGCCAGCGCCGCGGCCGCGCCAGATCGAGTGCGGCATCGAGCGCGAAATAGGTGCGGGCGGTCGCCTCGACCGAGCTGTCCACCTCCACCGCCACCTCGATGATGTCGCAGGCGGCCATCAGATAGGGCAGGCCGGCGAGCCGGGCGGCGAGGTCGGCTTCGAGCCCGGCTGCCGCATAGCCTTCGCTCGCGGCGGCGAGGCGCTCGGCCGCGTCCACCGGCAGGGTGTGCGGCAGGGCTTCGACCACGCGGTCGATGCCGGCCCGAAAGCGCTCGACCGCGGCCTGCACCGGCACCGTCCGGTCGAGATGGGCGAGGAACCAGGCGGTGCCGTCGAGGGTGGTCTGGCGGGCCTGGGCCAAGAAGGCGATCTGCTCGGTCGCGGCGACGTTCTCCAGGTTCTCGATCGCCGCCCACAGGGGCAACAGACGAAAGGCGTCGCGCGCGATGACGTAGGCGCGGGCGATGTCCGGCACGTCGCGGCCGGTGGTCTCGGCGAGTTCGTTGGCGAACACGTCGAGCCCCCGGTTCACGAGGCTGTTGGCGAGCCAGGTGGCGACGATCTCCCGCCGGAGCCCGTGCGCCCGGATGGCGTCGGCGAAGCGCGCCTGCAGGGGCTCTGGGAAGTAGCGTTGCAGCTCCGCGTCGAGATAGGGCTCGTCGACCACCGCGGTTTCGAGGATTTCCGCATAAAGGGCGTTCTTGGTGTGGGCCAAAAGCACGGCCATTTCCGGCCGGGTCAGGCCCTTGCCGGCCTTGCGCCGCTCGGCCAGCCCGTCGTCGTTCGGCAACAAGGCCAAGGGGCGGTCGAGCACGCCCGCCGCTTCCAGCCGATGCATCAGGCCGATCTGTGCATCCAGGTAGTCGGCCGGCATCGACTGTGCGATCGACAGGACGAAGTTCTGCAGAATGTTGTCGCGCAGGCACAAGTCGGCGACTTCGTCGGTCATCGCCGCCAACAGCTCGTCGCGCTGCTTGAGCGTGAGGTCGCCGGCCGCGACCACGTCGCCCAGAAGGATCTTGATGTTGACCTCGTGGTCCGAGCAGTCGACGCCGGCCGAGTTGTCGATCGAATCGGTGTTCACCCGACCGCCGGCCTGGGCGAACTCGATCCGCGCCGCCTGGGTCATGCCCAGATTGCCGCCCTCGCCGATGATCCTGCAGCGCAACCGGTCGGCATCGACCCTGAGGGCGTCGTTGGTGCGGTCCTCGGCCTCGGCATGCACTTCGAAGCTGGCCTTGACGTAGGTGCCGATGCCGCCGTTCCAGAGCAGATCGACCGGGGCCTGCAGGATCGCCTTGATCAGCTCGATCGGCGCCAGCACGGTGTCGGTCACGCCGAGTGCCCGCTTTGCGTCCGGGGAGAGCTGGATGGTCTTGGCGGTGCGCGGATAGATGCCGCCGCCCCGGCTCAGTTTCGTCCGGTCGTAATCGTCCCACGAGGAGCGCGGCAGCAAGAACAGGCGCTGGCGTTCGGCGAACGACGTGGCCGGGTCGGGGTCGGGGTCGATGAAGACGTGGCGGTGGTCGAACGCCGCAATCAGCTTGGTCTGCGCCGACAGCAACATGCCGTTACCGAACACGTCGCCCGACATGTCGCCGATGCCGACGCAGGTGAAGGGCTGCTTTTGGCAATTGCGGCCGAGTTCCTTGAAGTGCCGCTTGACCGATTCCCAAGCCCCCTTCGCCGTGATGCCCATCTTCTTGTGGTCGTAGCCGGCCGAGCCGCCCGACGCGAAGGCGTCGCCCAGCCAAAAGCCGTAGGCCTTGGCGACGTCGTTGGCGATGTCGGAGAAGGTGGCGGTGCCCTTGTCGGCGGCGACCACCAGATAGGGATCGTCGTCGTCGTAGCGGACCACGTCCGGCGGCGGCACGATGGCCCCCGCCTGCCGGTTGTCGGTGACGTCGAGCAGCCCCGACAGGAACAGCCGATAGCAGGCGATCGCCTCGTCCTGCAGTGCTTGGCGCTCGTCGCCGTTCCTGCCCCCCTTGGGCGGGCGCTTGAGCACGAAGCCGCCCTTCGCCCCGACCGGCACGATGATGCTGTTCTTGATCTGCTGCGCCTTCATCAGGCTCAGCACTTCGGTGCGGAAGTCTTCGCGGCGATCCGACCAGCGCAGCCCGCCGCGGGCGACCTTGCCGCCGCGCAGGTGCACGCCTTCGAAGCGCACGCTGTGGACGAAGATTTCGAATGCCGGCCGCGGTTCGGGCATCAGCCGGATGCGCCCCGGGTCGAGCTTGATCGCGACATAGCCCTTCACCTTGCCGTCGGCGCTGCGCTGGAAGGCGTTGGTCCGCAGGGTGGCGAGCATGACCTCGCGATAGGCGCGGACGATGATGTCCTCGTCGCGTACCTCGACCTGTTCCAACTGGTCGCCGATCCGGCTGGCGAGCGTGTCGACCGCCGCCGCGCGATCGCCCTCGAAGGCCGGATCGAAGCGGGTTTCGAACAACTCGGCCAGCGTCCGCGCGATCAGGGGGTGATGCGACAGGGTGTCTTCGATATAGGCTTGGCTGAAGGGAATTTTGATCTGCTGCAGGTAGCGGCAATAGACGCGAAGATATTGCACCTGGCGGATATCCAAACCCGCCAGCAAGACCAGCCGATTGAAGCCGTCGTCCTCGACCTCACCATGCCAGATGCAGGCAAAGGCATCCTGAAAGCGCTCGCGGATTTGGTCGAGATCCAGGGCCGAGCCTTTGGTGACGCACATCCCGAAGTCGTGCAGCCAAAAATTGCGGCCGGCGACGTCGCGGATTTGATAGGGTTGCTCGTCGATGACGGTCAGGCCCATATGCGCGAGCACGGGCAGGACCGTGGCGAGTGCGATCTTCTCGTCGGCCCGCAGGAGCTTGAAGCGGAGCAGCTCCGAGCCGGGCTCGATCGGCCGATAGAGGCTCATCGCGAGCCGCACCTTGCCCTTCGCCAGCCGGTCGAGGTGCAACAGGTCCGGCACGGCGAGGCGCGGCGGCAGGCTTTCCTGATAGCCCGCAGGGATGCCCTCGCCGTAACGTTGAACCAGCCGATTGCCCTCGCCCTCGCCGACCGCTTCGATCAACGCCGAGCACAGACGATCGCCCCAGGTGCGGGCGAGTTCGGTGAGTTCCGCCTCCAACGCCGCGACGTCGACCGGCTGGATCGGCTGTCCTGGCGGCGTGCGGATGGTGAAGAGGACGCGCGCCAGCGCGTGGTCGCCGATCCGGGTCTCGAACTGCACGTCGTCACCGCCGAGGGCCTCGGTCAGTGCCGCCTCGAAGCGCTCGCGGACGCCCGTGTGGTAGCGCTCGCGCGGCACGAACACGAGACAGGTGGCGAACCGCCCGAACGGGTCGTGGCGCAGGAACAGCCGCAGCCGCTGGCGATCCTGCAGGTGCAGAATCTCCTTCAGCGTATGCGCCAGATAGGCTTCGTCGGCCTGGAACAGCTCGTCGCGCGGGTAGGTCTCGATGATGTGCAGCATCGCCCGGCCGTCGTGCGAGGCCGGGCGCACGCCGGTGGCGCGCAACAGCCGCTTGGCCTTGCCGCGCAGGAGCGGGATGTCGCTGACCGAGCGGTTGTAGGCGGCAGAGGTAAACAGGCCCAGGAAGCGATGCTCGCCGATCACGCTGCCGTCGTCGGCGAAGCGCTTCACGCCCACATAGTCCAGATGCGCCGTGCGATGCACGGTCGAGCGGCTATTGGCCTTGGTCAGGATCAGGGGCTTCAAGGGATCGGCCGCCCGGTCGCGGACCTCGCGCGGCAGTTGTGCGAAGGTGGTCGAAGGCGTGGGTGCCCGCGACTTCAAAATGCCCAACGTCGAGGCCGGCTCCCGCTCCAGCTGCAAGCCATCCTCGCCCCGCGCCAGCGCGTAACGGCCATAGCCCAGGAAGGTGAAGTGATTGTCGGCGAGCCAGCGCAGGAACGCCGTCACCTCCTGCGCCTCGCTCTCCTCGATCGCCCGGAGCCCCGGCGCCACATCGGCGATCGCGTCGTCGATGCGCCCGACCATGGCGCGCCAGTCCTCGACCGCGAGGCGAACGTCGCCCAGCACGTCGGCCAGCCGCGACTTCAGCCGGTCCAAGGCCTCGGCCGTCGTCAACTGGTCGACCTCGAGCCGGATGAAGCTCTCGGCGGGGGCCGTGGCTTCGGCCTCGCAATCGACCAGTCGCCCGGCCGCGTCGCGGCGCACGTGCAGGATCGGATGGACGAGGAAGTGCAGCGCCAAGCCCTCTCGGCCCATCGCCGCCGTCAGGCTGTCGACCAGAAAGGGGCCGTCATCGGTGACCACCGTCACGACGCTGTGCGTCGATTGCCAGCCGTCGCGCTCCAGATCGGGGTTGTAGACGCGCAGCTTGACCTCGCCCGGCTGCCGCTCGAAGGCGAGCCGGTAATGATCGAGCGCCGAGCCGTAGAGATCGAGCGGATCGTCCAGCAGGAGGTCCGAGGCGGCGGCACCGGTGTAGTAGAGCCGCACGAACCGCTCGGCCTTGGCCGCCTCCGCCGGCTCCAGCCGCTCGCGCAGACGCAATGCCAAATCCTCGAACAGCGCCGCCGTCCGCGCCGCCAACTCCGTCTCCATCGCTGCCTCCCCGAGCGCGATGCCTCCCTCGGACCATAGGACCGCCCGGAGGCGAAAAAGGAAAGGGGGGACTTGATGGTCCCCCCTTGGACCCCCCAGGGGCGGGCCATCGCCGCCGCCACTTCGAAAACTGGCGAAAACACCCAGGGGCCGTGCTTGCACGGCCCCTGGGTGTTTTCGCTGGGGGTTTCCAAGGGGGCCAAAAGCCCCCTTGGCTTGCGCTTTTCTTCTTTATGCCGGTTCGGGCACGGGCGGGGAGACGTCGCCTTCGCCGCCTTGGGCTTCCTCGTCGGGCGGTGCCAGGAGCGAGGGGCCGGCGCCGGGGGTGATGACGAAGTGGAGTTCGCCCTCCTGGACGGTGACGAGCACGCGGCCGCCTTTGGCGAGGTCGCCGAAGAGGAGCTGGTCGGCGAGCGGGCGCTTGATCTTCTCCTGGATGAGGCGGGCGAGCGGGCGGGCACCGAACAGCGGTTCGTAGCCGCGTTCGGCGAGCCAGAGGCGGGCTTCCTCGTCGATGTCGATGGCCACCCGCTTGTCGGCGAGCTGGGCGGAGAGTTCGCGGATGAACTTGTCGACGACGTGGACGACGATTTCGGGCGTCAGCGCCGAGAACGGGATCACGGCGTCGAGGCGGTTGCGGAATTCGGGGGTAAACAGGCGGTTGATCGCGTCGGTGTCTTCGCCTTCGCGGGTGTCGCGCATGAAGCCGATGGCCGGCTTGCTCATGTCGCTGGCCCCGGCGTTGGTCGTCATGATCAAGACGACGTTGCGGAAGTCGACGGTTTTGCCGTTGTTGTCGGTGAGCTTGCCGTAGTCCATCACTTGCAGGAGGATATTGAACACTTCGGGGTGGGCCTTTTCGATTTCGTCGAGGAGCAGGACCGCGTGCGGGTGCTGGTCGATGGAATCGGTCAACAGGCCGCCCTGGTCGAAGCCGACATAGCCGGGCGGGGCGCCGATGAGGCGCGAGACGGCGTGGCGCTCCATGTATTCGGACATGTCGAAGCGGACGAGCTCGATGCCCATGACCTTGGAGAGTTGCCGCGCCACCTCGGTCTTGCCGACGCCCGTGGGGCCGGAGAAGAGGTAGCAGCCGATGGGCTTCAGCTCGTCGCGCAGGCCGGCGCGGCTGAGTTTGATCGCCGACGCCAGCGCCTCGATGGCCCGGTCCTGGCCGAACACGCCGGCCTTGAGGTCGCTGTCCAGCGTGCGCAGCGCTTCCTTGTCGCGCGCCGAGACGTTCTTGACCGGCACCCGCGCCATCTTGGCGACGATTTCCTCGATGTCCTGAACCTGGATGGTGGTCTTGCGCTGGCCTTCGGGCTTGAGGGCCTGGGCGGCGCCGACCTCGTCGATGATGTCGATCGCCTTGTCGGGCAGTTTGCGGTCGTGGATGTAGCGAACCGCGAGGTCGACCGCCGATTGCAAGGCGCCTTTGGTGTAGGTGACGCCGTGATGGTCCTCGAAGCTGGGCTTCAGGCCCTGGAGGATCTGCACCGCCTCGTCCGGGCTGGGTTCGTTGATGTCGATCTTCTGGAAGCGGCGGACGAGGGCCCGGTCCTTCTCGAAATAGGTGCGGAATTCCTTGTAGGTGGTCGAGCCGATGCAGCGCAGGGAGCCGTTGGCAAGCGCCGGCTTCAACAGGTTGGAGGCATCGAGCGAGCCGCCCGAGGTGGCGCCGGCGCCGATGACGGTGTGGATTTCGTCGATGAACAGGATCGCATTGTCGTCGTTCTCGAGTTCGCCCAGGACCCCCTTCAGGCGTTCCTCGAAATCGCCGCGATAGCGCGTGCCGGCCAGGAGTGCCCCCATGTCGAGGGAGTAGATGACGGCGTTCTTGAGCACCGCCGGCACCTCGCCGTTGACGATGCGCAAGGCCAGCCCCTCGGCGATCGCCGTCTTGCCGACGCCGGGGTCGCCGACGAAGAGCGGGTTGTTCTTCGAGCGCCGGCAGAGGATCTGGATGGTGCGCTCGACCTCGGCGTCGCGGCCGATGAGCACGTCGATCTTGCCGTCGCGCGCCTTCTTGTTGAGGTCGACGCAATAGGTGTTGAGGGCCTCGCGCTCGGCGGGCTGTTCTTCCTGCGGCTCCTCGGCCTTGGCGTTTTCCTGCGCGCCGCGCACCGGCCGCGTTTCGCCCATGCCGGGGCGCTTGGCGATGCCGTGGCTGATGTAGTTCACGGCATCGAGCCGCGACATGTTCTGTTCCTGCAGGAAGTAGACGGCGTGGCTTTCGCGCTCGGAGAAGACGGCGACCAGCACGTTGGCGCCGGTGACCTCGTTGCGCCCGGAGGACTGCACGTGGATGGCGGCGCGCTGGATGACGCGCTGGAAACCGGCGGTCGGCTTGGCGTCCACGGCACCCTCGACGACGAGGCTGGAGAGTTCGTGGTCGAGGAACTCGGTCAGGTCTTCCTTCAGCTTGTCGAGGTCGACGGCGCAGGCCTTGAGCACGGTGCCGGCATCCTGATCGTCGACCAGCGCCAACAGCAGGTGCTCGATGGTGGCGAATTCGTGGCTGCGCGCATTGGCCAGCGCCAGGGCGCGGCGGAGAGCCCGTTCGAGGTTCTTCGACAACATCGGCATCTCCTCAAGCCTCCGATCGAGCCGGCTGAACCGGCCGGACAAGGTGCGACGCTACTCTTTCTCCATCGTGCACTGCAGCGGATGCTGGTGCTGCCGTGCGAACTCGATCACTTGCGTGACTTTGGTCTCGGCAATCTCGTACGTATAGATGCCACAAACGCCGACGCCTTTTTGGTGTACCTGCAGCATGATACGCGTGGCGTCTTCCGCCGATTTGCCGAAAAAGCGCTGTAGAACGAGAACGACGAACTCCATCGGCGTGTAATCGTCGTTCAGGAGCAGCACCTTGTAGAGCGAGGGGCGTTGCGTTTTGGGGCGCGTCTTGGTGGCGACGTCGCCGGAGGTTTCGTCGTCGATACGGGAAGGATTGTTGGCCATCGACCGACAGTGACTACCGCTTTCGCCCAACGTGTCCCCGAACGGTACACCGCCCGCCCGGTGCGGGGAGACCGCTCCCCACCCCCCTGACACTGGTCCGATCAGCCCTCGGAAGCAAGGCCTTCGTCGGCGGTACGCGCGTCTGCGGCATCCCGTTCCGGTCCCCGCATGGTCAGTTTCGGGCGGGTGCTGCGGCTGCGCGGGGCCGCGCGTTCGGCCGTGGCCGGGGCTTCCTTGCGCGTCGTGCGCTTGGCGGCGGGGCGCACGAAGGCTTCGGCCTCGTCGAAATTCATCGGCGGCGGGGTCGGCGCACTCGGGGGCGCTGCCGCCGTCGCGTCCGCCGGCTGCATCAGCGCCAAGGCGACGCGCTTCAGGCGCTCCTGCCGCTCCGCCTCGGCGGCCGCTTCCGCCTTGGCGCGGGCTTCCGCCTCCGCAAGCGCCTTTTCCTCGGCCTCGCGCTGGCGGGCCGAAAGCGCTTCCTCGTCGAGGGTTTCGTCGAAGGCCTCGGCGTCGAGGGGCGGTGCGTCGGCCTCGCCCTCTTCGTCCTCGTCCGCCTCCTCGACCAAATCGGCGCCGAATTCCTCCTCCGCGTCGCTCACCGTCAACTTGAGGCGCGCCAATTGCTCCAGGAATTCCTCGCGGTCACGCAGCCCAAGCCGCTCCACCTGCTGTTCGGCGATCAATTGATCCGCGCGCTCGACCACGTTGCGGGCATGGACGAACTGGCCGGAAAACTTGACGTTGCCGGCCAGGACTTGAGCGAGCGCTTTGGTCGTGGGCTGCAACAGCGGCAGGAGCTCGCGGGCCGAACCCGGCAGCCGCCGGCCGCCGCCGCTCTTGATCCGCCGCGGCGGGTTGCCCTTGGAGCGCTTGCGTTGATTGCCACGCCGATATGGAAACATGCACGGTCCCTGTCATGCGTCTCACCACGCCAAAAAGCGACGACAATGGCGCCAGCCGCAGCGATGTGGCCCCACAATGGAACCGGTCGTGGTGTGATCGTGGTGGTACGCGCGTCTTGGGGGCTCGGACCCGCAGCTTGGACGTCATGGAGACGTCGCTGCGCACGTACTTCCGAATGAAGCTATCACGTCGCGTTCGAAAGTCCAGCGTGTTTTCCCATTTACCGGGCGCGGCCGGCGACGAAAGCGCGGTTTCAGCGACACCAGCTGCGCATCATGGCGCCGTGGCGCGCGAACGGCCCCCGCCAGCGCAGCCGGCCGGGCACGGCGCCACAGACCCGAAGGCCCGCAGCCCGCGCCATGCGCTCGGCCAGCCAAGCCCCGAGCGCCGTGTCGCCGCTGCCTGCGGCGTAGGGCTCGGCCCTGACGTCGAGATGGCCGCTGGTCGCGTCGAGTTCCAGGTGCAGGCGCGACGTCCCGCGTTCGTCGAGGGCGGCCAGGGACAGCTGGAGCAAGGGCTCCCAGCCGGCCCAGCCCGCGACCCAGGCGGGCGGTGCTGCGGCGGCCAAGGGCTGCCAGCCGAACGGCCGCACCACCCGATCCGCCAACCGGCACAGCGCCACCGGGGCGGCCGCAGCGCCGTCGAAGGGGGGCAGCCCCCGGGCCGACTGCTCCAAAAGCCCCAAGACCCGCGTCAGGCCATGTGCCGCGAGGCGCAGGTCGAGCAGGGCCTGCCGTGCCACGTCGTCGAGCGGCCCCGCAGCACCCGTGGCGAGCAAAAGCGCATTGCCCTCGACCAGGTTCAAGGGCGTGCGCAGCGCATGTGCGAGCAGTGCGACCGGCACCACCGCCGCGGCGTCCGGCTCCGCCGGCACCGCGGCCGTCCTGCATTTCGACCCGATCACGCGCGATCCCTCGATCCGAAGCTGGTAGGAGCGTTCACCAGAGGATCGGCCCAAGGCATCAACGAAGGATTAAGACGGCGCGCCGGCGCCTGCCGTCACCGCGCGCTGCGGTAGTTGGGCGCTTCGCGGGTGATGCGCACGCCGTGCACGTGGCCCTCGATCACGCCGGCGTGGGTCACCCGGACGAAGCGGCTATTCGCCTGCATCGCCGCCATGGTGGGGTTGCCCGTATAGCCCATGGCCGCCCGCAGGCCGCCCACCAGCTGGTGGATGATGGTGCTGATCGGCCCCTTGTAGGGGACTTGGCCCTCGATGCCCTCGGGCACCAGCTTCAACGGCTCGGAAACCTCCGCCTGGAAGTAGCGGTCGGCCGAGCCGCGCGCCATGGCACCCAACGAGCCCATGCCGCGATAGGATTTGTAGGAGCGGCCTTCGTAGAGGAACACCTCGCCCGGCGCCTCGTCGGTGCCGCCGAACATCGAGCCGAGCATGGCGCAGTCGGCACCGGCCGCGATCGCCTTGGCGAGATCGCCCGACGCGCGGATACCGCCGTCCGCGATCACCGGCACGCCCGTCTCGCGCGCGGCCCGGCTCACCTCCATCACGGCATGCAGTTGCGGCACGCCGACGCCCGCGACGACGCGGGTGGTGCAGATGGAGCCGGGGCCGATGCCGACCTTGACCGCGTCCACCCCGGCCTCGATCAGGGCGCGCGCGGCATCGGCCGTGGCGACGTTGCCGGCCACGATCTGGGTCGCGTTGTCCCAGCGCCGGAGCGTCGCCACCGTGTCGATGACGGCTTTGGCATGGCCATGCGCGGTGTCGACCACCACCACGTCGACGCCCGCGGCCATCAGGGCCTCGGCGCGCTGCAAGCCGGCCGGCCCGACGCCGACCGCCGCCCCCACCCTGAGCCGGCCCTGCTCGTCCTTGGCCGCATTGGGATGCCGCGCCGCCTTTTCGATGTCCTTGACGGTGATCAGTCCCTTGAGCCGATAGCGCTCGTCGACCACCAGGAGCTTTTCGATCCGATGCTGGTGCAGCAAGTGGCGGCAGCGCTCGCGATCGACCCCCTCCTGCACCGTGACCAGGGCTTCAGACGTCATCAGCTCGGCCACCGGCTGGCGCGGATCGTCGGCGAAACGGACATCGCGATTGGTCAGGATGCCGACCAGCTTCTGCTCGTCGTCGACCACCGGCACACCGGAAATGCCGTGCTGGCGCATCAGCCCCAAGGCGTCGGCGAGCGGGGCCTCGGGCGTGATGGTGACCGGGTTCACCACCATCCCGGCCTCGAACTTCTTGACCTGCCGGACTTCGTCGGCCTGCGCCTCGATCCCCAGATTCTTGTGGATCACGCCGAGCCCGCCGTGCTGCGCCATGGCGATGGCGAGGGCACTCTCGGTCACGGTGTCCATCGCCGCCGAGATCAAGGGGATCTTGAGCTCGATGGCGCGGGTGACGCGGGTGGTGGTGTCGGCCTCGGCGGGCAGCACCTCCGAGGCTGCCGGCAGCAGCAGCACGTCGTCGAAGGTCAGGGCCTCGGGGATCGGGCTCCGTCCGCCCGCGGCCGTCATCGCTTCCATGCATCCCTCGCTCTCGTCGCGTCGATGCGCCGCTCATATATAGGCTCGTCATGACGAGACCAAGTGCGCCGGTGCTACACGGCCAGGCCGTTCGGGGAGAAAAGATGAGCGAGATCGACCAAGGCCTGCTGAGTGCGGGCAAATTCGGCGTTGGCCAGTCGGTGCCGCGCAACGAAGACCCGAAGCTGGTCCAGGGCCGCGGCTGCTACACCGACGACCTCGCCCTGCCGGGCGAGTTGCACGCCTGCATGGTCCGCTCCACCGTCGCCGCCGGCACCATCCAGGGCTTCGACGTGACGGCGGCCCGAGAAGCGCCGGGCGTGGTCGCCGTCTACACCGCCTTCGATCTGGTGGAGGCCGGCTATGGCGGGGTCGCCTGCCGCCTGCCGTTGCAGCATCACGACGGCACGGCGATGCACGCGGAGCCGCGCCCGGCCTTCGCCAGCGCCGAGATCCGCCACATCGGCGAGCCGATGGCCGTGGTCGTGGCGACCAGCCCGGCACTGGCCAAGGACGCGGCCGATCTGGTCGAGGTCGACATCGAGACCAAGCCCGCGGTGGTCGACCCGCTCCAGGCACTCGAGCCGGACGCCCCCCAGGTGAGCCCCGACTATCCGAACAATCTCTGCCTCGACTATGCGTTCGGTGACGAAGCCGCGGTCGAGGCGGCGTTTGCCCAGGCCGCCCACGTCACCCGCCTCAGGCTCGTCCAGAACCGGCTCGCCTGCGCGCCGATGGAGCCCCGTGCTGCGGTCGCCGAGTTCGACGGCGAGCGCGGCCGCTATACCCTCCACGTCGGCTGCCAGGGCGTCTTCGGCCTCAAGACCTACCTCGTGCGCGACGTCTTGAAGTGCATGCCCGAGCAACTGCGCGTCATCACCTACGACGTCGGCGGCTCGTTCGGCATGAAGATCGCCCCCTACCCGGAATACACGGCCATCCTGCACGCCGCGAAAATGCTCGGCCGGCCGGTCCGCTGGCGCGACGAGCGCTCGGAGAGCTTCCTCTCCGACCACCAGGCCCGCGAAGGCGTGTTCGACTGCGCGCTCGCCCTCGACGCCGACGGCAACTTCCTCGCCGTCGACGTCCGGGTCGTTGCCAACATGGGCGGCTACGTCTCCTTCGTTGGCCCGATGATGCCGAGCCTCAACATCAGAAAGAACGTGCCGGGCCCCTACCGCACCCCGCTTTTGCACGTCCGCTCGAAGAGCGTGTTGACCCACACCGTGCCGATCGGCCCCTATCGCGGCGCCGGCCGGCCCGAGGGCGTCTACGTGATGGAACGCCTGATCGAACAGGCAGCCAGCGAAACCGGGCGCGATCCGTTGGATCTTCGCCGCCGCAATCTGATCACCCCCGACGCCCTGCCGTTCAAGGCAGCCTCCGACCTCGTCTACGACAGCGGCGATTTTCCCAGGCTGTTCGACCGTGCGCTGGAACGGGCCGATGCCGCCGGCTACGCCCAGCGCAAGGCCCAAAGTGCCGCGCGCGGCAAGCTGCGCGGCCGGGCCGTCGCCTGCTACCTCGAAGTCACCGCCGATGCGGTCGAGGAGATGGGGGCCTTGCGCTTCGAGGCGGACGGCCGCGTCACCATGATCACCGGCACCTCGGACTACGGCCAGGGCCACTGGTCGACCTTCGCCCAGATCATGGTCGACCGCCTGGGGCTGCCCTTCGACAAGCTTGACCTCGTGCAGAAGGACAGCGACGCGCTCACCGCCGGCGGCGGCTCCGGCGGCTCGCGCTCGGTGATGAACTCCTCGATGGCGCTCCTCGCCGCCGCCGACGAGGTCGAAACCAAGGCCCGCAAATGGGCCGCCCACGCCCTCGAAGCGCCCGAGATCGACCTCGTCTTCCAGGATGGCGACTTCTCGGTGGTCGGCACCGACCGCAGGGTCTCGCTGCTGGAGGTCGCCAAACTCGCGCGCGAGAGCGGTCCGATCGCCGGGCTGCCCGAGGACATCGACGCCAGCCTCAACGTCAAGGGCGCGCCCTCGGCCTTCCCCAACGGCGTGCACTATTGCGAGCTCGAAGTGGACGAGGCAACGGGCGTGGTGACCATCGACCGCTACGTCTCGGTCAACGACTTCGGCACCATCGTCAACCCGATGCTGACGCGCGGCCAGATCCAGGGCGGCGTGGTCCAGGGCATCGGCCAGGCGCTGTTCGAAAACGTCGTGTTCGACGGCGAAGGTCAGCTCCTCACCGGCTCGTTCATGGACTACTGCATGCCCCGCGCCGACGCCGTCCCGCCGATCCAGGTCGAGTTCGTCGAAGTCCCGGCCAAAACCAACCCGCTCGGCGCCAAGGGCTGCGGCGAGGCCGGCGCCACCGGTGCGCCGCCCACCGTCATGAACGCCCTGCTCGACGCGCTCCGCCCCCTCGGCGTCGACCACCTCGACATGCCGGCCACGTCCGAGGTCGTCTGGGCGGCCATGCAGGGTGCCCGCATCGCCGCCGAGTAGGGGGAAACGCGAAGAAGAGGTAGGGAAGCCAAGGGGGCTTTCGGCCGCTCCAGGAAAGAGAAAAAAGAGCAAGGGAAGGAAGCCAAGGGGGCTTTTGGCCCCCTTGGAAACCCCCGGGGCGTGGCGGCGGGAGAAGGGCTGGGGGCTCGGGTCAGTCGGCCTTGGCGGGCGGGGCGATCGGCGGCCAGATGCGTTGCATCACGCTGTTGCGGTGCACCAAGGCGTGTTGGATCGCCGCCGTGACGTGGACGACGATCACCACCACCAGCGCATAGGCGGTGAATTTGTGCACGGCGGAAATGATGGTCGCGGTCTCGCGCATCGTGCCGATGAGGGGCGGGATGCCAAGCGCGTCCAACAGCTCGATCGGAAAACCGCCGCCGACCACGCGCAGATAACCGGTGATCACCATCGTGAAGAGTAGGACGTAGAGCATAAAGTGGGTGAACGCCGCCACCCGCCGGTGGATCGTTGGCAACTCCGCAGGCTGCGGCGAAGGCCGGTGCGTCAACCGCCAGCCGACGCGGGCCACGAGCACGAGAAAGAGCAGGACACCGCCGTTCTTGTGGATGATGAACAACGTGTCCTGCAGCGGGCGAAACGCCGGGTGCGTCATGGCGATGCCGACCGGGATCAGCACCAGCAAGAAGGCGACGGTGAGCCAGTGCAACATGCGTTGGACGGTGTCGTAGCCCTCGACCCGATGGGTGGCCATGCGCGTTCCCCCGCTGCGTCTGCACTCCCCACACGTAAGCCCGCATCCGGGCGCATCAACCACGAGGCCCTTGGCAGCGCGCCGAACGACGCCACTTTCATGGCCTGGAGAGGAGATCGGGCAATGAGCGCCGACGTCATCATGCTGATCAAGGCGGCGCTGATCATCGGCGCCGTCGGCTTCTTCGTCAGCCGCGAACTGGGCGCCGTGCGCCGGGCGCGCGACACGAACGACGAGCCCGACGACCGCCGCAACTGACGCCCGTCAGCGCCCCATTCAACGCAGCGTGCGCGGCATGCGGAAGGGCAGGAGCACGCGC
>RECO01000113.1 GCA_007694015.1 Geminicoccaceae bacterium
TCCTGCTCGGCCGCCCGTTCCGTCTTTTTTTTCGCGTGATGCCAAGGGCTTGGAGAAAACGCGCCAGCGTCGATCGGCTGGTGAGGATCGCCCTGGCCTGCAGACGTTGGCGCAGCTCGGCAAGCGTCAGGTCGGGCTCGGCGGCCAGCAGCTCTCGCACGGTCGCTTCGTGCGGTGCGAGGGTCGACGTCTTGTGCCCGCCGAATTTCGCCGGCTCGACGGTGCCCGCCTCGCGCCACTGGGTCAGCAGCTTCGAGACGAAGCTGACGCTGACCGCGAAACGCTCGGCGACTTGCGCGTACTTCAAGCCGTCCAAGATGCCTTGGAGCACCCGCTCACGAAGATCGATCGAATAAGGCTTCGGCATGCATGGCTGGCCTCCTCATCCAGCCATCATCGTGAATCACATCTACCAACGATTGTGAATCCCAAATCGATTCTATCTTTTCGGGAAATGCTCTAAGCGCGTGTTCCGCAATGCTTGACCATCTCGCACCCCCGCCCGGCCACCCATGGGATCGTACGCTCGTGGGTGGCCGGGCGGGGGTGAGGGTAGGTCCAGCGTTTCGGAAAACGCCCTCTACGCCGAGCTGCATCCGTGTCCGGCGCCAGGGGCGCACTCCAATCTGGGGTCAAAATTCGATGCCGATTGACAACCGGTTCGGTCACGTAATCGCGGCGTCCTCAACACCGCGCGGGCCGGTGTCGAGCCACCAGGGGGCCGCGATCTCGTCCAACCCCTGGTGGCAGCCCGCAACGAAGGCGGGGGCTTCAGCCTCCGCCTTTTTCGTCGTGGCCGGCTTTCCCGAGGTTCGGCGTTCGATCGGAACCCTTCCGAGCCGGGTGCTTGCCACCTCCGGGGCTGCTTACATGGCGCTTACACGCCTCGCCAGAAACGACGAAGGCGCCTCGCGGCACCTCTGAAATCGTCAATCTTTTTAATGGGTTGGATGGTGGGCGGTACTGGGATCGAACCAGTGACCCCTACGGTGTGAACGTAGTGCTCTTCCGCTGAGCTAACCGCCCCTTGGGAACTGGGGGCGTATAGGCGGCTGTGGCGGGAGCGTCAAGGCGGGGCTTGCGGGGGGCGGGATTTGGCGCGAAGACGGCGGCGGGCTTTGGGTGAGGTGGACCGTTGACCGTGACGTTTACGCCCGTGGTGCTGGCTGCCGGCCAGGGTACGCGGATGCGCTCGACGATGGCCAAGGTGTTGCACCCCTTGGCGTTCGAGCCGTTGTTGGGGCACGTGCTGCGGGCAGCCGCGGCGGCCGGCGCCGAGACCGCAACGCTCGTCTTGGCGCCGGGCATGGACCAGGTGGCGGCGTTCGCCAAGCACTCGGGGTTGGCGCTGCAAATCGCCGAACAGAACCCGCCTTTGGGCACCGGTCATGCCTTGCAGTGTGCCGCCCCGACCTTGCCCCTGCGGGGTGCCGTCGTGGTGTTGTTCGGCGACACGCCGTTCGTCGAGCCGGCGACCATCGTCGACTTGGTCCGGGCCTTGGCGGCGGCGGACGCGGCGGTGGCCGTCTTGGGGATGGAGCTGGCCGATGCCGGCGCCTATGGGCGGCTCTTGACCGACGGTGAGACCCTGCACGCCATCGTCGAGGCGGCGGATGCGGACGATGCGGTGCGCGCCCTTGGCCTCGCCAACAGCGGGGTGATGGCGTTCGACGCGGCGCGGCTCGGCGAGCTCTTGGCCGAGTTGCCGGCGCGGACGGCGCGGGACGGCAACCAGGAGTTCTACCTGACCGACACGGTGGCGTTGGCCAGGGCCAAGGGTTGGCGGTGCGTCTGGCGGCCGTGCAGCGAGATCGAGGGGCTCGGCATCAACGACCGCGTCCAGCTGGCGGCCGCCGAGGCGATCCTGCAGGGGCGGCTGCGCGAGCGGGCGATGCGGGCGGGGGTGACGATGCTGGACCCGGCGTCGGTCACGCTCGCCTTGGACACGCGCTTCGGCCGCGACGTGGTGCTGGAGCCGCAGGTGCTGATCGGGCCCGGCGTGACCCTCGAGGACGGCGTGCGGGTGCGCGCGTTCTCCCACCTGATGGTGGACGGCCCGAAGGAGACCAAGCCGATCGTGGTCCGCCAAGGGGCGGTGATCGGCCCGTTCGCGCGCCTGCGCAGCGGCGCGGACGTCGGCACCGACGCCCATGTCGGCAACTTCGTCGAACTCAAGAACGCGCGGCTGGACGCGGGTGCCAAGGCCAATCACCTCACCTATTTGGGTGATTGCAGCGTGGGTGCCGGCAGCAACGTCGGTGCCGGCACCATCACCTGCAACTACGACGGCTTCGGCAAGTACCGGACCGAGATCGGCGCCGGGGTATTCGTCGGCTCGCACGCGACACTGGTCGCACCGGTGACGATCGGCGACGGTGCCATCATCGGTGCTGGCAGCTGGGTCGGGCGGGACGTGCCCGTGGACGCGACGCACGTGGCGCGCGGCGTGGCCGAGGTGCGTCCGGGCGGTGCCGCGCGCTTGCGCCGCCATCTCCAGCGCCGCGCCGGCAAGGGTTGAACCGCGCGCCGCCAAGGCCGACGTTTACGCTGGTGGCGCATGCGGCTATCAAGCGCGTTCGCAGGCGCTGAAGCGCGATTTCCACGGAGAGGACCATGGACCGGCCGTTGATGCCGAAGGCGACCGCGGTCTGGCTGGTCGAGAATACCAGCTTGACCTTCACGCAGATCGCCGAATTCTGCGGTTTGCACGTGTTGGAGGTGAAGGGGATCGCCGACGACGAGGTGGCGAACGGGATTCGCGGGCTCGACCCGGTGGGGGCTGGGGTGCTGACGCGCGAGGAGATCGTGCGCTGCCAGGCCGACCCGAAGGCGCGGCTGCAGATCGTGAAGCCCAAGGCCGAGGTGAAGGCGCCAAAGAAGAAGGCGCCCCGCTACACGCCCTTGTCGAAGCGGCAGGATCGGCCGGACGGCATCGCTTGGCTGTTGCGTCACCACCCCGAATTGACCGACCAGCAGATCTGCAAGCTGCTCGGCACCACCAAGACGACGGTGCAGGCCGTGCGCGACCGCACGCATTGGAAGAGCCAGGAAATCCGCCCGCGCGACCCCGTGCTGTTGGATTTGTGCTCGCAGACCGAGCTGGACGCGGCGGTCGGCAAGGCGCGCTCGATGCGCAGCGACGCCGCGGCGATGACGGCGACCCCGGCCGAGAGCTGAGGCAGCTGGCGGCGGCCGGCTGGCGCGTGCGCCTGCCGGGTGCCGCTTCGACGCGTCGCCCGTCGACCTTTGCCGCCGTTCCGGCGACATCGACCTTTGCCGCCGTGCCGCCAAAGAGCATCGCGTTTCACGCTGCGGAACCTCGTCCATGCGCTTCACGCCCCCGCATCACGTCGCCAACGCCGCCGTTCGCCGGAGCACCTACCCGCCGAGCCTCACGCCGATCCTGAGCCAGGCCGCGCTGGCGCGGGCGCGGCGGACCATCGAAGCGTGGCCCGGCTATGAGCGGACGCCACTCGTGCGGCTGCCGCACCTGGCGCAGCGGAGCGGGCTTGGTGCCGTCTGGTACAAGGACGAGGGCAGCCGCTTCGGCCTCAAGAGCTTCAAGGCCTTGGGTGGCGCCTACGCCGTCCAGGAACTCCTCGCACGGCTCGGCTTGCCGCCGGGGGAGGTGACGGTCACTTGTGCCACCGACGGCAATCACGGCCGCTCGGTGGCCTGGGGGGCGCAGCGTTTCGGCTGCCGCTGCCGCATCTACATCCACGCCACCGTGAGCGAGGGCCGCAAACGCGCCATCGAGGCCTTCGGCGCCGAGGTCGTGCGCACCCCCGGCAACTACGACGACAGCGTCCGTCAAGCCGCCACCGACGCCGCCCAGAACGGCTGGCACGTCGTCTCCGACACCTCATATCCAGGCTACACCGACATTCCGAAGGACGTGATGGCCGGCTACATGCTGATGGCCGAGGAAGCCTTCGACGCTTTGCCCGAGCCGCCGACCCACATCGCCGTGCAGGGTGGCGTGGGCGGTGTGGCCGCCGCCGTCCTGGCGACCAGCTGGCTGCGCTGGGGAGCGGCACGGCCCCGCTTCGTCGTCGTCGAGCCCGAGCGCGCCGCCTGCATCGCCCCGAGCCTCGCAGCCGGGGAACGGCGCGCGGCCGCGGGTGACCTCGACACCCTCATGGCCGGGCTCGCCTGCGGCGAAGTCTCCCTGCTCGCCTGGGACGTGCTCCACGCCGGCTGCGACGACGCGCTGGTGATCGACGACCAGGCCGCCGTCACCGTCATGCGCGACCTCGCCAACCCCGCAGGCGACGATCCGGCCCTCGTCGCCGGTGAAAGCGCCACCTGCGGCCTCGCCGGCATCCTCGCCGCCGCCGAACGGCCGGACCTCGCCACGGCCTTGCGCCTCGACCGCTCGAGCCGGGTCTTGGTCTTCGGCACCGAAGGCGATACGGACGAAGCGCTTTATCAGGAACTGGTCGGCCGCACGGCCGAGGAGGTACTCGCCGCATGACCCGCGAACTCGTCGTCGCCGCCGCCCAGGTCGGCCCCATCGCCCGCAACGAGCCGCGCGCCGCGGTCGTGTCCCGGCTGATCGCGCTCCTGGAGCGGGCGCACCGGCAAGGTGCCCGACTGGTCGTCTTTCCCGAACTCGCGCTGACCACCTTTTTCCCGCGCTGGCCGCTCGAAGGTGCCGAACTCGACGCCTTCTACGAGCCCGCCATGCCGAACGCCTCGGTGCAGCCGCTGTTCGACGCCGCCCGCCGGCTGGGTGTGGGGTTCCATCTCGGCTATGCCGAACGGATCGAGTCCGAAGCCGGTGTCCGTCGCTTCAACACCGCCATCGTCGTCGACCGCGAAGGCCGCATCGTCCACAAATACCGCAAGGTGCATCTGCCGGGACACCGCGAGTTCGAGCCGTGGCGCCCGTTCCAGCACCTCGAAAAACGCTATTTCGAGCGGGGTGATCTCGGCTTTCCGGTCAGCCAGGCCTTCGGCGGCCGCATCGGCGTCTTGATCTGCAACGACCGCCGCTGGCCCGAAGCCTTCCGCATGCTGGGCCTGCGCGGCGTCGAGCTGGTCATGATCGGCTACAACACCCCCTACCACTACCCGCTCGCGCCGGACCTGGACCACCTCAACCCCTTCCACAACCTGCTCTCGCTCCAAGCCGGCGCCTACCAGAACGGCACCTGGGTGGTGGGCGTCGCCAAGGCCGGCGTCGAGGAAGACTGCCTGCTCATCGGCGGCAGTGCCGTCATCGCCCCCACCGGCGAAGTCGCCGCCCAGTGCACCACGCTCGGCGACGAAATCGCCACCGCCGCCATCGACCTCGACCGCTGCGCCGCTCTCAAACGCAACATCTTCGACTTCGCCGCCCACCGCGAACCCGACACCTACGACCTCATCACCGCCACCAAGGGCGTCGTCCTCGATTGAGGCTGGGCGCTGCTGCCAAGCGAGCCGGTGTCACCCTGGCAGCGGGCGACATCTTAAGGCCGCCGCCACTTGCGCTGGGCAACGGCGAGCTCTCCAGGCCCCCTTTTTTCCTCCCCCGTCGTCACCCCTCGTAAAGCCAGCTTTCGATCAAATAGCGGGCGATGCTGTCGGGGCGGGGCAGGGTGATGGGGCGGCGGTGGGGGTCGAGCAGTTCGGATTTGTGGAACCAGCGGGCGTCTTCGAGTTCGTCCTTGTCGATATCGAGGGCGCGCGAGCGGGCGGTGCCGTGGAAGCCGAGCATGAGCGAGGCGGGGAAGGGCCAGGGCTGGGAGGAGCGGTAGCGCATCGAGACGACCTCGACGCCGGCTTCTTCGAAGACTTCGCGGCGGATGGTGTCTTCCAGGCTTTCGCCGGGCTCCACGAATCCCGCGAGGGTGGAGTACATGCCCTCGGGGAAACGCGGCGAGCGGCCCAAGAGGCAGTGGTCGCCGCAACTCACCAGGATGATCACCGCCGGATCGGTGCGGGGGAAAGTGGTGTGGTCGCAGGCGGGGCAGTGGCGGGCGTGACCGCCGTCGGCCGGATGGTTGGCGCTGCCGCAGCGGCTGCAGAAGCCGTGGGTTTGGTGCCAATAGAAGAGGGCGCGGGCGTAGGCGGCGAGGCCGGCTTCGCCGGCTTCGAGCGTCGGCCCGATTTCGCGCAGATCGCGGGCGTGGGCGGTGAGTTCGTGGCCGGTTTCGAGGGCAAGGGCGAAGATGGCGACCTCGTTCTCGATGCCGAGGAGGACGGCGGTTTCCGGCACGGCTTCGGCGAAATGGGCGAGTTCCACCAGGTGCAGCCGGGTCGGCGCGTCGGCGCGCACGATGGCCTTGAGGTCGTGGGTGAGGAGCAACCGGGTGCGGGGATCGCGCCGTTTGGCGGCGAGCCATTGCGGGTCTTTGCGGAAGGGGGCGCCACGGTCGAAGCGGCTGTGGGAGTAGCGGTGTGGCGGCGCGTTGGTGATCTTCTCGTGCATGGACGCACCCTGCCACCTTGCGAAGCCGACGGGAACACCCGATAGTTGGGGTGGAGGGCTGGCGCGGACGGACCCCTCGCCAACCCGGTCAGGTCCGGAAGGAAGCAGCCGTAACGAGTTTCGGCCCGGGTCGTTGCCAGTCCTCCACCCGCATTCCCGTCACGACCGAGCCGATCGCGAGGGCTGTTGACCACCGCCGCAAAGCCCTACCGGGTGCTGGCCCGGGCCTATCGACCGAGCCGGCTCGCCGACCTCATCGGCCAGGACGCGTTGGTGCGCACCCTGGGCCATGCCTTCGGCTCAGGGCGGATCGCCCAGGCCTATCTGCTCACCGGCATTCGCGGCACCGGCAAGACCACGACCGCGCGCATCATCGCGAAGTGTTTGAATTGCATCGGGCCGGACGGTGAGGGCGGCGTCACCGCCGAGCCTTGCGGGGTGTGCGAGCACTGCACGGCGATCGCCGAGGACCGCCACATCGACGTGATCGAGATGGACGCGGCGACGCAGACCGGCATCGGCGACATCCGCGAGATCGTCGACAACGTGCGCTACGCGCCGGCGTCCGGGCGCTACAAGGTCTACATCATCGACGAGGTGCACATGCTCTCGCAGCAGGCCTTCAACGGCCTGCTGAAGACGCTGGAGGAGCCGCCGCCGCACGCCAAGTTCGTATTCGCCACGACGGAGGTGCGGCGCATTCCGGTGACGGTGCTCTCGCGCTGTCAGCGCTTCGATCTGAGGCGCATCGATCAGGAGGTGCTGGCGGCGCATCTGCTGAAGGTGGCTACGGCCGAAGGGGCGGAGATCGAACCCCTGGCCTTGGACCTGATCGCGCGGGTCGGCGGCGGCTCGGTGCGCGATGCGCTGTCGCTGTTGGACCAGGCGATCACGCTGGCGGACGGCACCGTGCGGCTGGACCAGGTGCAGGCGATGCTGGGCGTGGTCGACAAGGGCCGCGTCGTCGAGCTGTTGGGCCACGTGGTCGAGGGCCGGGCCGGCGAGGCCTTGGCGTTGTTCGGCGCCATGATGGCGGAGGGCGGCGACCCGCGGGCGGTGGTGGAGGACCTGTTGGGCCTGTGCCACCGGCTGACCCGCGACAAGCTCGACCCGAATTTGCGCGACCCGGACCTCGAGGTGCTGGCGCAGCGCGTCGGGCTGGCCCCGCTCGCGCGCGCTTGGCAGGTGCTCTTGAAGGGGCTGGAAGAGATTGGCCGCGCCCCCGATGCCATCGCCGCCGCCGAGATGCTCTTGGTGCGCTTGGCGTGCATGGGCGATTTGCCCTCGCCGGCCGAGCTGATGCGACGGCTGGAGGGCGGGCTGCCCGCGATCAACCCCGGCCCCGCCACCGCGCCCGCGCAAACGCCGAGCCCGGCCCCTTCTGCCCAAATCGCCCCACCACCGGCGAGGCCCACACCCGCCGAGCCCGCACCCCCCGAAACCGCGCCGGCGGTGCTGCCGGCGATGCCGCAGGACCTGCCGGCGATCGTCCGCGCACTCCGGGTCGGCGGCGAGCCGCTGTTGGCGGCGATGGTGCACCACAACGCCAGGCCCGCCTCGATCGAGCCCGGCCGCCTGCGCCTGAACTGGCTGCCGGGGACGCCGGCAGAGGCCTCCAGCCGCCTCGCCCAGGCACTGCAGCGCCTGACCGGGCGGCGCTGGGGGGTCGACCGGGCGCCATCGGAGGCACCAACGCTGGCCGAGCTCGACGCGGCGCATCGCCAAAAGCGGATGGTCGAGGTGCGCGACCTGCCGCACGTGCGCCACATCCTCGAAGCCGTGCCGGGTGCGACCATCGTCGGCGTCGAAACCGCCGGGGCGGACAGCGAAACACAAGCCTCGACCCTGCAGGAAGGAATCGGGACACCATGAAGAACCTCGGCAACATGCTGAAACAAGCCCAGGAGATGCAGGCCAAGATGGCCGAAATGCAGGAGCGGCTGATGGCCGCCGAGCTGGAGGGCAGCGCTGCCGCCGGCATGGTGAAGGTGACGATCTCGGGCAAGGGCGACCTGCGCCGCGTCAAGATCGACCCGTCCCTGGTCGACCCGAGCGACGTCGAGGTTTTGGAAGACCTCATCATCGCCGCCGCCGCCGACGCCAAGGCGAAGGTGGACGCGATGATGCAGGAGGAAATGGCCAAGATGACCGGCGGCCTGCCCCTGCCGCCGGGGATGAAGCTGCCGTTTTGACGATGCGAGGGAAGGTAGAGGCTAGGGGGGCTTGATGGCCCCCCTAGGACCCCCGCTGAGCTGCGGCGGCCGTGGCCGCCGCCGGGGGGCGCGGGGGGGCCATCAAGCCCCCCCGATACTTTCTGCTTTATCTTTTTTCCGCGCCAGCTGATGCCGAGCGAGGCGCTCGATCAACTGGTCAGGCAGCTCGCGCGGTTGCCGGGGCTGGGGCCGCGCTCGGCGCGGCGGGCGGCGTTGCATTTGTTGAAGAAGCCGGAAGCACACCTCAGGCCCTTGGCCGAGGCGCTCTCGCGGGTGGCGCGCGAGGTGGTCGCTTGCGGGATTTGCGGCAATCTCGACACCCAGAGCCCGTGCGGGATTTGCCGTGACGGGCAGCGGGACGGCCGCTCGATCTGCGTGGTCGAGGAGGTCGACGATCTTTGGGCGATGGAGCGGGGGCGGAGCTTTCGGGGCCGCTACCACGTGTTGGGCGGCACGCTCCGGGCGATCGACGGCATCACGCCGGAGAGCTTGCGCATTCCCGATCTGGTGCGCCGGATCGAGACCGCCGATCCCCGCATCGAGGAGGTGATCCTGGCGCTCGGGGTCACCGTCGATGGGCAGACGACGGCGCATTATCTGGCGGAGCGCCTGGCGCCGTTGGGCGTCACCGTGACCCGGCTCGGCCACGGCGTGCCGCTGGGCGGGCAGCTCGGCTACCTGGACGACGGCACCATCGACGCAGCGCTGCGCTCGAGGCGACCCTTGGGGTGACCGCAGCTCAGCCGGCGCCGCAGCACTTCTTGTATTTCTTGCCCGAACCACAAGGGCAGGGCGCGTTGCGGCCGATTTTGGTCGAGCGGGCGGGCTCGTTGGGGATACGGGTCGGTTCCTGGCGCCAGTAGAAATAGGCGAACTGCACCAGTCGGCCGAGGTTCTCCAAGACCTCCGAGCGTTCGTCGCCGTCGATCGGCTCGGCACCGTCGCCGAGCTCGTCCTGGATCAGCCCCACCACCAAGCCCAGGAAATCGCCGGCCTCCGTATCGTCGATCAGCCGCCGCCACCCGTCGTGGCGCAGGTTCACGCCGAGGATGAAGCCACGCGCCCAATAGCGGCCGGTGTCGTCGAGCGTCGCCGGCGCGAACAGGGGCTCGTGCGGCTGGCCGGCGGCGAGGCGCGTCTCGATCGTGGCCCAGTGCCGGCCAAAGAGGTCTTGGACGTATTCGGCCTGTTCGGCCGAGGCATAGTTGGGCTCGCCGTCGCCGAACACCACCGGCAGGTATTCTGGCGGCGCCACCGGCTCTGGCCCGGCGACCAAGGCGGCAAACAGCCCGTCGAGCGCTTCGAGGGGGATCGTGCTGGCAGGGACGTTGGGCGAGACGAGGAAGCCCCGGAGCCAGCGCTCCTCCTCCTCGTCGAGGGCGAGGTCGGCGGCGGCATCGCGCGGGCCGCGCGGCTTCGCTCGCTTCGGCTTGGCTGCCTCGGGCTTGGCCAGCAGCCAGGGCATGGCGTCGATCAGATCGGTGATCGGTGCGACTTGCTCGGTCTCGATCAGGCGCGACGGATCCCCCGGATGGTCGGCGCTCCACTCGAGCGTCGCCAGCATCTCGGCCTTGTCCTCGTCGCCCCCCATGGCAGCGAGCGGGCTCCGCGCCCAGAGTGCTTCCAGCTCCGGGCGAAGCTCCGCAGCACCCAGATAGGCGACGGCACTCTGCCAGCCGAACTCGGCCATGGGATCGCCCATGTCGCCGGACAGCCGTTCGGTCTCGAAGCGGCGGAGGAACGCGACCGCATGGGCGCGGTCGAGGCGTCCGACCACGGTCAGATAGGCGATCGCCAAGAGGCCAGCGCAGACCATCGAGCCGTCCAGCCCGGGCGCGAAGGCGACCGCCATCAGCTGGTCACCGTCGCCGTCGAACGCGGTGACGAGGAGGCTGGCGACGAGCGGGATATTTTCCAGGCCGAACAGGCGCTCGGTGAGGATGGGATCGGCGCAAACGACCCGGTGGAGCGCCGGCTCAGCGGCCGGATGGCCGGCTTTGGCCAGCACGTGCAGGCCGATGTGCACGACGTTCTCTTCGCGCGGCAAGAGGTAGACACCCTCGCCCGCAGCCTCGGCGAGGCGGGTGATGGTGGGGGCGAGTGCATCGGCCTCTGCCAGTGCGGCGTCGAACAGGGCGATGAGCTCCAAGGGGCTCATGGGGTGGGCTTTGCCGAACGCGTCGAGGATTTGGTCGGGGGTCATGGGATCAGCTTAGCGCGCGTGCGGGTTGGTGGGAACGTTTGCTTCGACGATCGTGGCCCTGGCGAGGCGGCGCAGCATCGCCCACATCTCGGGCGCGGACCGGCGGACGCGCCGGTTTTGGGTGGTGTCGAAAGGAACGAAATGAACGCCGAGCATGGGACCGCGCGCGCCCTCGTGGTGCGTTTCGCGGGCGATAGCGGCGACGGTATTCAGGTCACGGGTGGGCGGTACTCGGCGGCAGCGGCGCTGACCGGCGCCGACCTCGCGACCTTTCCCGACTTTCCCGCCGAAATCCGAGCACCGGCAGGAACGACCTATGGGGTGAGCGCCTATCAGGTGCAACTCGGCCGCGACCTGGTGCGCACGGCGGGCGATCTGGTCGACGTGCTGGTCGCGTTGAACCCGGCGGCCTTGAAGGTGAACCTGGAGGAGATGCAGCCGGGTGGCGTCATCATCCTCGACCAGTCGGCCTTCACCGAGCGCAACCTGAAAAAGGCCGGCTACGCGGTCGATCCCAGCACCGACGGCTCGCTGGCGGGCTTTCGCGTCGTCGCCCTCGACATCCAAAAGCTGACCCAGGCGGCCGTGAAGGAGGCGGGTGTCTCCGCCCGCGAAGCGGCACGCTCGCGCAATTTCTGGACGCTCGGCCTGATCCTGTGGCTCACCGGCGGCGATGTCGCGGCAACGCGCAGCTGGATAGAGCGGCGCTTCGAGCAGGATATCGCCGCGGCCAATAGGCTGGCGCTGGAGGCGGGGCACGCCTTTGGCGAAACCGCCGAACTCGGCCGCATCGAGCCGATCCTGGGCGTTGCCGGCTCGCCCCTGCCGCCCGGGCGCTACCGCTCGATCAACGGCGCCGATGCCTTGTGCCTCGGCCTCGTCACCGGTGCGAAGCTCGCTGGCCTCGAGCTGCTCTACGGCTCCTATCCGATCACCCCTGCCACCTCGATGCTGCACACGCTCGCCAAGCTCGGCGCCTATGGCTGCGACGTGTTCCAGGCCGAGGACGAGATCGCCGCCATCGGCGTGGCGCTCGGCGCTTCCTACGCCGGCAAGCTGGGCGTGACCGGCACCTCGGGCCCCGGCATGGCGCTCAAGACCGAGATGCTGGGCCTCGCCATCGCGGCTGAGTTGCCGCTCGTGGTCGTCAACGCACAACGCGGCGGGCCGTCGACGGGGCTGCCGACCAAGACCGAGCAATCGGACCTGTTTCAGGCCACCTTGGGGCGCAACGCCGATGCCCCCTTGCCGGTCGTGGCCGCCTCCAGCCCGGGCGATGCCTTCGACTGCGCGATCGAGGCGATCCGCATCGCCGTCACCCACATGACGCCCGTGATCCTGTTGACCGACGGCTATCTGGCCAATGCGTCGGAGCCCTGGCGGGTGCCGGAGCTCGAGAGCCTGCCGCCCATCACCCGGCCCGATCCGGCCGGGCGCTCGCCCTACCAGCACGACCCGGAGACGCTCTCGCGGCCGTGGATTCCGGCCGGAACCAAGGGCGGGCGGCACCGCATCGGCGGCTTGGAGCGGGCCGACGGCAGCGGTGCCGTGTCCTACGATCCGGCCAACCACCAGCGCATGACCGAGCTGCGCCAGGCCCGCGTCCAGAAAATCGCCGACTTCCTGCCGCGGGTGGTGTTGGAGGTGGGCGAGCCCGGCGACGACCTCCTTCTGCTCGGCTGGGGCTCGACCAAGGGGGCGATGGCCCAGGCGGCGGCCGAACTCCGCGCCGAGGGCCTGAAGGTGGCACACCTGCACCTCCGCCACCTCGCGCCCTTCGCGCACGATCTGGAGGCGCTGCTCGCCTCGTTCGGCCGTGTGCTCGCCTGCGAGATGAACATGGGCCAACTCGCCTTCCTCCTGCGCGGGCACTACGGCCGGCCGGTCGCCGCCTTGACCAAGGTGTCGGGCCGGCCCTTCCAGGTCCGCGAGATCAAGCAGCGCGCCCGCCAGGAGCTGACCGGTGCCCTTGGAGCCGTTGCATGAGCGATACCCTAGACCATCCCAGGAGCCCGCTGACGGCCAAGGACTGGGCCGCCGACATGGAGGTGCGCTGGTGCCCCGGCTGCGGCGACTACGCCATTTTGAAGGCCGTGTTGAAGACCGTCACCGACCTCGGCCTCGACCCGGACCGGACCGCGTTCATCTCCGGCATCGGCTGCGCTTCGCGCTTTCCCTACTACGTCGAGAGCTACGGCTTCCACACCATCCACGGCCGGGCTGCCACCATCGCCACCGGCGCCAAGCTGGCGCGGCCGGAGCTGGACGTGTGGGTCGTTTCGGGCGACGGCGACAGCCTGTCCATCGGCGGCAACCACCTCTTGCACCTGGTCCGGCGCAACCTCGACCTCGTCTATCTCCTGTTCAACAACCAGATCTACGGCCTCACCAAGGGCCAGGCCTCGCCGACCAGCCGGTTGGGGCAGGTCACGCCCTCGACGCCCGAGGGCTCGATCGACCAGCCGGTCCATGCCGGCAGCTTCGTGCTCGGGGCGGGGGCCACCTTCTACGCCCGCGTGCCCGACGTGGCGCAGGCGCAACTGGTCGAGGTGATGAAGCAGGCGCACGACCACCGGGGTACCGGCTTCGTCGAAATCCTGCAGAACTGCATCGTCTACAACGACGGCGCCTTTGCCGAGGTGACGGGCAAGGCGACGGCGCCCGAGCGCCAGCTCTGGTGCAAGGCGGGCGAGCCCTTGCTCTACGCCGGCGGCCGGAAGGGGCTGCGTTTCGATCCTGCGGCCTTCGACCTGGTCCCCTTCACCGTCGGCGAGGACGGCTTCGAGGTGAGCGACGCCGTGGTCCACGATCCCACCAACCGCCGGCTCGCGCAGATGCTCGCGGCGCGCGACGACGTGCTCGCCATGGGGGTGGTGTTTCAGACCGACGCCCCGACGCTCGACGGCCTCCACCACGCCCGCCGTCCGGCTGCCAAGGAGGACCTCCAGGCGTTGCTCGAAGGCCGCGAGACCTGGGTGGTGGCATAGCCGATTTCCTGCTTCGATCCGGCGGCCATCCCGCCCAAGGGGGCGTTGCCGGTTTTAGGTTGGCTTCATCTTCCTTAAAGGCGCCGTTCAACGCCCTTTCCCATCTCATCGGGGAGCGACGACGGTCACGCTCGTCAACGAGAGGGAGTTGATGCCATGTCCAAAACGACCATGCCGAAGCTCGCCGTACTGGTGGTTTCGGCCCTCGCCCTGTCGATCGGTACCGCGCATGCGGTGAACGCGACCAAGCTCGACACGTCGATGCTGCAGGCCGACGTCGAAGCGGCACAGGCGGCCTGGGGGGAGGCCCTGGTGCGCATTTCGCAGGACTTCGCCGAGGGCGGCATCGAGGCGGCGCGGGCCACGGCCGAGGCGATCCTGGACACTGCCTATGGGTTCGACCTCGGCCCCGTGTTGTTCAAGCCGACCTTGACCACGGCACCGCGCACCTTCCGCACGACCCGGGACGGTGCCCTCGCCTATTTCGTCGGCCACGACGAGAATTTCCCCGAGGATTCCGGCTTTGCCTTGAAGGGCTGGCAGTCGGTCGAGATCGACAATGCGGCCATCTTCATCAGCGGCGACATGGCGACGACCATGGGCAACGTGCACCTGACCGACGGCGACGGCAACGTGACCACGGTCGACAAGACCTGGGGCTTCGTGCGCGACGAGACGGGCGATTTGCGCATCGTCCTGCACCACTCCTCGCTACCCTTCCGCGGCTGATACAGGGTGCCAGCAGCCTTGCTGCTGGCGGGGGTTTCCAAGGGGGCCAAAAGCCCCCTTGGTCCTTCCCTTCCCTTCCCTTCCCTTCCCTTTCCTTTCCTTTGGGGGGCCAAAAGCCCCCTTGGTCCTTCCCTTCTTCCGGGTGGTCGGTCAGCTTCTTGCGGAGGCGGCCGATATCGCGGCTGCCGTCGACGATGCGGCCGAGGGCGGCGCGGTAGTGGTCGGGGGTGGCGCTCGGTTGCCGCAAGGCCAGCTCGGCCTCGCCGCGGATGACGGTGGCGGGGGTGCGTAGCTCGTGACCGATCTCGGTGAAGCGTTGCTGCCGGCGGCGGTCGGCCGCTGCCAACTCGGCGACGGCGCGCTCGAGGCGAGCGGTGGGGTCGGCGACTTGGCCCTCCAGCGAGTTGCGCAGCCGCGCTTCGGCAGCGCGGGCCCGCGACAAACGCTCCGCCATGCGGTTGGCGCTGGCTTCGCAGGCCGCGCCGGGGTCGCTGTGTGGGGCTTGCAGCGCTTGCCCGTGACGGATCGAAACGACGCGGGGCGAGCCGCCCCTGCTCACACCTGTAGCGGGTCCGCGCGATGCCGAGTGGTTCGTAACCGTTCTCGGGCCTCGCTCCAGCGCCGCACGCGCATCAGGTCGGCTGGACGCGCGTCGCGCGCAGCCGGTCGCGGTCGAGCTCGACGCCCCAGCCGGGGCCTGCCGGCAGGGTGGTGCGGCCGTTGACCGGGGTCGGCGGCTTGTGGAACAGCGCGGCCTCGACCTGATCGGCGCCCAGATGCACTTCGGCGAGCGTGCCGTGGGCGAAACCTGCCACATGGTGCAGGCAAAAGACCCCGCCGCCGCCGGCGTCCGACAAGGGCCGGTTGTAGATCTGGGCCAAGCTCGCCACCCGCCGCGTCTCGGTCATGCCGCCATTGTACATCGAGTTCGGCATGCAGATGTCGAGGGCGTCGTGCTCCAGCCAGTCGCGAAAGCGCGAACCGTGCCCGTCCATCTGCCCGGCCGAGAGCGGTATCATGGTCTTGCGCCGGAGTTCGGCCATGTCGCGGGCATCGCAATTGCGGAGCGGGTCCTCGAACCAGGCGATGTCGAGCGCCTCGACGCCGCGGGCGATGGCCACCGCCGCTTCCAGGGGAATGCCCTCGTTGGCGTCGATCGAGAGCACCACGTCGTCGCCGACCGCCTCCCTGACCTTCCGCACCCGGCGCACGTCGGCGCGACCCCCGTGGCCGGTCCCGACCAAGACCTTGAGCCGGTGGTGGCCTTCCGCCACCAAGAGCCGCGCCACCTCGACCAGTTGGTCGTCGTCATAGGTGGGAAAGCCGAAGGTGACGTAGACCTCGGCCCCGTCGGCGTGGCCGCCGAGGAGCTGGGCGACGCTCTGGCCCGTGCTCTTGCCCCAAAGATCCCAGCAGGCGAGGTCGATGCACGACATGGCAGCAAGGTTGATGCCGCTCATCCGGCCGCGTTCGCTCGCGAGCTTCGCCATCCGGGCGTGCACCGCCTCGACCCGGCGCGGATCGAGGCCCATCACCGCCGGCGCCAGATGGTGATTGATCACGGCCGCCGTGCCGTGCGCCAAAAAGCGCCCGGTCATGCCGAGCCCGACCAGGCCCGCGTCGGTCTCGATCTCGCACACCACACGCAGGGTGTCGCCGGCGGGCTTGCCGCTCACCGGCAGCTTGCCGTCGATCTGGTGGACGCTGGCGCGGACCTCGACGATGCGCACGGCCCTCAGCCCTCCGCCGCGATGACGGCACCCGCGGCCACCAGGCGGTCGATGCTGGCGTCGTCGAAGCCGTGCTCCTTCAGCACTTCGCGGGTGTGCTCGCCATACAGCGGGGCGCCGCGCTTGGGTCCACCGGGCGTCTCCGACAGCTTGATCGGCAGGCCGATGGTCTTGACCGTACCCAACGTCGTGTGCGGCACCTCGGTTACCATCTCCCGCGCCAGGGTCTGCGGGTCCTGGTGCATCTGTTTGACGTCGTAGACCGGACCCGCCGGCACGCCCGCCGCGTCGAGCTTCGCCAGCCACTCGGCACTCGGCCGGGTGACGAAGTGCTCGGTCAGGGCTTCGACCAAGGCTTCGAGGTTGGCCATGCGGCCGGCGTTGAGCTCGAAGCGCGGATCGGTCGCCAGTTCGGGCGCCTCCAGAATTTGCGTAATGCGGAGCCAGTTGGTCTGGTTGGCGCCGCCGACCACGATCCAGCCGTCGGCCGTCGGGAACGCCTGGTAGGGGGCGTTCAAGGGGTGCGCCGAGCCCATCGGGCCGGGGGCGACGCCGGTCGCCAGGGCGATCGCCGACTGCCAGTAGGTGTGGATGATCCCCGCCTCGAACAGCGAGGTGTCGACCAGCTGCCCCTTGCCGGTGCGGTGGCGCGCCTGGAGTGCGGCGAGGATGCCGAGCGCACCGAGCAGCCCTGCGGTGATGTCGGTCAGGGGTGGGCCGCACTTCATCGGCGGCTCGTCGCGGCTGGCGCCGGTGACGCTCATGATCCCGCTCATCGCCTGGGCGACGAGGTCGAAGCCGCCCTTGGTGGCGTAGGGGCCGGTGCGGCCGAAGCCCGACAGCGCGCACCAGATCAGGCCCGGATTGCGGCTCCGTGCGTCCTCGAAGGTGATGCCGAGCTTGGCCAGCGTGTCGTGGCGGTAGTTTTCGACCACCACGTCGGCGCGGTCGATCAACTCGCGCAGGACGGCGCGGCCGCCCTCGGTCTTGAGGTCGAGGACGATACCGCGCTTGTTCCTGTTCATCATCAAGAACGAGGCCGCCTCGTCGCCGATCTGCGGCGGCTTGCTGCGCCGCGTGTCGTCGCCGCCCGGTACCTTCTCCACCTTGATGACGTCGGCGCCGAGATCGGCCAGCATCAAGGTGCAGGTCGGCCCCGCCATGACGTGGGTGAGGTCGACCACCCTGAGGCCCGAAAGTGCAGTCACGGCCAGGCCCTCACTTGCCGGTCCACTGGGGCTGACGTTTGGTCAAGAACGCGTCCATGCCCTCCTTGAAATCCTGGCTCATGTAGCAGCTGAGGATCAAATCCTTGCCCTCGCGCTCACCGTCGCGCAGCCGGCGGAACGCCTCCTTGGTGGCAGCAAGCGTCAAGGGCGCGTAGCCGGCAAGCTGCTCGGCCAGCTCCGTTGCCCGGGCCTGCAAGGTCGCATGGTCGTCGACCAACTCGGCAACGAAGCCCGCCGTCAGCGCTTCCTCGGCGCCGATCAGCCGGGCGGTGAAGATCATCTCCTTGGCCCGGCTCATGCCGAGTGCCGCCGCGAGGCGAGCGTAGTTCTCCATCGACAGGCAGTTGCCGAGCGTGCGGGCGATCGGAAAGCCGATTTTCGCGTTGCGCATGGCGATGCGGAGGTCGCAGGAAGTGGCGATGCCCGCCCCGCCGCCGGTGCAGGCGCCGGCGATGGCGGCGATGGTCGGGATCGGCGTGCGCTCGATCAACGCCATCAGCGCGTTGCCGCGCTCCTCGTAGGCGAGTGCGTCCTCGGGCGTGGAGAAGGCGCGAAACTCGGCAATGTCGGTGCCGGCGGCAAAGGCCTTCTCGCCGGCCCCGGTCAAAACCAGCACCTTCAACCCCGCCTCGTCAGGCACGCCTTCGAAGATCTCGCGCAGGCGGTCGTACATGGCGAAGGTGAAGGCGTTGCGGGCGTGCGGGCGGTTGAAGGTGACGTAGCCGATCGGCCCCTTCCGCTCGTAGAGCAGGTCCTCGGTCATGGCGCTTCCTCTCGGTCAGTGGGCCCGCTGCGCGGCAGCCAGGGCGCAGGCCATGGCGAAGGCGCGGCGCGTCGGCTCCGGGTTCGCACGGCCGCTGCCGGCGATGTCGTAGGCGGTACCGTGGGCGGGCGTGGTGATGGGCACGGGCAGGCCGGCGAGCACGGTGACGCCGTGCTCGAAGCCCAAAAGCTTGATCGCGATCTGCCCCTGGTCGTGGTACATCGTGAGCACCGCGTCGTAGTGGCCGTCGCGGGCGCGCAGGAACACCGTGTCCGAGGGAAACGGCCCGCTGACGTCGAGGCCCAAGGCCTGCGCCTCGGCCACCGCCGGGGCGATGATGTCGTCATCCTCGTGGCCGAACGCACCGCCCTCGCCGGCATGGGGGTTCAAGGCCGCCACCGCGATGCGCGGGTGTTCGATCCCGGCCGCCTGCATGGTGCGCACGGTCAACTGCAGCCGCGCGACGATGCGCTCGACACTCAACAGGCCCGCCACGTCGCGCAGCGGGACGTGCGAGGTCACCCGCGCGTTCCACAAGCGGTCCGAGACGTTGAACTCGCCCACCACCTCGTCGAGGCCGAGTTCGTGCAGCATGAACTCGAGTTCGTCGTTGAACGGGTTGCCGCCGAGCTTGAGCGCCTGTTTGTTGAACGGCGTGAAGGTGACGGCATCGACCTTGCCCTCGCGCGCGAGGCGCATGGCGAGCCGCAGGTTCGCCAACACCGCAGCCCCGCCGGCGGCCGAGACCTCGCCGTGAGCGATGGTGGCCGGATCGAGATTGCCCATGTCGAGCAGCACGACGGGGGCGTTGCTCGCGAGCGCGGTGTCCAGTTCGTGCACCACCGGCAGATCGAGCTCGACGCCGATCACGGCTTCGCCCGCCGCCAGCACGCGCCGGTCGCCGATGATCAACACCTTGGCGTCGCCGGGCAAAGTCGGGGCCGCCAAGAGGCTCGCCATCAGTTCGGCACCGATGCCCGCGGGATCGCCCATGATCCAGGCGAGGCGAGTGGTCATGCGGATCTCCTCATCGCCCGGTCTCCTCATCGATAGAACGCCTCGACCAGCACCAGCGAGATGTAGGGCACGTAGGTCACGAGGATCAGCAAGAGCAACAGCACGCCGATGAACCAGACGTTGACCTTGGTCACGTCCCACACGTCGGCCTTGGCGATGGAACAGGCGGTCATCAACACGCTGGCCACGGGCGGGGTCTGCTGGCCGATGGCGATGTTGAGCGTCACCATGATGCCGAACTGCACCGGGTCGACGCCGATGGCATTCGCAATCGGCATGACGATCGGCACGACCAGGATGATCGCCGCTGCCCCGTGCAGGAACATGCCGACGAACAGAAACAGCACATTCAGCATGGCCAGCACCAGGATCGGGTCCTGGCTGATGCCGAGCATCCACACCGTCAGCTGCTGGGGCACACGGGTCTGCGTCAGGTACAGGCCAAGGAAGGCCGAAACCGCGACCAGGAGCATCACCACCGCGGTCTGGATGACGCCGTCGGTCATGGCATTGATCAGCGAGCGGAGGTTCAGCTCACGATAGATGAAGGTGCCGACGAAAAGCGCCGTGGCAACGGCGAGCCCGGCGGCTTCGGTCGCGGTGAAGATGCCGCCGAAAATGCCGCCGAGGATGATGACGGGCACCAAGAGCGCCCAGGAGGCCTCCTTGAAGGTCTGCCAGACGCGGCGCAGCTGGAAGGTTTCCTCGACGGGAAAGTTGTAGCGAACGGCGAAACCGTAGGCGAGGAGGAACATCATGAACGCGCCGAGCAGGCCCGGGATGATGCCGGCGACGAACAGCTGAACGATCGAGGTGTCGGTCATCGCGCCATAGAGGATCATCGGGATCGACGGCGGGATGATGATGGCGAGCGACGCCGAGGAACTGGTGATCGCCGCGGTGAAGTTGGCCGGATAGCCCCGCTTTTTCATGGCCGGCGTCAGGATCGAGCCGATCGCGGCGACATCGGCCACGGCCGAGCCGGAAATCTCGGCGAAGAACAAGGAGGTGCCGATGTTGACCATGGCGAGGCCGCCGCGGACGAAGCCGACGATCGCCGAGACGAACGCGATCAGCCGCTGCGAAATGCCGGTCGTGTTCATGATCGCACCGGCAAACACGAACAGCGGGATGGCGATCAGGGGAAAGCTGCGCGCGCCCTGGTAGAGGCTGATGGCGAGGTTCAAGAGCCCGTCGAAGCCGAAGGTCGCCGAATAGGCGATCACCGCGGCAAGACCGAGCGAGATGGCGATCGGCGTGTTGATCGCGACGAGGAAGATGAAGATGGCGAGCAGCCAGAGCGGGCTCATCGCGGGCTCGCATCCACGCCGTGGCCCAGCTCACCCGGGGCCTTGTTGCTCAGGATTTCCTGGACCTTGTCGGGAATGGTGAAGAGCTCGGCGACGATGAACAGCGCCGCCCCGATCGGGATCACCGACTGGGTGAATTCCACCCTCACCCAGGGCAGCGAGATCAGCGTGTCGCCGCGCAACAGGTCGAGGACCTGCAGCCCGAAATAGGCCGCGAGCGCGAAGAAGGTGATGATCGCCGTCTCGCTGATTGCCAATGCCAGCAGCCGCAGGCTACGCGGCAGCGCGGCAACCAGATTGGGAAAGCCCAGATGCGCCCGGCGCAAAGCCGCCAGGGCTGCGCCGTAATAGGTGATCCAGGCGAGCATGACCGAAGCGACCTCATCGTACCAGGTCAACGAAGCCCCGGCGGAGCGAAAGCCCACCGCCGCCACGACCAGGACCGCAAGCGAGGTCATCAGCAGCAGCGAGATCACGATCAGTCCGAACTCGAGCGCACGACGCGCGCCGTGGACCAAACCCATCGACTTTCCCCGAAGAAGAGGGCCGGGCGCGGTCGAGCGCCGCGCCCGGCAGGACGTTGCTGGTGGCTCAGCAGCCGTCGGCCAAGGCCAGCGCCTTGTCGATCAACTCGCGTCCGCCCGGCACTTCGCTGGCAAACCGGTCGTAGACGGGCTGACTGGCGGCAACGAAGGCATCGCGGTCGGCGTAGTTGAACTCCATGCCGGCGGCGATCAGCTTGTCGCGCACTTCCTCCTCCAACCGTGCCGCCACTTCGAACACCCACGGCTGCAGGTTGCGGCCTTCCTCGAGGATCGCCTCCTGCACCTCGGCCGGGTAGCTGTTGAAGCGGCGCACGCTCACCACCGGGAAGCTCGGCGTGTAGACATGGCGGGTCTCGGTCAGGTAGCGCTGCACTTCCTGGAACCGCCCGCTGTAGATGTTGACGTAGGGGTTTTCCTGGCCGTCCATCACCCCGGTCTGCAGCGCCACGAACACCTCGGAAAAGGCGAGCGGGGTCGGGTTCGCGCCATAGGCCTCGAACATCCGCACGCGCCACACGCCCTGCGGCGTGCGCAGCTTGATACCGCGCAGGTCTTCGGGCGTCACGATCGGCCGGACGTTGTTGGTGATGTGGCGGATGCCGTTTTCCCAGACACCGATGATCTTCGCCCCGCGCGCCTCGGCCTTGGGAGCGAGCATCGGCCAGACGATGTGCTCGGTGATGCAGCGCATGTGCTCACGGTCGGCGACCAGATAGGGCAGGTCGAACAGACCGAATTCGGGCACCAGGCTCGACATGATGGTCGACGGCTGCGAGATGTCCTGGGTGCCGAGCCGCACCTTCTGCAGCATTTCCTCGTCGCTGCCGAGCTGGCTCGAGTGGAAGAACTCGATATGCGCCGCGTCACCGACCCGGGCGTTCACCCGGTTGACGAACTCTTCCAGCGAGATCGCCTGCACGGCGCCCGGCTGGTTGGTGGTGCCGGCCTGGATCTGGATCGTCGCTTCCGCCGGCACCGTCGTGGTGAAGAAGAATGCAGCGGCCGTCGCGAGCGACAGCCCGTAAGCGCTCCTGCGCATCATGTTTGCCCCCCTGGCTGCGGACGCCCCGCCGGCACGCTCGAAGCGCTTCGACCAACGTCCATTATCGGGAGGTTGGCATGCAAAAAAGTGACCGTCAATCATGCAGCCCGGAGGAAAAACAAAAAAACCACGGCTTCGCCGAAGGCAAAACGCAACGGCGCCGCAGTGCCGTGTGGATTGCATGCGATATCAGGAGGAACCGGCTTCGCCGTCCCCTGACAGCGGCGTTGCGCCGCGCCCGCAATCGGGGGCGACACGCGCCCGCGCCACCTGCCAGCCGGCACGAAGGTGCGCCCGCAACAGCGCCTGCAGCAGCTCGCCGTCGCGCTGCCGCAAAGCATCGAGGATCAGCTCATGCTCGTAGACGGCGCGGCGCCAGCGCGTCAGGTCCTGATTGCCGGCAAAGCGATAGCGCTGCACGCGGCTGCTCTCGCGCCAGTAGATCCGCGCGAGCGCCCGATTGCCGGAGGCCTCGACGATGGCCCGGTGAATGGCTTGGTTGGCCCGAAAATAGCCACTCAAATCGCCTGCATCGGCATGGCGTACCATCTGGCCATGCAGAAGCTCGATGGCGGCGAAGTCCCGTTCGGTCAGCCGGGCGCAGGCCAAAGGGGCCGCCACCCCCTCCAGCGCCGCCAGGACCGCCATCACCTCGTCGACTTCCTCGACGCTGAGCAGGGGCACCAAGGCACCGCGATGCGGTTCGATGACGACCAAGCCCTCGCTGGCCAGGACCTTGAGCGCCTCGCGCAACGGCGTGCGGGAGAGCCGCAACCGGGCGCCGACGGCGCGCTCGGTCACCCGGCTGCCCGGCGCCAATTCCCCCTCCAGGATCAACTCCCGCAACCGCTCGACGGCCACGCTCGTGCTGATGCCGCGCCTCGAGGTCGCGGGGTCGGCAGGAGCCGATCGATCTGGCGGTAATTGCCTCTGGGCCATCGACATGGGGGCTATGATCATCATGCAGTGCACGCCCGCAACGCGGAAAGCATGTTTGCACGAAGGTCATGAACCGCACGGATTGGGCAGGCAACTCCCTTCACGAGGTCCGCACACATCCGGCCCATCCGCGCGCACGCCGATCAGCCGGCCGGCAGTGCGCCGGCGATCACCTTCGTCTCCCCATTTTCGGCGCAGTTTGGCCCCGATCGAGCGCGAGGCGTCCGCCCACCGCCCGTGGTCGGCGGGGGCCGGGCATGCGTTTCGGGAGATGCTCCAGCGCCGCACCTTCGCCCTGCCGGCGCGGCGCAGGACCGCGCCGGCCCGGTTGTGCTAGTGCACAGGCGCAATCGGAGCGTTCGGCTCC
>RECO01000073.1 GCA_007694015.1 Geminicoccaceae bacterium
CTCCACCCGAACGGAGGACCCGATGGACGCCCTGTCGATCACCCACCCAACCAAAAACGCCAAATTGATCGCCTGGGTCGAGGAAATGGCGCGCCTCTGCGAGCCCGACAGAATTCACTGGGCGAGCGGTTCCGAAGAGGAGTGGAAACGCCTGACCGACGACCTGGTCGAGAGCGGCGCCTTCATTCGACTGAACCCTGAAAAACGGCCGAACTCGTTCCTCTGCCGCTCCGACCCGCGCGACGTCGCCCGCGTGGAAGAAAAGACCTTCATCTGCTCGGCCAACAAGAACGACGCCGGCCCAACCAACAACTGGACCCACCCGAAAGAGATGCGGACCAAAATGGTGGGGCTCTACAAGGGCTGCATGCGCGGCCGCACCATGCACGTCATTCCCTTTTCGATGGGTCCGCTGGGCTCCGACATCGCCCAGATCGGCGTCGAGATCACCGACAGCGCCTATGTCGTCGTCAACATGCGGATCATGACGCGCATGGGGCAAGCCGTGCTCGACGTGCTCGGCGAGGACGGCGATTTCGTCCCCTGCCTGCACTCGGTCGGCCAGCCCTTGGTCGATGGCAAGGAAGACGTCGCTTGGCCGTGCGACCCGGACAACACCTACATCGTCCATTTCCCCGAGGAGCGGACCATCTGGTCCTACGGCTCCGGCTACGGCGGCAATGCCCTGCTCGGCAAGAAGTGCTTTGCGCTCCGCATCGCGAGCGTCATGGCCCGCGACCAGGGCTGGCTCGCCGAGCACATGCTGATCCTCGGCGTCGAAAGCCCGAAGGGCGAAAAGACCTACATCGCCGCCGCCTTCCCCTCCGCCTGCGGCAAGACCAACTTTGCCATGATGGTGCCACCCGAAGGCTTCGACGGCTGGAAGGTGCTCACCGTCGGCGACGACATCGCCTGGATCAAGGCAGCCGAGGACGGCCGGCTCTACGCCATCAACCCCGAAGCCGGCTTCTTCGGCGTCGCCCCCGGCACGTCGGCCAAGACCAACCCCAACGCGATGCAAACGCTCTACGCGAACTGCATCTTCACCAACGTGGCCCTCACCGACGATGGCGACGTCTGGTGGGAGGGCATGACCAAGGAGCCGCCGGCCCACCTGATCGACTGGAAGGGCCAGGACTGGACACCCGGCTGCGGCCGGCCCGCCGCGCACCCCAATGCCCGCTTCACCGCGCCGGCGGCACAGTGCCCGACCATCGACCCGGAATGGGAAAACCCGAAGGGCGTGCCGATCTCGGCCTTCCTGTTCGGCGGCCGCATGAGCAAGAACATGCCGCTCATCTATCAGGCCTTCAACTGGAGCCACGGCGTCTACTCGGCCGCCACCATGGGTTCCGAGGCCACCGCCGCCGCCGTGGGCCAGGCGGCGATGCGCCGCGATCCGATGGCGATGCTGCCCTTCTGCGGCTACAACATGGCCGACTACTTCTCGCACTGGCTCAACGTCGGCCGCCACTTGCACAATCCGCCACGTATCTTCCGCGTCAACTGGTTCCGCAAGGACGAAGATGGCAACTACATCTGGCCGGGCTTCGGTGAAAACATGCGCGTCCTGAAATGGGTGGTGGACCGGATCCAAGGCCGTACCGCCCCCGTCGAAAGCCCGCTCGGCTGGATGCCTCGTTATGAGGACATCGACTGGAAGGGCTTGGACTTCCCCCGCGATCACTACTACGAGCTCATGAAGGTCGACCAAAAGGCCGGCAACGACGAAGCCCACGACCACGAATTGATGTTCGACAAATTCCTCGACCGCCTGCCCAAGGAGTTCATCTTCGAACGCGAACTCCTCCGCTCCCGCCTCTGGCGCTCCCCCGAACGCTGGCACCTCTCATCGGAACGCTGAGCGTCGCAACGAGCAACGCCGACAAGAAAGCCAAGGGGGCTTTTGCCCCCCCAAAAAAGCGGAAGAGGAAGCCAAGGGGGCTTTTGGCCCCCTTGGAAACCCCCGAGCGAGCGCGATCCACTTTCCAAGTGCTCGACGGCGCGGGTTGTGATCCGGGGGATCTACGCCGGCGCCACGGCCGTGGGCAGCACCCCGCGGCCCGGCTTCGCGATGAAGACGCAGGTTCTTGCATTCGGTACGGGTAGGGCGCAATTCACGCGTCTCGCGGCCACCGCGTCGCTCGTCGGATTGTTCGGGAAAGGTCTCGTTCGTTGCGCGTCTTCGGTATCGTCGGCTGGAAGAACAGCGGCAAGACCACCTTGACCGAACGCCTCGTCGCCCATCTCTCGGCCGAGGGCGTGACCGTCTCGACCATCAAGCACACCCACCACGACGTCGACCTCGACCAGCCCGGGAAGGACAGCTGGCGCCACCGCCGCGCCGGGGCGGTCGAGACCCTGCTCGCCACGCCCACCCGCACGATGCTGATCCACGAACGGCGAGCCGCCCCCGAACCCCCGCTCGACACCCTCCTGGCCAGGCTCCAGCCCGTGGACCTGGTCCTCGTCGAAGGCTTCAAATACCACCCTCACCCCAAGCTCGAGGTCAGCCGGCGCGCGATCGGACGACCGCTCATCGCGCGGACCGAGCCCTCCATCGTCGCCCTCGCTACGGACTATCTACCGGATGGCACGGATCTGCCCCGCTTCGAACTCGACCAGGTCGCAGCCATCGCCCGGTTCATCCTGGCGCGAGGGCGAGGATGACAGAGCACCTCCTCCACGTACCGGACGCCCTTGCGCGCCTGCGTAACCGCACCCAGCCGGCCCAACTCGGCGTCGAAATCGTCTTCATCGATCAGGCGCAAGGCCGCATCCTCGCCGAGGACCTCGTCGCCACCCTGGCCAGTCCGCCGTTCGATGCCGTCGCGGTCGATGGCTGGGCCTTCGCCCATCAGGGTCCCGAAAGCACGCAACCGCTCGTCGTCGTCCCGGGCCGTGCCGCGGCGGGCCATCCCTTCGAAGGTGCGCTGCGCCCGGGCCAGGCGGTGCGCGTTCTGACCGGAGCACCGCTCCCCCTGGGCGCGGACACCGTAGCCCCGGACGAAGCCTGCCATCTGATCGATGGCCGGCTCCATCTGCCGCCCACCCTGGCCGCCTTCGCCAATCGCCGCCGGCGGGCCGAGGACGTGGCACCCGGCGAGCGGCTCCTGCCGCAGGGTCACCTCCTGCGCCCCCAAGACCTCGGCCTCGCCGTGCAACTCGGGCACGCGACCTTGCCCGTGTTTCGCCGCCTGCGCGTGGCGCTCGCGAGCTCCGGCGACGAGCTGCGCGAGCCCGGCCAAGCCCTCGTCTCGGGCGCGATCTACGACAGCAACCGCGCCATCCTCCGGCCGCTGCTGACGCGGCTGGGCGTGGCGGTGACCGACCTCGGCATCCTCGGCGACGATGCCGCCGAAGTGGCCCGCATTCTGCTCGATGTGGCCCAGACGCACGAGGCCGTGGTCGTCTCCGGCGGTGCCTCGGCCAGCGAGGCCGATCACGTGGCGCGTACCATCGCCCAACATGGCGAGCTCGACCTCTGGCGCCTGGCGATGAAGCCGGGCCGCCCGCTCGCCCTGGGCCGGCTCGGCAACGCCGAGATCGTCGGTTTACCAGGCAACCCGGTGGCCGCTACCGTCGCCTTCGTCCGCTTCGCCCGCCCCCTGCTGCTGCGCCTCGCCGGCGCCGGTTGGCTGGAACCGCAAGCGATCCGCCTGCCCGCGGCGTCTCGGATCGACAAGCGTCCCGGGCGGACCGAGTATCTTCGCGGCTGTCTGATCGAGACGCCGACGGGCCTTGCGGTCGCGTGCGAAGCGAAGCAGGGCTCCGCCATGCTCGGGGCCCTGAGCCTGGCCACGGGGCTCATCGAACTGCCCGCCGCCGCAACGCGGATCGTACCGGGTGATCCCGTCGCTTGGCTTTCCTTCACCGAGCTCGGCCTCACGGCCTGACGTTAATCGATCCTCAACCTCGGCGCGCCAGTCTCGTCTGGACAATTGCGAGGAGCGGCGCGCCGTGTCTCAGGCCTTCTCCGACCGCCGTCGGGCGGACCTACCCCATATTGCGGGCGATCAGCTCGTGCTCTACGGCACGGGCGGCGTTCCAGCCCGCATTGCCGTGGTCGTCGACCAGCTCGACGACGCGCATCTTCGGACACCCTTGGTGGAAGACGTGCTCACCGCCTTCCCCCATGCCGAGCTGTTCGTCATCGACGACCGCCGAGATGACCCGGATGCGCCGATCGCAGGCCACCGCCCCACCTGCCTCGCGCCAAGGCCATCCTCCAGACCAGGCCTCTTCGGCTTCGGCCGTAGCGCTGCCTCCACCCCACCCATCCGTCTGCCGGCGGGCCACGACCTCGTGCTGCGCATCGGCGACCGGCGCGCCCGCAGCTTCCGCGTCAGCCACGACACCCTGGATCTGTTCTACATCCTCGCCCTCGGCGACGACACCGACGAGCGTGCCGGCCTCGGCGCCGGCTATCGGGATCGCTGCGCCCTGCAGTCGGCCGATATCGTCTGGGCCGGGTCCCGCCGCCTCATGGCGGCCCTGCGCCGCCGCTGGCAGGTCGATGCCCAACTGCTCTACCCACCAGCCGAGCCCCCCACGCCGACGGCGCGCGGCACCGTCGGTCGCCGCGTCGTCGCGCTGATCGAGGGGGCGTCACCCTCCTGGGTGCACCGTTTGGAAAACCTGGCTCGCCTCCGCCCCGATCTCGTCGTCGCCGCCTACGGCACCCCGGCCTTGACCGAGCGCCCCCGTCGATCGGCGTTGAAGCGCCATCCCAAGGAGGCGACGGCGGCCTATCTCGCCGATGTCGAGCAAGCCATCGCCGTCGTCGTGCCGCCGGGGGATGCGTTCGATCCCCAGGTCGTCTGGGCGCAGGCCGCCGGCGTGCCGGTGGTCGCGCCGCCCCCCTCGGCGGCCGCCGAGCTGATCCAGGGCCTCGAGCACCGGGAACCCACCGGTTTCGTGTTGGAGGAGGCCGGCGATGAAGCGCTCGCCGATGCCATCGCCTTCATCGAAGCCAACCGCCCATTGTGGCCACCGGATCGGTTGATGGCACACGCCCTGCGCTGGTCCCGCCCCCGCTTTCGACGCACCCTCAAGTCGCTGGTGTTCGACGCCTGGTGCGCCCATCTGGCCGTGGTCTCAAAAGCCGACGAAGATCTTGGACTGATCCCGGCAAGCCGTGAAGCGGCGATCCCGGACTGATCTTTCCCAGCCCTCGATCCCTGCGCCATCACGCAAGCGGTGGTGCGGGGCGGCCGATACCGGGCGGTGCGCGACCGGGAATCTTCAAGTCGCACCAGCTAGCCGCGATGACACGGCTTAGCAGCCCGTTGCCGAAGTCGTTGTTCAGCCGGCCAAGCTGACGAGCACTACGAGGG
>RECO01000193.1 GCA_007694015.1 Geminicoccaceae bacterium
GCGCAAACACACCGCTTGACGGCCGCCGCCATCGGCTTTTGAACGTTTCAGACGATCGCCGGGTGCGATCGAGAGCCAATAGGGGAAGACACACCATGGCCATGCGTCGCCCGCTTCTTGCGACCGCCCTCGCCGGCGCCAGCCTGCTCGCCTTCGGCAGTGTTGCCACAGCCCAAACGCCGACCTTGGCGATGGTCCAGATCAACCAGCAGGCTTTGTTCTTCACCCAGATGAACGAGGGTGCCCAGGCCAAGGCGGCCGAACTCGGCGCCAATCTGGTGATCTTCAACGCCAACAACGACCCGGCGGCGCAGAACAACGCGATCGAGACCTACATCGCCCAGGGCGTCGATGGCCTGATCGTCGTGGCGATCGACGTCAACGGCGTCATGCCGGCGGTCGAGGACGCGGCGGCGGCCGGCATCCCGGTCGTGGCGGTGGACGCCATCCTGCCCGAAGGCCCGCAGATCGCCCAGGTCGGCGTCGACAATGCCGCGGCCGGCCAGATGATCGGTGAGCACTTCCTCAGCTACATGAACGCCGAGATGGGCGGTGCGGCGAAGCTCGGCATCGTCGGTGCGTTGAACTCGTTCATCCAGAACGTGCGCCAGGAAGGCTTCGAGAGCGTCGTGGCCGGGGCGGAGGGCGTCACCATGGCGGGCGTGGTCGATGGGCGGAACGTGCAGGATACCGCCATGACCGCGGCGGAAAACCTGATGACCGCCAACCCCGACCTCACCGCGATCTACGCCACCGGCGAGCCGGCGCTGTTGGGTGCCGTCGCCGCCGTCGAGAGCCAGGGCCGCCAGGACAACGTGGTCGTGGTCGGCTGGGACCTTACGGCCGCCGCCATCCAGGGCATCGACGACGGCTACGTCGTGGGCGTGGTGCAGCAGGATCCGGCCGGCATGGGTGCGGCCGCGGTCGAAGCGCTGATGATGCACCTTGCCGGCGAGACGATCGATTTCGACATCGCCGTGCCGGTGACCATCGTCACGGGCGACAACGTCGAGCCGTTCCGCGCCATCTTCCAGTGAGCGAAGGGATCGAGCCGGCGGGGGGCACGGGTGAGCCCGTGCCCCGCATCCGCCTGCGGGGCATCGTCAAGCAGTTCGGCTCGATCCAAGCCTTGCGCGGGGTCGACCTCGATCTTTGGCCGGGTGAGGTGTTGGGGCTGGTCGGCGACAACGCGGCCGGCAAGTCCACCCTCACCAAGATCATTGCCGGCACTTACGTCGCCGATGACGGGCGGATGGAGATCGACGGCCGCGAGGTCCGCTTCGCGACGCCGGCCGATGCCAAGGCCCAGGCCATCGAGATGGTCTATCAAGACCTTTCCTTGTGCGACACGGTCGACGTCGCCGGGAACCTGTTTTTGGGGCGTGAGCCGATGCGGCGCGTGCTCGGCCTGCCCTGGCTCGACAAGGGCCGGATGCAGCGCGAGGCGAGAGCGCATCTCGAAGCGCTCGACATCCACATCCCGAACGTGAAGGCGCTGGTAGCGCAGCTCTCCGGCGGCCAGCGGCAGTCGATCGCCATCGCCCGCGCCGCCGCTTTCCAGCCGCGCACCCTGATCATGGACGAGCCGACCTCCGCACTCGCCGTCGCCGAGGTCGACGCCGTGTTGCGCCTGATCCGCAAGCTCGCCGAGCAGGGGGTGTCGATCATCCTCATCACCCATCGCCTGCAGGACCTGTTCCGCGTCTGCGACCGGATCGCCGTGATGTACGAAGGGCTGAAGATCGCCGAGCGGCGGATCGACGAGACCGACCTCGAGGACCTCGTGCATCTGATCGTCGGCGAGAAGCTGCGCGGCCACGAGGGAAGGGCGGCGCATGGCCACTGACCGGGCCATCGACCGGAGCCGCCGGCCGCTCGGCTCGACTTGGTCGGACACGCTCCGCAGCGAGGCGCCGACCCTCTCCATCGCCGGCTTCTTCGTCCTCATGGTGACGGTGTTCGCCACCCAAACGGATGCCTTTCTTTCCAGCACCAACCTCTTGAACCTGCTGCGCCAAGCGGCGCCCCTGATCATCGTCGCCGTCGCCATGACCTTCGTCATCACCACCGGCGGCATCGATCTTTCGGTCGGCTCCACGGTGGCGCTGGTGAATGCGCTCGCTGCCATCCTGCTGCGCGAGGAAATCCCCTGGCCCGCCGTGGTCCTGTTGATGCTGATGACGGGTGCCGTGATCGGGCTGATCCAGGGCTGGTTCATCGCCTATGAAGGCATTCCCGCCTTCATCGTGACCTTGGCGGGCCTGTCGATCCTGCGCGGCATTGCGCTATTGATGACGCAGGGTTTCTCGATCCCCATCTCCCGCGACCTCTGGTTCATCCAGCTCGGCCGCGGCTGGGTGTTCGGGGTGCCCTTGCCGGCGATCATCGCCGTGGTGGTGGTGATGGCTGGCTGGATTGCGCTCACCAAAATGCGTTTCGGCCGCTACGTCACCGCTATCGGCGCAAATGCCGAAGCGGCGAGACGGGCCGGCATCGACATCCGCCGCCGCATCCAGATGACCTACGTGCTGACCGGCACGGCGGCAGCGATGGCCGGGCTGATCATCGCCGCCCGGCTCGGCTCGGGCTCGTCGAACGCCGCGGTTGCCTTCGAGCTGGAGGTGATCGCCGCGGTCGTGCTCGGCGGCACCTCGTTGATGGGCGGGCGCGGCACCATCGTCGGCACGGTCTTGGGCGCCCTCACCATGGCGGTGATCGGCAACGGGCTGATCCTGGCGCATATCTCGCCGTTCTTCACCCAGATCGTCACAGGCTTGATCATCCTCGCCGCGATTTGGCTCAACACGCGCATCTTCAACCGCTTGGGGCAGCGGCGATGAGCGAGCGGAGCCCTTGCCATGTCGGCTCGGGGCAGGTGATGACCGTGCTGGGGCCGATTGCGGCCGACCAGCTCGGCGTGGTCTTGCCGCACGAGCACGTCTTGAACGACGTGCGCTGCTGGTGGCATCCGCCCAAGGAAGCCGAGCGCCAGCACCTCGCCACCTCGCCCGTGCACATCGGCATCCTCGGCGAGCTGCGCCAGGACCCCTTCGTCAACCTCCACAACTGCGCGCTCGACGACGAGCCCCTGGCCATGGCGGAGCTTTCCGCCTTTCGCCATGCCGGGGGGCAGACCGTCATCGACCCCACCTGCCGCGGCATCGGCCGCAACCCCGAGGCGTTGCAGCGCATCGCCCGCGCCACCGGCCTGCACCTGGTGATGGGGGCGGGCTACTACCTCGAGACCTCGCATCCGCCGGAGGTGGCGGCGATGAGTGTTGACGCCATCGCCGACGAGATCGTCGAGGAAGCGCTCGACGGCGTGAACGGCGTGCGCATCGGCCTGATCGGCGAGATCGGGGTGTCGGCCGACTTCACCGCAGCCGAGCGGAAGTCGCTGCGGGCGGCCGCCCGGGCGCAGGCGCGGACGGGGCTGCCCTTGATGGTGCACCTGCCCGGCTGGTTCCGCCTCGGCTGCGAGGTTCTCGACATGATCGAGGCCGAGGGCGGCGATGCCCAGCACACCATCCTCTGCCACATGAACCCTTCCTTCGCCGATGCCGACTACCAGCGGGCCTGTGCGGCGCGCGGCGCCTTCGTCGAGTACGACATGATCGGCATGGACTATTTCTACGCCGACCAGGGCGTGCAGTGCCCCTCCGACGAGGAGGTGGCGGTGGCCATCGACCAGCTCGTCGCCGACGGCTTCGGCCACAAGCTGCTGCTCTCGCAGGACGTCTTCTTGAAGACCATGCTCATGGCCTATGGCGGCAACGGCTATGCCCATGTGCTGCGCCATTTCGTGCCGCGGCTTCGGCGCCACGGGCTCAGCGAGGCGGCGATCCGGGCCATGCTGGTGGACAACCCGCGCGCGGTGTTCGACGCGGGCTTCCAAGCGACACGAGGAGATGGGGGATGACGACCAAGAAGGTGCTCCTGGCCGGTGAGAGCTGGGTCAGTGCGGCGACCCACTACAAGGGCTTCGACCAGTTCGGCTCGGTCACCTTCCACCTCGGTGCCGAGCCCCTGGTCAAGGCGCTGGAGGGGAGCCCGTTCGATCTCACCTACATGCCGGCCCACGAGGCGGCGACGGCCTTTCCGCTGACCCTCGAAGGCCTCCAGGCCTATGACGCCATCATCCTCTCGGACCTCGGCGCCAACACGCTCTTGTTGCACCCGGACGTCTGGCTGCACGGCAAGACCGTGCCCAACCGCTTGAAGCTGTTGCACGACTACGTCGCAGCCGGTGGCGGCCTTGCCATGATCGGCGGCTATTTCAGCTTCCAGGGGATCAACGGTGCGGCCCGCTGGCACAAGACCCCGGTCGAGGCGACGCTGCCGGTCCGCTGCCTGCCCTACGACGACCGGGTCGAGGTGCCCGAAGGCTTCGCCGCCGAACTGGTGCAGCCGGCGCACCCGATCCTTTCGGGTTTGGATGCGCCCTGGCCGGTGCTGTTGGGCCTCAACGAGGTCGTGCTGGCGCCGGGGGCGGAGTTGCTGGCCCGAGCCCCGGACGCGGCCGGCGGTCATCCGCTCCTGGCCGTGACGCACTTCGGCCAGGGCCGCACCCTCGCCTGGACCTCCGACATCGGCCCGCATTGGCTGCCGCAGCCCTTCGTCGACTGGCCGGGCTATGCCCGCCTCTGGCGCCAGTCGTTGCACTGGCTCTGCCGGGGCGACTGAACGGTGCCGCCTCCCTGGTGAGGCTGGACAGGCCGACCGCGCCGCGGCAAGGCTCCACACCAACCAATCAGGGAGGCCTTCAATGGCGCAAATCATCGCCGTTTCACCCGGACTGTACCGCATTCCGCTGCCGACGGTGTTGAGCGACAGCACGCATGGCGAGATCCGCGCCTTCGAGCTGGTCACCTGCCGGGTGCGGGATGCGGATGGTGCGGAAGGTGTCGGCTACACCTTCACCGTCGGCCGCAATGGTGGTGCGGCCTATGCCACCCTCGCCCAGGAGTTCGGCGAGCTCGCTGTCGGCCATGACGCCGACCGCATCGAGTGGCTGTGGCAGCAGCTTTGGTGGGCCACCCATTATGGCGGCCGCGGCGGGCCGACCGTGCTCGCCCTCTCGGCGTTCGACATGGCGCTTTGGGACCTGAAGGGGAAGCGGCTGGGCCAGCCCTTGTGGCAGCTGCTCGGCGGCCACGACAACAAGGTCTCGTGCTATGCCGGCGGCATCGACCTCGACCTCTCGGTCGATGCTTTGTTGGCGCAGACGGCGGGGAACCTGGAGAAGGGCTTTCGCGCCATCAAGATGAAGGTCGGCCGCGCCAACCTCGCCGAGGACGTCGAGCGGGTCCGGGCGATGCGCGCGTTTTTGGGGGACGGCTTTCCGCTGATGGCCGATGCCAACATGAAGTGGACCCAGGACCAGGCGATCCGCGCAGCACGGGCCTTTCAGCCCTATGACCTGACCTGGCTGGAGGAGCCGATCGTCCCCGACGACATGGCGGGGCATGCGCGGGTGGCACGGGAAGGCGGGGTGCCGATCGCTGCCGGCGAGAACCTGCGCACGCTTTGGGATTTCCGCCATTTGATCGCCAGTGGCGGTGCCTCCTGGCCCGAGCCCGACGTCACCAATTGCGGCGGCATTACGCCCTTCATGAAGATCTGCCATCTGGCCGAAGCGTTCAATCTGCCGGTCACCTCCCACGGTGCGCACGACGTCACGGTTCATCTGCTCGCCGCCTGCCCCAACGGCCAGTTCCTCGAAGCGCACGGTTTCGGCCTCGAGCGCTACATCGAGGAGCCGATGCGGATCGAAGCGGGCCTCGCCATCGCCCCGGATCGTCCGGGCCACGGCATCGCGTTCGATTGGGCGGCCTTGGCCAAACTCGACTGAGCGGGAGGGCGCCACGGAATTTGTCATAATCCGGCTTATCCCCAAGCCAAGCTTATGTTTTTCCAAGATTCATGGGGTGGACAGTTCGTTTTGCAGAATTGTTTTTTCTGCTCCCGCGACCTTGGCCTCGGCTCGGCGCGAGACGCTGCGAAGTCTAGCACCATTTAAGGATTTTTCCCTATATTTTCCGGCCAATGGCTCCTTTGGCTCACCCGCTTGACGCCCCCGAAGTGGCGACGGCAGCGCCGTCGCTCGGGGGTCGTAGGGGGCCAAAAGCCCCCTACTTCCTCCCTTCCTTCTTTTTCTTCAGTAGGTCGCGCGACCGCCGGAGAGGTCGAAGACGGCGCCGGTGGTGAAGCGGTTTTCGGCGCTGGCGAGCCAGGCGACGAGAGCCGCGATTTCCTCCACCTCGACGAACCGGCCGCGGGGGATTTTGGTGAGCATGAACTGGATGTGTTCGGGGCTCATCTGGTCGAAGATGCGGGTGCGGGCGGCGGCCGGGGTGATGGCGTTGACGGCGATGTCGTGCGCCGCGAGTTCCTTGCCGAGCGATTTGGTGAGCGCGATGACGCCGGCCTTGGCGGCGCTGTAGGCCGACGCGTTGGGGTTGCCCTCCTTGCCGGCGATGGATGCGGTGGTGACGATGCGGCCGTAGTTCTGCTGGATCATGTGGGGGACGACCGCGCGCAGGCCGTAGAAGACGGCGTTGAGGTCGAGTTCGATGACCTGGCGCCAGGCGTCGATCGGGTATTCCCAAAGCGGGTGGTTGGGGCCGGCGATGCCGGCATTGGCGCAGTAGATGTCGATGCGGCCGAGCGCCTGTTGGGCGGCGGTGGTGGCGGCGGCGACGCCGGCGGCGTCGGTCAGTTCGACGACGCGGCGCGTGGCGGCCGTGCCGAGCTGGCTCGTGGCCTCGTCCAGGGCGCGTTCGTCCTTGTCCCACAATTCGACCTGGGCCCCTGAGGCTACCAGGCGCTGGGCGATGGCGAAGCCGATGCCCATCGCGCCGCCGGTGACGATGGCCTTTTGGCCGTCGAGATCGATCTTGTTCATGCACTACCTCCCTAGAACGGCTTGCTCCTACGCCGTCGGCCGTGGTCCGTCGAGCGGGGCGCGTGCAGGGCAGGGCGGCATGGGGGTGGTTTTCCGCGGAGGCTAAAGCTACCTTTCGGTCATGATGATCTTTGCGGTTTTGACGGTCGCCTGGATGGTGATCACGGCGGTCGTCCTCATCGTCGGCATCGCCGGCTTCTATCGCGGCGGCGCCTTCGACCAGAAATATGGCAATCTGATGATGCGGGCGCGCGTCGTCAGCCAAGGCATCACCGTGCTATTTCTGGTACTCTTTCTGCTGACACGGAGCTGAGGCCCGATGGTGACCTTGACCAAAATCTACACGCGCGGCGGCGACACCGGCAAAACCTCGCTCGGCGACGGTGCGCGCGTGGCCAAATACAGCCTGCGCGTGGAAGCCTATGGCACGGTCGACGAGGCCAATGCCACGATCGGCCTGGCGCGGCTGCACACGGGCGGCGACGTCGATACGATGCTCGCCCGCATCCAGAACGACCTGTTCGATCTCGGCGCCGATCTTTGCACCCCCGGTGCCACCGGCGAGGGGCGCTTGCGCGTCAGTCCGAGCCAGGTCGAGCGCCTCGAGCGCGAGATCGACGCGATGAACGGCGAGTTGCAGCCGTTGAACTCGTTCGTCCTGCCCGGCGGCTCGGCGGCTGCGGCCTACCTCCATCTGGCCCGCACCGTGACGCGTCGGGCCGAACGGTTGGTGGTGGCCCTGGCCGATCAGGAAAACGTGTCGCCCGATGCCATCCACTATTTGAACCGGCTCTCGGATCACCTGTTCGTGGCGGCGCGCTACAGCAACGACAAGGGCGCTGGCGACGTCTTGTGGGTGCCCGGCGCGCATCGCTGAGCGTGGCGGCCGCGGCGTCGCTGCGGAATTGACAAGCCTTCGACCGGAGCGCTATCGCCCATGCCTATCTGGCAGTGCAGCATGACCGACGAATTCCGAGACCGGGTACGGCGAACCCGGCGGGTGGCAAACAAGAGGACCGGTTCATGAAGATCCTGGTGCCCGTCAAGCGGGTGGTGGACTACAACGTTACGGTCCGCGTGAAGGCCGACGGCAGCGGCGTCGAAACCGCCAACGTCAAGATGTCGATGAACCCGTTCGACGAGATCGCCAACGAAGAGGCGATTCGGTTGAAGGAGAAGGGGGCGGCGAGCGAGGTCGTCGCGGTCACGATCGGCGAGGCGAAGGCGCAGGAGACCTTGCGGACGGCGATGGCGATGGGGGCCGATCGCGCCCTCCACGTCGAGACCCAGGCCCGCACCGACACCGAGCTGCAGCCCTTGGCCGTCGCCAAGCTGTTGCAGGCGTTGGTCGAGCGGGAACAGCCGGACCTCGTCATCATGGGCAAGCAGGCGATCGACGACGACAGCAACCAGACCGGCCAGATGCTGGCCGCCTTGCTCGGTTGGCCGCAGGCGACCTTCGCCTCCAAGATCGAGCTGGTCGAGGGCGGGCTCGAGGTCACGCGGGAGGTCGATGCCGGCCTCGAGAAGCTCTGGGTCAAGCTGCCGGCGATCGTGACCGTCGATCTGCGCCTCAACGAGCCGCGCTACGCATCGTTGCCGAACATCATGAAGGCGAAGAAGAAGCCGATCGACAAGCTGACGCCCGAGGAACTCGGCGTCGACACGGCGCCCCGACTCACCTACGTCAAGGTGGAGGAGCCGCCCAAGCGCCAAGCCGGCGTCAAGGTGGCCGACGTGCCGGCGCTGCTCGACAAGCTCAAGTCCGAAGCGGGGGTGATCTGATGGCCGAGATCCTGGTCGTCGCCGAGCACGACAACGCCAAGCTGGACAAGGCCACCCTGCACGGCGTGACAGCGGCCGCGGCGCTGGGCACCGTGACCTTGCTGGTGGCGGGTGAAGGTGCGGCCGCCGTGGCCGAGGCGGCAGCCAAGGTGGCGGGCGTCGCCAAGGTCGTGCACGTCGACGACGCGGCTTACGCCGAGCCCGTGGCGGAGAACCTGGCTTCGTTGGTGGTTGCCATGGCCGACGGCTATGACGGCTTCGTCGTGGGGGCGTCGACCTTCGGCAAGAACCTCATGCCGCGCGTTGCCGCACTGCTCGACCTCGCGCAGATTTCGGACATCGTCGAGGTGGTGGGTCCGAAGAGCTTCAAGCGCTACATCTACGCCGGCAACGCGCTCGCCACGGTCGAGACGCGCGACGCCAAGCTGGCGTTGACCGTGCGCACCACGGCCTTTCCGGCCGCCGCCACCGAGGGCGGCAGCGCCAGCGTCGAGACCGTGCAGGCGGTGGCACCGAGCGATCTGGTCAAGTTCCTCGGCCGCGAGGTTTCCGCCTCCGAGCGCCCGGAGCTGACCTCGGCGCGGGTGGTCGTCTCGGGCGGTCGCGGCATGGGCTCGGGCGAAAATTTCGTGATCGTCGAGGCCCTGGCCGACCAGCTGGGTGCCGCCGTCGGCGCCAGCCGTGCCGCCGTCGATGCCGGCTACGTGCCCAACGACTACCAGGTCGGGCAGACCGGCAAGATCGTGGCGCCCGAACTCTACGTCGCGGTCGGCATTTCCGGTGCCATCCAGCACCTTGCCGGCATGAAGGACAGCAAGGTCATCGTCGCGATCAACAAAGACGAAGAAGCCCCGATCTTTCAGGTGGCGGACTATGGCTTGGTCGGGGACTTGTTCACCATCGTGCCGCAACTCACCGAGGCCTTGAAGGCTTCGAAAGCGGCTTCATGACGAGGACGCAACCATGATCGCCGCAGCCGAGCACGAGCATCCGCCCATCCCCGAGATCAAGTGCATCGGTGTGGTGGGTGCCGGCCAAATGGGCGCCGGTATCGCCCAAGTCGCCGCCCAGTCCGGGTTCGACGTCCAAATGCTCGACGTCAATCAGGAACGCCTCGATGCCGCGCTCGCCCACATCAAGCGCGGTTTCTCGCGGCTGGTGCAGCGCGACGCCCTGAGCGAAGCCGACGCCGCGCACGCCTTGGAACGCATCCAGACCGGTCTCGACTACGCCATCTTCCATGACTGCGAACTGGTCGTCGAGGCCGCGAGCGAGAACGAACAGCTCAAGCGCAAGATCTTCGAGAGCGTCGTCGCCGCGGTGAAGCCCGACGCGCTGATCGCCACCAACACCTCGTCGATCTCGGTCACCCGGCTCGCGGCCGCCACCGACCGGCCCGAACGCTTCATCGGCATGCACTTCATGAATCCCGTGCCGCGGATGCAGCTGATCGAAATCATCCGCGGCATCGCGACGCAGGAAGACACCTATCAGGCGATCAAGCAGGTCGCCGAGAAGATGGGCAAGGTGTCGGTGACGGCCGAAGACTTCCCCGCCTTCATCGTCAACCGCATCCTCCTGCCGATGGTCAACGAGGCCGTCTACACGCTGCTCGAAGGCGTCGGCAACGTCGAGAGCATCGACACGGCGATGAAACTCGGCGCCAATCACCCGATGGGCCCGCTGGAGTTGGCCGACTTCATCGGTCTCGATACCTGCCTCGCCATCATGCAGGTGCTCTACGAGGGCCTGAACGACAGCAAATACCGGCCCTGTCCGCTGCTCGCCAAATACGTCGAAGCTGGCTGGCTGGGGCGCAAGACCAAACGCGGCTTCTACGACTATCGCGGCGAGGTGCCCGTCCCCACCCGCTGACGCGGCTCTCCCGCCAAGCGCGGCCCCGCGCCCCGCCCGGCCACCCATCGCATCGTCGACGCGTGTGGGGGCGGGCGGGAGGCTGCGGGACGGCGAGACCATCGATCGACCAAGTGCGACGCTTGCCGGCGCGCCCGCATGGCCTAATGTTCAACTCCTGGACAGGAGGGGAACTGCCATGCGCGCGCTGCTTTTCGCACTCGCTCTCGCCTTCGCCACATCCAGCTGGGCCAGCCCCAGCCTGGCCGTCGACCTGGCCGCCGAAGACACCGCCGCCATCCGCGCCGTCGTCCAGTCCCAACTCGACGCCTTCCAGCGCGACGACAAGGACGCCGCCTTCGCCTACGCCTCACCCACCATCCAAGACCTCTTCCGCACCGCCGACGTGTTCATGGCCATGGTCCGCGCCGGCTACCAACCCGTCTACCGCCCGCAAACCGTCAGCTTCCAAGACATCGTGACCTTCCGCGGCGCGCCCACCCAGCGCGTGCTCCTCGTCGGCCCCGACGGTCTCGCCGTCATGGCCTACTACCTGATGGAACGCCAACGCGACGGCACCTGGCGCATCGCCGGCTGCATCCTGGAACCGATCGCGGACGCCCAGGCGTAGGGCCAGGCCGAGGCCGAGGTCCAGGGAAGGGAGAAGGGAAGGATAGGGAAGGGAAGGATCGGGGGGCTTTTGGCCCCCCGCGCCCCCCACCGGCGGCCATGCCGCCGGAGTTGAGGAGGAGGCCGGCGGGCATGCCGCCGGGCTTGCGGTGGTTGTCAGTTCCCGGCGAGGGCGCCGCCGCAGGCCGGGCCGGTGGTGGGCAGCGTGGTGCGGTCGGTCGGTCTGACGTCCGGGCCGCGGTTGTAGACGTCGGCGAAGCGCTGCGCTGTGCCGTCATCGGCGGGGAAGGTCAGGAAATAGCCGAAGATGACGGGGATTCCCTCGGTCGCCACGTCGACGGTGCGGCTGCCTTCGGCAAGGCGATGGACGTCGGCCAGGTCCCAGTCGAGCAGCCAGGCGATGAGTTCGTCCCAGCGTTCCACGCGAACGCAGCCAAACGACATGGCCCGGTCCTCGCGGGCAAAGAGGTCCCGGCGGTTGGTGTCGTGCAGATAGACGAGGAGGCCAGGCTCCAGGCGGATCGCGGCGAGGCCCAGGGGGTTGTTGCGGCCGGGCGGCCAGCGGCGATCCTCATAGGCCCCGGTGGCGATCATGGTCGGCGTCGGTCGCCACGAGGGGCGAAAACGGACGACGCTGGTGGCGGTTTCGATCAACGGCGTGGGCGTTGCCTCGGCACCCACGATCACCCGGCTGCGCAGGATGGGCAGGGCATCCTCGAAGGCGATCAGTTCGAAGGCCGGCACGTTGACGACGATGGCTTTGCCGTCGGGCAAGTCGAGGGGCACGCCCGAGGCGTCGAGATGGTCCTGAAAGCTCGGCGCGGCCGCGGCCGGTGGCGCCACGACGGGCCGCATGGGCTCGATGCGTGGCGCGCAAGCCACGAGGGGGGCGAGCAGCGTCGCCAAGATCGCAAAGCCGAGCCGCATGGCTGGAAGTTTGGCGGATCGGGGCTTCGTTGGCCAGGGCGATGCTGATAGCAAGCGGGCGTCAGCTCCAGCGCGGAGAGCCGCCAGCCTTGAACCTCCTTCTCATCACCGCCGACCAATGGCGCGCCGAGTGCATCGGCGCCTTCGGCCACCCGTGCCTCCGCACACCGCATCTCGACCGGCTGGTGCAGGAGGGCTTGAGCTTTCGGCATCACCACGCGCAGGCCACACCGTGCGGGCCGTCGCGGGCGAGCCTGCACACCGGCCTCTATGCGCTCAACCACCGCTCGATCACCAACGGCACCCCGCTCGATGCGCGCCACACCCACCTCGCCCGCGAGCTGCGGGCGCTGGGGCGCACGCCGGCACTGTTCGGCTACACCGACACGAGCCTCGACCCCCGATGCTATCACGAAAGCGACCCGCGCCTTCGCAGCTACGAGGGCGTGTTTCCGGAATGGGCGGTGGTGCAGCCCTTGGGTGAGGACTTGGCCGGCTGGCTCGCCTGGCTGGAGGACTTGGGCTATGGCCGCCTGACGCTCGGCGAGCTCTACGGGCGGCCGCTCGGCGAGCCTTTGAAGGTGCGCCCCGAGCACTCGGAAACGGCCTTCCTCGCCGGCCGGTTTCTCCGCTGGCTGGAACGCCAGGACGGCACCTGGTCGGCGCATCTGTCGTTCATCCACCCGCACCCGCCCTTGGTTGCGGCCGAGCCGTTCCACCGCGCGGTGCACTCGGACGACGTGCCGGCGCCGGTGCGACGGCCGACACCGGCGGACGCGGCGGCCTTGCACCCGTGGCTGGCGACGCAGTTGGCGCAACCCCTCTCCAGCGGCTGGTGGGGCAAGCCGGACCCGCGCGACGACCGAGAGATGCGCCAGGCCCGTGCCGTCTATTTCGGCCTGATCATGCAGCTCGACGCCGAGATCGGCCGGATCCTCGCGGCCCTCGATGCCCGCGGCGAACTCGACGACACGCTGGTGATCCTGACCGGCGATCATGGCGAGATGCTGGGTGACCATTGGCTTTGGGGGAAGAACGGTTTTTTCCGCCAAGCCTTCCACGTGCCGCTCGTCATCCGCGACCCCCGATGGCGCGAGGTGGCCGGAACGGAGGTCCGGGCGTTCACCGAGCACGTCGATTTGTTGCCGACCATCATCGAGCGGCTCGGTGGCGAGGTGCCGTTGGCCGCGGACGGCCGGAGCCTGGTGCCGTGGCTCCGGGGGGAAACGCCGCCCGATTGGCGCCGTGCGACCCATTACGAGCACGACTGCCGCGATGTCGAGAGCCTGACGTTCGAACGTGCCTTGGGCCTCGCGGCGGACCGCTGCCAACTGGCGGTCCACCAGAGCGCCGAGATCGCCTACGTCCACGGCAACGGTTTGCCGCCGCTCGCCTTCGACCTCGTCGCCGACCCGCACCAATTCACCAACATCGCGGCCGATCCGGGCCGCGCCGCCGACGTGCTCGCCGCCGCCCAAGCCATGCTCACCTGGCGCATGGATGCCGCCGAACGCCGTCTCACCGGTGCCAAGCTGACGGCCCAAGGCGTGCTCGGCCGCTTCGCCTGAACGTTTTTCCCGCAACTGCTGAAGGCGTCAGCCTTCAGCCGGGGGTCGTAGGGGGCCCAAAGCCCCCTACCCCTTCTTCCCCTCGCGTCGCGAGCGTGCCGCCGAAGCACAGGCTCCAGGCATCCGCGTGGTCCAGGAGGCTTTCCGGGGGGACGGGGCCGGCCACCATGGTGCGGTCGAGCAACCAGCTTGGGGTGGCGAGGGCCTGGAGCAGGCGGAGGCGGCGTTCGACGACGACCACGCCGACGCCGCGGGCGGTGAGGTCCGCCACCAGGGCTTTCAGGCGTGCGCCGTCCAGTGCTGTGCCGGGCAGTTCCAGAACGCAAGGCGTGCCCCCGGCGATGAGGCACCGGGCGACGCCTGCGAGGTAGCGTTCGCTCGCGCCGAGTTGCTGCCAGGGGTGTTGCAGGCGGGTGGTGAGTTCGGGCACGACCTCGAGCCAGGCGGCGCGCGTGGTGCCTTGGATGCGTTCGATGCGGGGCCCGAGTTGGTGGCCGAGCAGGACGTCGTCGGCGCCGGTTGGCTGGGATGCGACCCAGGTGATGACGCCGGCGGCGGGGGCGGGCCCGAGGGCGGCTTCGATCTCGCTGCGGCGCGTGCGCACGCTCGTGATGAGGGTGAGCAGGCTTGCGGGCTCGGGCCAGGCGGGGCTCATGACGCCTCGCCCAGAAAGGCGGCTTCGGCGACGCGGGAGTGGGCCAGGACCTCGATCGGGCCGCCCGCGACGATGCGGCCATGGGCCAGGACGAACGCGGCCTCGGCGACCTCGCCGACGAGCTCGACGTCGTCCTCGATCCAGAGCACGGCGATGCCGCCTTGGGCGATCCGGGCGACGAGCCCGGCGAGGACGGCTCGCTCGGCGGCGTCGAGGCCGCGCGTCACGCGATCGACGACCAGGACAGAAGGGGCCAGGGCCAGGGCTCGGGCCAGACTCCATCGGGCGCGGCCGAGCGGGTCGAGGGTGCGGGGCGCCTCGTCGGCCAGCTCGCCGAGGCCGACGAAGCGGATGAGTTCCCGGGCCGCTTCCAGCCGCGCGCCGCGGGCGCGCCGTTGCCACCAACGCGACCGGTGCGGTGCGCGCCCGGCCATGGCCACCACCGTGGCCTCGATCAGGCGTTCAGCCGGCACCTGGGTGGCGGGGTCGGTGGTGACGACGAGCCCGCGGCGGATGCGGTCGACGGCGCCGAGGCGGGTGATGGGACGGCCGTCGAGGAGGAGCGTGCCGCGATGGCTCGGCCGGCGGCCGGCGAGCGTATCGGCGAGGGCTTGCTTGTCCGTGTCGTCCGGCCCGATCAGCGCCGTCAGGGTGCCTGGCTCCAAGCGCAGGGACACGCCGTGCAGCGTTGCCGCCGCACCGTTCTGGCAGCCGAGCCCTTCGATGCGCAGGATGGGCTCAGCCATGGTCGGTATCGCGCTCTTGGAGCCCGCCGCCGGCCCAGGCGGCCAACAGTGCGGCGCCGATCAGGGCGGCGGTGAGCAGCTCCCAATCGAGGCTGACCCAGCCGGTTCGTGCCAGCATTTCCGGCAACAGCCAGAGGGCGGCGGTGAGGGTGAGCGTGCCGGCGAGAAGCCCGGCACCGCCGGCGAAGGCGGCCACCGCCAGGACCAGGCCCAACTGCACGCCGGGTGGTGCAGCGCCGCTGTGGGCGAGCAGCGCTCCGGCAAGCCCGGCGAAGCTGCCGCCGAGCGCCGTGGCGACGGCCCAAAGCCGCGGCCCCCGCAAGCCGGCGGCCGCACCCTGATCCGCTGCCGTGGTCCGGTGCAGCAAGGCCGCGCCGAGGCTCGCTTCCGCCCACCAGCCGACCAGCAGGCCGAGGACGGCCAAGACCAGCACGGCGATCAAGGGGAAGGTGGTGACGCCCAAGGCCACCGGCTCGCCGGCCAACCCGGTAGCAAAGCCTTCGACCACGACCGCGAGCAAAAGGCTCAGCCCCGCGCAACGGGCGAGGGAGCCGCCAGCCGAAAGCCCCAGCAGGGCACCGGCGAGTGCGCCCAGTCCGGCCGCTGCCGCGAGGTTCGCGATCGGTCCGACCGTCGCGTAGGTGGCGAGCCACCAGCCGGCCAGGAGCGGCACGGACAAGGCCAGGATCGGCCGCTTCGTGAGGCCGATGGACAGGTGCGCGCCGCTGGCCATGAGGGCCGTGATGGCGATCAGCAGCAGCGCTTCATCGTGCCCGCCCCCGGCCAGGACGACGAAGACATAGGCGGTGGCACCGATGACCACGGCCGCCATGGCCCAGGCGCCGAGCCGCGCCCTCACGGCCTAAGACCGCCCAGCGCGCGCGGGGTGTCGGCGGCCAGGCGGGCGAGCAGCAGCGTCGCCGCACCGACGAGCCCAGTGGGCATGGCGGGCAGGATCAGTCCGACGAAGCCGTCGGCGGCGTAGGCGAGCGTGGCCAGGAGCACGGCCGCACGGGCTGGAAACAGCAGCACCGCCGCGAAGGGAACCAGCGGCAGCGCCGGCAGGATCAGCACACTCGGCAACGCCGGTCGCAAGAGCGTCGCGGCGACGAGCAGGACGGCGGCAGCGGTCGCCAGCCACCGGGCCCTGGCAGCGGTATCGATGCCCAAGCTGCTGGCGAGCGCCGGGTTGCGCAGGCTCAGCGACCACCCGCCACGCCGCACCAGAAGGGCCTGGGCGGCTGCGAGCAGGAGCAGGAGCAAGGGGCCTGTCCAAAGCGCGGCCGGCCCAGGTGGGAGCGCTGCCCCAGCCGCGGGCAGGCTCAAGGCCAAAGCTTGCGTCAAGAGGAACAAGGCGGCGAGGGCAACGAGAGCGCGGAGCCCCGAAAGCGTGGGCCGAGCGCAGGCGAGGACGCGAGCGAACAGGGCCAGGACCGCCGCGTGCAGCCCGCCGAGCGCGCCGGCGGCGAGCAACAGGAGGGGCAGGGCAGGGAGGGAGACGGGAACGTCCATGCGGGGCTATCTGGGAGCTGCGAAAGCAGGTCGACGGTCGGACGATCGAACCGGACCCGAGGTGGTTGGCAGGTCGCGCGCGTGCCTGCAATTGATGACGCACGAGGCTAAGCGGAGGTTTGCATGGCGTCTACCCTGGAGCACGGCCGGCTTCGGGTTCCTCGGCCGGCCTTGCTGCTCGCTGCGGTGCTCGTGGCCTGCGTGTCGGCGAGCGAGGTGGCCGATGCACGCCAACCCGTGTCGCTCGAGGTTCGCCACGAGGGTGCGCAGCCTGATCCCGCCGCCAGCGTGCTGCAGGGCGTCGCGCGGTTGCAGTTGCAGGGCGGCGATCCGCGCATCGGCGGCTTTTCCTCGATCCTCCGGCTGCCCGAGCCCGAGCGTTTGCTGCTGGCGACCGATCGGGGGCATCTGGTCGACGCCCTCCTCTCGTTCGACGACGGCGGCGGGCTTAGAGGGCTCGCTGGTGCCCACATCCAGCGCTTTCCCCTGTCGCCTACCTGGTCGGACGACGTCGAGGCGATGGCGGTGGTGGACGGGCGATTGCTGATCACGACCGAGGGCACGGCGCGGCTGCCCGACCGGATCATCACGCTCGACGGGCCGGTGGGTGAGCCCGCGGGCGTGGCCGAGGCCTTGGCCGTCACCGGTCTCGGGCTCCGGCCCAATCGCGGCTTCGAAGCCTTGGTCGACCTGCCGGGCGGCGGCTGGCTGGCGGTGGCCGAAACCCGCATCGACGGCGTCTTTCCGGCCCTTTTGCACGACGGGCGAAGGCTCGACTACGTCGCGACCGACGGCTTTGCGCCAACCGGCGCGGATCGGCTGGGGAACCGGCTCTTCTTCGTCGAACGTAGCCTCAGCCTGCTCGGCGGCTGGCGGGCGCGGATCACCTGCTTGGCGGTGGATGCCTTGGCGGAGGCGGGACCGTTGCGGCCGATACGCCTGGCGCAGCTCGGCATCGACGACGCGGTCGACAACATGGAGGGTATTGCCGTCTGGCAGCGCGGCGAGGACGTCGAGATCCTCATCGTCAGCGACGACAATTTCAGCGCGCTGCAACGGACCCTGCTCTTGCACTACCGCTGGCCCGGTGGGGCGTCAGGCGGTTGCGGGCCGTCGTCCCATCAAGAAGCGGAAGGGTAGCAGCAGGATCAACGCCATGGTCATCTTGGCGGCGAAGTCGCCGATGGCCCAAGTGACCCAGGGCAGGCCGGTGAAGGCGAAGGCGAGGCTGAAAAAGAGCGCCGTGTCCCATGCCGAGGCCAGTGCCGATGACACCAGCGGGGCTTGCCACCAGCTTTGGTCCCGCAGCCGGTTGAAGATCGCAACGTCGAGCAGTTGGGCGGAGAGGAACGCCGCCCCCGATGCCAACGCAATCCGCGGCGTGGCCAGCCAGATCGACAAGACCACGGCGAGCGCGAAGCCGACCAGCGCCACCCGCCGCGCCATCGTTGGACCGAAGCGGCGGTTGGTCAGGTCGGTCACCAGGAAGGCCACCGGATAGGTGAACGCTCCCCAGGTCAGCCAGTCGTTGATCGGGTACTGGACGAGGATGTTGGAGGCGACGACGACCAGCGTCATCGCCAGGACGGGCAGGACCCAGCGTTCTATCTGCGACGACATGGAAAAGGTCGAGCGTTCAGGCGGCGTTGGCGCCGGCTTCGGCCTCGACCAGGCGCTGCTTCAGCCGGCGCAGCTCGGCCGGCAGGTCCGCATCCTTCGACGACAGCAGGAAGCCGTCGAGGCCGCCGCGCTTCTCGATGGTGCGCAGCGTGTTCACCGCCACCTTCAAGCGCACCGAAGTGGCCAGCCGCTCGCTGTAGAACCGACGGCTCTGGATGTTCGGCAAATAGCGCCGCCGCGTTCTGTTGTTCGCGTGGCTGACGTTGTTGCCGGCAAGCACACCCTTGCCGGTCAGGACGCATCGACGCGCCATGGGAACCGTCCTCTCTTGATCGTCGGGTCGAGGTGACCATCACGAGCCGCCCGAACACGCCAAAGCGTGCAGCGTGGGCCGGACCCGCAACCGAGAGCGGGTTGATAGGGGAGACGGCCCCCAGGGTCAAGGCCGGCACGCGCCCGGGAAGAAGTGAAGGTGAGGAAGGCCAAGGCGCTATAGCCCCCCCAAAGAAAGATAAGGCCAAGGGGGCTTTTGGCCCCCTTGGGAAACCCCCGGGCAAAAGCGGGCAGCGGGACGTGCTTGCACGTGCCGCTGGCCGCTTTTGCCACTTGGCGGATGGCGGCGGCGTTGCCGCCGCTTTTGGCTGGTCAGCGGGCGTAGTCGCTGTCTTCGGCGTCGAGGATGGCCTTGAGTTCGGCCAGGTGGTTTTCGGCTTGGTCGGGCTGCTCCAACCACTGCTCCATCGTTTTGCGCGCGACGGCGTCGGAGGCGATGCGCAAGGGCTGGCCGGTCATCAGTGCGGTGACGTAGACCATGCAGGCCCGCTCCAAATAGTAGAGCTCGTCGAAGGCGAGTGCCACCGAGGGGGCCGTCACCATGATGCCGTGATTGCCCATCACCAAAATGGGCTTGTCGCCGAAGGCATGGCTGACGCGCTCGGCCTCGTCGTCGAGGCCCATGCCGTCGAAGCCCGTGTCGATCGCCATCCGGTCGAAGAAGCGCATGGCGTTCTGGTCGATCGGCGGCAGCCGGCTGTCCTCCAGACAGGCGAGGACGGTGGCGTATTTGGAGTGCACGTGGAGCACGCAACGGGCGTCGGGCTTGTTGCGATGCAGAGCACCGTGCAGCGCCCAAGCGGTGCGCTCCGGGGCGTCGGGGCGGTCCATGGTCGCCTCGTCGAGGGCGTCGCAGAGCACCAATTCGCTCGCCCGCACCCGCGAGAAGTGCCGGTTCTTCGGGTTGATCAGGAAATGACGATCGTCCACCGCCACCGAGTAGTGATTGGCCACGCCCTCGTGCATGTCGAGCCGCGCGGTCCAGCGAAAGGCCGCCGCGAGATCCACCCGCTCCTGCCAATGGTCGATATTGGGTCGCAAAACGGTGGCCATGGTCCTCCCTCTCCGTGCTGATCCACCCGACATAGAGCCGTGAAGACGCCCTCGCCACCTCCAAAAACACACCGGAGCCTGCTGCGGCCGGGGGGTTCCAAGGGGGGGCAAAAGCCCCCTCGGCTTCCCTTCCTGCCGTCGCTTCCCTAGCATCGTTGTGTCGATCACCGCACCGCGAACGGTGACGTCGTTGCCAGGGAGAGGGCCATGACCAGCCACGTGCTCGCCATCGATCAGGGCACCACCGGGACGACCGTCTTGGTGTTCGACCGTGCAGGCAACGTGGCGGGGCGGGCCTATTCGGAGTTCACCCAGCATTACCCGCGGCCCGGCTGGGTCGAGCACGACGCCCAGGAGATCTGGGAGGTGACGATGCGGGTGGTGGCCGCCGGTTTGCGCGATGCCAAGATCGGCAGCGGCGACGTTGCCGCCATCGGCATCACCAACCAGCGCGAAACGGTGGTGCTTTGGGACCGCCGCACGGGCGAGCCGGTGCACCGGGCGATCGTTTGGCAGGACCGGCGCACGGCGGGCCTTTGCGATGCCCTGCGCGCCCAGGACGGCGTCGAAGCCATGATCCGCGCCAAGACAGGGCTCGTCGTCGATCCCTATTTTTCGGGTACCAAGGTCAAGTGGCTCTTGGACCACGTGCCGGGGCTCAGGGCGCGGGCGGAGCGGGGCGAGATCGCCTTCGGCACCATCGACAGCTGGCTGGTGTGGAAGCTGACCGGCGGCCGCGTTCACGTCACCGACGTGACCAACGCCTCGCGCACGCTGCTCTACGACATCCACGGCCTCCGGTGGGATGCGGAGATCCTGGCGCTGCTCGACGTGCCGGAGCCCCTGCTTCCGGCGGTCCGGCCTTCGGCCGAAATCTATGGCTACACCGCTGCGGACGCGTTTTTCGGCGCCCGGCCCATTCCCGTCGCCGGGATGGCGGGCGACCAGCAGGCCGCACTGTTCGGCCAGGCCTGCTTCGCTGCGGGGCTCGCCAAGAACACCTACGGCACCGGCTCGTTCGTGCTGATGAACACCGGGCCGGAGGCGGTGACGAGCGAGGGAGCGCTGCTCACCACCATCGCCTGGCAGATCGGCGATCGGCCGGTCGACTACGCGCTCGAAGGGGCCGTGTTCGTCACGGGGGCCGCGGTACAGTGGCTGCGCGACGGCCTGGGGCTGATCGCCGCCGCCGCCGAGACGGAGGACCTGGCGCGCTCGCTCGCGGCCAATGACGGCGTCTATTTCGTGCCGGCCCTGGTCGGGCTCGGCGCCCCCCACTGGGATGCCTATGCCCGTGGCCTGCTGATCGGCCTCACCCGCGGCACCACGCGCGCGCACCTCGCCCGCGCCGCGTTGGAGAGCATGTGCTACCAGACCAAGGACGTGGTCGAGGCGATGCAACGCGAGTCGGGGGTGCCCTTGCGGGAACTGCGGGCCGACGGTGGCGCATCCGAGAACCGCTGGATGATGCAGTTCCAGGCCGACATGCTGGATGTGCCGGTGGACGTGCCGAGCGTGGTCGACACCACGGCCCTGGGGGCCGCCTACCTCGCCGGTCTCGCCACCGGCTTTTGGGAGAGCCGCGAGGAGCTGGCGGCGCGCTGGCAGCTGCGCGAGCGCTACGTCCCCAACATGCCAGCCGCCACGCGCGAGCGGCTCTACCGCCGCTGGACCACCGCAATCGAGCGGGCGAAGGGCTGGGCCTTGGACGAGGACTGAGCCGGTAATGGGCGCCGCCATGACCACGCCCCCGAACATGGACCGCGATCGCTATATGGCGGAGCTGCGCCAAGCACCCGAACGCTTCGACCTCATCGTCATCGGCGGCGGGGCGACCGGGCTCGGCACCGCCCTCGATGCCGCGGCGCGCGGCTATCGCACGCTCTTGTTGGAGCAGGACGACTTCGCCAAGGGCACCTCCAGCCGCAGCACCAAGCTGGTGCACGGCGGGGTTCGTTACCTGCAGCAGGGCAACGTGTCCTTGGTGATGGAAGCCCTGCGCGAGCGTGGGCGGCTGCTCCAGAACGCCCCGCACATCTGCCACAACCAGCCCTTCGTCGTGCCGATCTACGACTGGTGGGAAGGGCCGTTCTACGGCGTCGGCATGAAGCTCTACGACATGCTGGCGGGCAAGCTGGGCCTCGGCCCCTCCAAGCTGCTCTCGCGCGAGGCGACCTTGAAGATGCTGCCGAACGTGGAGCCGAAGGGCCTCAAGAACGGCGTCATCTATTACGATGGCCAGTTCGACGACGCGCGGCTCGCCATCAACCTCGCCCAAACCATCGCCGCCTACGGTGGCGTGCCGCTCAACTACATGCGGGTGACGGGGCTCACCAAGCGCGGTGGTCTCGTCCAGGGCGTGCGCGCCGTCGATGCCGAGACCGGCAGCGAGTATGAGATCGACGGTCGCGTGGTGGTCAACGCGACGGGCGTCTATTCGGATGCGGTGCGCCAACTGGACGATCCGAGCGAGGAGCGGCTGATCGCGCCGAGCCAGGGGGTGCATCTGGTGCTCGACGCCTCCTTCTTGGCCGGCGAGACGGCGATCATGGTGCCGCGCACGGCCGATGGGCGGGTGCTGTTCGCCGTCCCGTGGCACGGCCGCACCATCGTCGGCACCACCGACACCGAGATCACGACGACGCCCCTGGAGCCGACGGCCCGCGCCGACGAGATCGCGTTTTTGTTGGAACACGCGGCCATTTATCTGGCGAAGGACCCGACGCCCGCCGACGTGTTGAGCGTCTATTGCGGCATCCGCCCGCTCGTCCGGTCCGCGGGCGACAAGGGTACGGCGGCCTTGGCCCGCGACCACGTGCTGATGATTTCGAAGTCGAACCTGGTCACGATCACCGGCGGCAAATGGACCACCTACCGCAAGATGGCCGAGGACACGGTCGACGCCGCGGCCCTGGTCGGTGGCCTGCCCGAGCGGCCGTCACCGACGGTCGACCTGCGCCTGCACGGCTGGTCGAAGGAGCCTGCGAACGGCGCCGATCTGCTCGCCCTCTACGGCGCCGATGCGCCCGCGGTTCGCGCCACCCTGGGCGAAGGCTCGGGCTGGAGCGAAAGGCTGCACCCCAATCTACCCTATCACCTAGGTGAAGCCGCCTGGGCTGCCCGGCACGAGATGGCGCGGACGGTCGAGGACGTGCTGTCCCGCCGCACGCGCGCCTTGCTGTTGGACGCCGCTGCGAGCGTCGAAGCCGCCCCCGCGGTCGCGGTCATCCTCGCTGCCGAACTCGGCCGTGACCAGGGCTGGATCGACGCCCAGATTGCGGCCTACCGCAGCGTCGCCGCCAACTACATGCTGAGCTGATGTCGCGAGATTGGCTGGGGCGCCAGGATTCGAACCTGGGATCATGGGACCAAAACCCACTGCCTTACCGCTTGGCTACGCCCCAT